>DATBAX010000285.1:0-8338 GCA_036271275.1 Terriglobales bacterium
ACGCGGATGTATCCATCGGCGACAAACACTTCGTCACCCTGCGGCAGAGTCGAAAGCATGTCCGGCGAGTCGAAGCGCTCGGTACGTTTCGCCGCATTGTACGGAGTGCGAGTCAGAATGATCGGCGCACTCTTTGCCCCGTGCGGAACCACAATCACGGTGTAGAGCTTCACTCCGTCGCGCATCGGAATCATCACGACACGCTTCACGTAGTCGTAGGAAGTTGTTGCCGCCTCGTACTTGGAGGGTATGTCGGGTGCCAGGGGGGAGGTCTGAGCGTGAATCGCCGGGGCGAAAGAATAAAGGAGTCCGGCGGCAAGTAACGAATATCGAAATGAAAATCGCGAGATCATAAAAGGCACCTTGCGCCTCCAAGCGGCATGAGATTACAGGCCACGGCACAAGCCGTGGGGAAGATCTTGAATGGGATCATCATGGCTGCGGCAGTGCCCACGCAAACAAGATGCCGCCACTGCTGGTCAGTACATATTGACGTCCGTCGAGTTCGTAGGTGATCGGAGAACTTACAATGTGCGCGCCCGAACCTGTATGCCAAAGAGTTTTGCCGTCAGTCGAATCCAACGCCAAAAAATTTCCATGGCCGTCGCCGGTGAACGTGAGACCTGAATCCGTCGTCAGCACGCCAGCGCCGGATTCCGGTCCGAGTTCATGACTCCAGCGGATTTTGCCGGTCTGATAATCGATGGCCTCGATCACGCCCTTGCCCCAAACCCCATAATCGGCGCCGGCCCATCCATAGACTCCATCCGCGGGCTTGGCGAAATAGATGCTGTAGCTGGGGTGGGCATCGACAATGAACAATCCGTTCTTCGTATCGAAACTCGGGGAGCGGAAGTTGGTGAGTCCGCCCTCGTCGGGTGCGAGCAGACGTCCATCCGGCGCGGGTTCCTTGTCAGGATTCGGGATGGGACGCCCTTCTTTATCGATGCCCAAAGTCCAGTTGACGGGTCCGTACGGAGTCGTCAAAAGATTCTTCCCGTTAGTTCGGTCGAGGACAAAGAAGTAGCCGTTGCGGGAAGTCTGCATCAGCATCTTTTTCTTCGCACCGTGAAAGTCGCCATCGACCAGCACCGGAGTCTCCACAGCATCCCAATCGTGCGTATCGTGCGGAGAAACCTGGAAGGCCCATGCCAGCTTGCCTGTCTCGGGATTCAAGGCGACGATCGAGCATGTGTAGAGATCATCACCGGGCCGCGTTGAGCCAGTCAGAACAGGAGTCGGATTTCCGGTTCCCCAATAAACAAGGTTGAGATCGGGATCGTACGTCCCCGTCATCCACGTCATCCCTCCAGTAGTCTGGTTCGGAGTTTCAGGCGGAGGCGTGGAATCCCACTGCCATTGCGTCGCGCCAGTTTCTGGATCAATCGACCGGATATAGCCGGCGATATTATCAAAGTCTCCGGAAACGCCAACCAGCACATGATTTCCCACGACGAGCGGCGCCATGCTGGTCCAGTATCCCTTGGTGTAATCGGCGATTTCAATATTCCAGCGCACCGTCCCATTCTTGGCGTTGAGGGACACCAGGTGGGCATCGGGAGTCACAAAAAAGAGATATCCCTTATACATAGCCACGCCGCGATGCCCAATGTGTTCTCCCGGACTGCGCGGGTGGGTGTAATGCCAGATCTGGTGGCCGGACCGCGCATCGACTGCCCAAATATTTTCCGGAACGGTAAAGTACAAAATGCCATTGACCAACAGCGGCGACGACTTAATCTGTGCGAGCTGTTCGGTCTGAAACGCCCACGCCAATCCCAGATTTTTCACGTTCTGCGGCGTGATCTGCGTCAGCGCACTGTGGCGTCGCCCGGAATAATCGCCGTGATATCCCGGCCAACTGTCGGCCGGCGGATGCAGCAGCATTTGCTCATCCGCTCCCTGCCCAACCATGACAGTCGACACTGCAATTGCGACCACCAGAAATACTATCTTCAGAAAACTCATATGATTGCGGACCTCTCAAAGCAGTATCGGAGTTATCGCAGCGTCTGCAAATACGCCATAAGATTGTGGATGTCTGCGTCTGTGTATTTCCCGAACTGCTCAACGTGAGCTTCTGCCGGCGAATCCACTTTGTACTTCACATCGCCGGTCCTCCAGGATTGATAGGTTCCGGTCGCGTCAATAAGTCCAACCGTAAATTCATCCAGATATGCCACCGGTCCGCTGATGGTTTGACCAGAAGCAAGTGTCACCGTCACTTTTGATTTTGCGTGTTCGGGATAAAGCATGCGTATCTCAAGCTCAAGGCCCTGATGACGTGAAGCGATTCCCGCAAGATCGCCGGTCGGCGAATGGCAGGTGGCGCATCCCCCGGCGCTGTTGAAATATTGCTTGCCCGCCTCGGCGTTCCCAGTCTGGAGATCGGCGACGTCCACACCTTTTCGTCCACCTTTATCATTGAGCGCATTGTTCTGCTGGGTATGAATAAATGCCATCACTCCGGCAATCTGCTGATCGGTATATGCGAAACGCGGCATGCCTTTATCAAGACGCCCACTGCGCACGACGACGCCGATCTTGTCTCCACCTACATCGGAGGCGACCAACTTCGATCGCGTTAGATCAGGCCCGCTCTCGCCGCCACCGGCGTCCCGGCCATGACAAAACGAGCAATCCTGGCGGAAAAGCGCGCCTCCGCTCTGAACCAACTCCGGCGGATACGGTTTGGGCGTGGATGGCGTCTGTGCCGCTGTGACGGCGAAGCCGGAGAGCAAGAATGCGGCCGACAGTGCGGTTAAACCAGAAAATCTCATCATCTCGGATTCTCTTACCGTCCTTTGCGGATTTCCTTTGCGTTCTTTGCGGTTAATAGCTCTTTAAACTTGAGTTTACGGCCGCGGATGCGAAGCCGTACTACCGTCAGTCATGCCCAGTACCCACTTGATTGCCTCAAAATACATTTTGCGTATATCAGGATCGCTCCAAGCTTCTTCCGTATGTCCGAGGGTCGAATAAAAAACCCGTCCCTTGCCGTACATCTTGTCCCAAGCCACAGCAAAATCGTGGTCCGTCCTGTGGACACGCGGGTTCTCATAGTTGAGTTTCGTGGGATCAAGGCTCAGCAGCACATTCACTTTATCGCGCGACCACTCCTTGGGCTGATAAATCTCATCATACTTAACAAACGCTTTCGGAAAATGTCGGACCGCAGGAAAGCTCGGGTCTTCATTGATGATCGGCGCATTGAATGTAGACCATGGATGCTGGTCGAACCATCCACCAACCATCTCGCCATATTCCGGCCATTTGTAATTGGTGTCGAGTGCCGCATGGACGCCAACAAATCCTTTGCCATCGTCTTTAATGAACGACAGCATATCTTTCTTCTGACTGTCATCCAACTCAAGCTCGCCAGTAGTACTCACAAATACCAGGGCGTCAAAGTAATTCAGGTTCTTCGCGTTCCGATCCAAGTCTTTTTTCGTGATGAGCTCAGTGTCGGTGCGCAGCGTCGCATCCCAAAGACCGCTGTCGTGGCCCATGTTGTAGATAGCAACCATCGCATCCGGAATCGAGTCATGTTCATAGCCCTTAGTTTGACTGATCACCAGAATGTGCTTGAGATGGATTTGTTTCGCGTGCGGCGCAGGCGCAACCGAAGGGTCAACGCCGGTTTGATCCTGGGCCAAGGTAAGGCCTGTCGAGATCGGTAAACACATTAAGAAGAACAGCGCGATTAGAGTAGGTCGCAAGCGATCTTTCTCGAAAAGATTCATTCCGTGACACCGCCTCACATGGAGAATTTCGAGCGAAAAATGCCCCCGGTTCGTAAAGGTAACACAAGGCATCGGGCACAGCCGCTCCATGCGGTCGTGTTTCACATCTTTGGAGGTTTGCCCGGGCCGTGGTTTGTTATTGACGCGGCGGCGATACCGCTATATTGTGACCGTCACCAAACGGTATGAGACGCCGTTCTCATAAGCGCAGTCGTTCGGGGAGCTGGAATTTGCTGTTTCGTCGCCTGGCCACAACTGTATGCGGTGCTGTATTTCTGGCTCTGACCACGGCGGCCAGTCTTCCCGTCGTGGTCTTCGCTGAAGATTTTCAGCCCATCCCGCCGGAAGAATTGAAGATGACGAGCGAACCACTCGCTCCCGGGGCCCAGGCAGTCATGCTCTACCGCCAGGTTGACCGGAACGACAACAATCCTCCTTACGAAAACAACTATGTTCGGATCAAAATTCTCACCGAAGAAGGACGTAAGTACGCAAATATAGAAATCCCCTTCATCAAGGGAACTGAGGACGTCAAGAACATCCGGGCGCGGATGGTGAAGCCCGATGGCTCGATCGTCGATTTCAACGGCGAGATTCGGGAGACCTCTCTCGTGAAAGCCAGGGGAGTAAAGGTCCTGGCAAAGACGTTCACTCTTCCCGATGCGCAGGTTGGCAGTATCGTCGAATACTCCTACACCGCCGACCTTGATGGCCACCTCTTCAATTCGCGCTGGATTCTCAGTTCCGCACTCTTCACCAAGCGTGCCAGGTTCTCCTTAGTCAAGAACGTCCGCTACAGCGTCTGGTGGAGTTGGCATGCATTGCTTCCCGGCATGGCGGAACCGAAAGAGGGACCAACCAACGTTATCAGCATGGAAGCGATTAATATTCCCGCTTTTCAGCGAGAAGACTTCATGCCGCCGGAAAATGAGCTGAAGTCTCGAGTGGATTTCATTTACTCGTCAAGCCCGATGCATCCCGCTCCGGATTTGTTTTGGAAAAATCTGGATAAGAACTGGAACGAGTATCAGGAAAGTTTTGCTGGAAAGCACAGCGATAAGGACATGGCGAAAGCATTGGAGCAGATCGTTTCTGCGACCGATCCGCCGGAAGTCAAACTCCGGAAAATCTATACCCGGGTGCAACAGATCCGAAACACTTCCTTCGAACTGCGGAAAACGGAGCAGGAGGAGAAACGCGACAAAGACAAATCTCCGGAGAATGTAGAAGATGTCTGGAAGCGGGGTTACGGTAACCTTACAGCGCTGAATTGGCTTTTCCTGGCCCTGGTCCGGATAGCGGGACTCGAAGCCTACGGATGCCGGGTTTCTGACCGCCGGCAGTATTTCTTCAACCGCGAAACCATGCAGAGCGCGAAACTGGATGCCAATGTCGTGCTCGTCAAACTGAACGGGAAAGATATCTACCTTGATCCTGGAGAAGCGTTCACCCCTTTCGGGATGCTGTATTGGACGCTGACGGGAGTGGAAGGCTTGTGTCTCGACAAAGACGGAGGCACCTGGGTTCGCACCACGGTCCCGGAAAGCTCCGAGTCAAAGACCGTACGCAGCGCCAGTTTGAAGCTTTCCGAGGGCGGCGACCTGGAAGGGACGCTCAAAGTTACTTATACCGGCATCACCGCCATGCACTATCGAACCGAAGCTCTGCATGCCGATGACCTGGCCCGAACCAAGCTTCTTGAAGATGAAGTGAAAGAGCAGATCCCGGGACCCGCGGAAGTGGAACTCACGAACAAACCTGATTGGAGCAGTTCGGACACGCCCCTGAGTGCGGAATTTAATTTGAAAATTTCGGGTTGGACATCGAACGCCGGGAAACGGGTGATCGTTCCCGCCGGGATTTTCACTGCCGGCGAGAAACACATGTTCGAACATGTCAATCGGATCCACCCGATGTACTTCGAATATCCCTATCAGAAAGCGGATGACGTCACCATCGAACTTCCCTCGGGCTGGCAAGTCGGTAGCCTACCGCCGGCTCAGACCCAGGATGCGCCCGCAGTCGGTTACAGCATGAAAGTGGAAAACGGCAAGAGCACGTTGCACCTGAATCGCAATCTGAAATTAGATTTCATGATTTTGGACCAGAAATACTATCCCGCGATACGGCAGTTTTTTGAATTTGTGAGGACTGGCGATGAAGAACAGATCGTATTACAGCCGGTGGCAGCGACCGCGCGCGACTAACCGTCGCTATCTTCTGCTTGCCGGTTGCATCGTCATATCCATTTTGACCGGGATGCCCCGCTCAGCGGTGGCAGCAGATGCGCCGCAATGGATGCATGCCCTGGTCAACGACCCAATCCCCGCCTACGATGAGAAAACCGACGCCGTGCTGCTGTATTCCGAGACTACCGTCACCGTCATCTCTGCCGAAAAGATCAGAACGCAGGTCCGTGAGGCCTACAAGATCCTTCGGCCCAACGGCCGTTACCACGGCACAGTAGCAGTGAACTTCAATCCGCAGAAGAAGATCAAAAGCCTGCATGGCTGGTGCATTCCCACGCAAGGCAAAGACTATGAGGTCAAGGACAAGGACGCTACCGAGCAATCGTCCAGTACCGACGGCGGCGAGTTGATAACGGATGTGAAGTTTAGGGTCTTGCATATTCCCGCGCCGGATCCGGGCAACATCGTCGGCTATGAGATCGAAGTGGAAGAACAACCATTTTTTCTTCAGGAACTCTGGCACTTCCAGAAATCCGACCCGGTGCTGGAAAGCCGCTACTCCCTGCAGCTTCCCCCAGGATGGGAATACAAAATTTCCTGGCTCAACCATCCCGAAATCAAGCCTACTCAGACGGGTAACAATTCGTGGCAGTGGACACTCAACGACATAAAGGCGATCCGGCCTGAGGCCTTGATGCCTCCGGTCGAGGGAGTTGCAGGCCAGGGGATTGTGTCCTTCTTTACAGCGGGCGGCCCGGCGCTGAATGGATTCGCGGATTGGGACACGATGGGCAAATGGTATTTCAATCTGGTCGGCACTCGAGCCGATGCGTCTCCGGAGATCAAACAGCAAGTAGCGACATTGACTGCCAAGAAAACCAATCAGCTCCAGAAGATGCAGGCCCTCGCCGCATTTGTGCAGCATGACGTCCGCTATGTCGCCATTGAACTGGGAATCGGTGGCTGGCAACCGCACCCTGCGACCGAGGTGTTCTCAAATCACTACGGAGACTGTAAAGACAAAGCGACTTTGATGCGCTCCATGCTGAATGAGATTGGCGTGGAATCCTACCATGTCGTCATTAACACGAGGCGGGGCGCGGTGACCCCTGAAACCCCAGCACACCACGAGTTTAACCACGCAATCACCGCCATCCGATTACCTGAGGGGCTCACCGACCCGTCATTGATCGCGACCATCCAACATCCCAAACTGGGTAGAATCCTTTTCTTCGATCCCACGGACGAGCTGACGCCCTTTGGGCAGATTCGCGGGCCTTTGCAAGATAACTACGCCTTGCTGGTCACTCCGAACAGCGGCGAATTGGTTGAACTGCCACAGCAGCCCTCTTCCACCAACAGCATCCGGCGCACCGCGAAACTGACACTCGACGCTGCGGGCACGCTTAAGGGAGAAGTGAAGGAGCTTCGGCTCGGTCAACGCGCGTCCTCGGAACGCTGGCGATTGCGCTCGGTAACCAAAGACGGCGACCGCATCAAACCAATCGAGGAACTTTTAGCGAGTTCTCTTTCCAGTTTTCAAATTACACACGCCAGCCTCGCCAATCTTCAGCAAACTGATCAGACCTTTGGTCTCGACTACTCGTTTGAGGCGGAAAACTATGCCAAGAATGCCGGCAACCTGCTCCTGATGCGGCCGCGCGTGATTGGGAATAAAGGGATGGGTTTTCTGGAGACCAAAGAACTGCGGAGATTCCCCATCGAATTCGAAGGGCCGGCGAGCGATACCGATACCTTTGAAATCACAATACCTGCCGGCTATGTGGTGGACGACTTGCCGCCGCCCGTAGATGCGGACTTCAGCTTTGCCAGTTATCACTCCAAAACTGTGGTGAGTGGCAACGTTGTCGACTACACCCGCACCTTCGAACAAAAAGAGTTGAGCGTGCCGGTGAGTAAAGCGGAAGACCTCAGAAAGTTCTACCGCATGATCGCCAGCGATGAAAGAAACACTGTAGTGCTGAAACCAGGTCCATGATCACGCAGAGTTACGAGTGGCGAAACAATGGAGCCGACGAGCGGGATCGAACCGCTGACCTGCTGATTACGAATCAGCTGCTCTACCAGCTGAGCTACGTCGGCTTCTGGTTGGCTTTCTTTAGTTTACCAAATCATCCGGGCGGTGGAAGAACTCGAAGGATGGATCACGCAATACGTTTCGGCGATGGCAAGAAGGCCCGGCGCAGGAACTCGTTGGATGGTCGCTCAAAAAGCTTAAAGCTGGCAATTGCGAACAAGCAGCAAAGCCCCACGGTTCCTATCAGGGCGACCACGGCCATCGGCGTCAATACGGTAAAGGGAACGATTTTTTTAGACACCAGCTGAACAACATAAGGATGAAACAGGTAAAGCGAATAACTTGCATCCCCAACCGCGAGCACCCAT
>DATBAX010000286.1:0-5518 GCA_036271275.1 Terriglobales bacterium
CCACGCCAACTACCTTGAGGTCCCAGTGACACGTTTACAATGATCCTCGAATACGTTTAGTGCCTTCGACGAGCAAGACATGGCAGTTCCCTATTACCACGTGGATGCATTCACGGATGAGCTGTTCGCAGGTAACCCGGCGGGAGTCTGCATTCTCTCCGCTCCCCTTGCAGACAGCGTCATGCAGAAAATTGCGGCCGAGAACAGGCACAGCGAGACCGCTTTTGTTGTTCCTCGCGCGGATGGTGATTTCGACCTGCGCTGGTTTACGCCCGTCATCGAAGACAACCTATGCGGGCATGCGACCATGGCATCCGCCTATGTGCTCGCGCTGCGGAAACACAACCCGTGGCCGGTTCGCTTCCATACCCGCAGCGGCATGTTGACCGTCGCTCAAGGCAAGGACAAGGACAGCTTTGAAATGGACTTTCCCGCCATGCCGCCCCAGCCATGCGAGTTGCCTGTCGGCCTCTTGCCAGCCTTGGGGTTGCAAACGGCTTTAGTCATGAAATCGCGTGACTACCTCATAGTATTGGATCACGCGGAACAGGTGCGAGCGCTCTCGCCCAACTTTGCGGCTCTTGCCAAGCTGGACGCTGGGATGGGAACGATTGTCACCGCACCCGGCGAAGGCAACGTGGACTACGTGTGCCGCATGTTTCTGCCATCGGCCGGCATTGATGAGGACCCGGCCACCGGGTCGATACACTGCATACTGGCTCCATACTGGGCGGCGCGCCTGGGTAAGGACTGCTTGCGTGCGCAACAACTCAGTGTCCGCGGTGGAACCATGGAGTGCAAAATTGACGGCGATCGCGTGAAGATTACGGGCAAGGCGCGCTTGTACGTTCAGGGCACGCTCGAACTTTAAAGTGGTTGGTCGCCTCGCCAAAACCGGGCTTGAATGGGCCACCTGCCCGCCCCCCCAGTGGTCTATTCCGAGTATTGGGTCAGTTTGAATTTTTATTCTAGTCATCCCGAAGATCGGCGCTCTTCAGCCGGGCGAGGGATCTGGCGCGAACCAGCAGACAGAGCACCTGGGCTTCGCGCGGGATCCTTCGCACGCTCAGGATGACCCTTCTTAATTTAAGAAATAAATTTCAAATTGACCAACTGCCCTATTCCGCTTTCTCTTGCACGCGCCACAGAACCGTGAGTGGGTCGTGACCCTTGCCGGGGCTGATGAGGCCGCGTTGTTCGAGCGCCTTGATGGTATTGCGATTGGCGGACAGGGGGCGGATTTCCTGGTTGTCTTTCAAGTGCCGCAGAACTGGGTTGCCGCCGAGCGGATCGGTTTCAAGCTGGTATCCATTTTGGAT
The DNA here is from genome assembly GCA_036271275.1 of Terriglobales bacterium. Taxonomy (GTDB): domain Bacteria; phylum Acidobacteriota; class Terriglobia; order Terriglobales; family Acidobacteriaceae; genus DATBAX01. The sequence goes on from DATBAX010000286.1 coordinate 1,320, forward strand.
GTGCGAAAACAGGTCTTGTTCAGTTTTGGTGAGTTTCGGCAGGGGATTAGCAGTTTTCTTCTTCGCCATTTCTCACGTCCCTTAGGAGAAGAACTAGCTCCCTGCTCCCGGCAGTCGCATGACTGGAGGCGCGGTTCGGCAACAGAGACCATACCGCTGCCAAAGCTGGAACCACGGACTATGCGCCAGCATTTCGTCGTGCCTTCGATTGGCGGCAGAAATGTCGCTTGCACTGAGTGGCCGAATATCCGGCGCCTCGAACATTTCCTCTAACTGCTCGATGTCGTTGATAGTGCGTTCAATGTCCATCCCGTTTCAATATCCAACATGAGGGTGAGTGCCGTCAACCTGAGCGGCTTGGTGGTAGTGGGCCAATTTGAAATTTATTTCTTAAATTAAGAAGGGCCATCCTGCGCGTGCGAAGGATCCCGCGCGAAGCCCAGGTGCTCTGTCTGCTGGTTCGCGCCAGATCCCTCGCCCGGCTGAAGAGCGCCGGATCTTCGGGATGACTAGAATAAAAATTCAAACTGACCCAATACTGGCAGGGTCGCAATAGGAACTACACGTTCGCGGGTTGAAGACAACCCGCTTCGAGATGGAACTGCGGTTCACTGGCAACTGCCGATATCGTTGGTATCAGTGATGTTGTGGCATATGGGATCAATCGCCCGGCGCTATCGTTTCGAACAACAACATTATGTTCGGCGACCTCGGCAGCGAACTTCCGCACGGCTGCGATACATTCGGGATCGTGGTCGCATCGGACGAGGTCTCAGTAAAATCGAACAAGATTTCGGGGCCAGAGTGCGGCATCGACCTTGGATGCCATGTCGGAACTGTTTCGGGCAATACCATCAACCGATCCATCCTTGGTCTGATTGATGTTTCTTCCGCGTTCTCCGGTAGCAACACGCTTCATGGGGGGAAATATTTTGGTGTAGGGTGTTGCACGCGAGGTTCCCCAGGGGGCGTGGGATGATTAAGAAACAATGGGTTTTGGCGCTCGTCCTGTATCTGCTGATTCCACTGGTCTGGATGCTGGGGGGCACTTTTCAACAGGATTAATCCCGAAGCTGCGGCAGGTCATGCGACCTACGTAGGGCATGGGCCATCCGTTTTACTCAGTGCCGAGCCGGTTGGTCAGTGCTGTTTCTCAAGAACAACAATTGGAGTAGCGGGGTCACCGCCGTCCCACTGTGAGGCGAAGTAGTCGTATCCGCCGGGAAATTCTTCCAGAACGACCTGCGTCTTCTTCGCCAAATGAGGACACGCTTCACTCTTCCAGAACTGAAAGCATTCTGTCAGTTGAATCCAATAAGGCGGAGAGCCGACATTGACAATGACGAACTGAATAGGCCCAGATCGGAGGAGGTCACGGATGTCGTCCTCGGTGAGTGACCGGATCCGTGCATAGGTCTCGAGCCCGTCATATCGCCAGAGCTCTCGCGGGGGCAGCTGGGTTACGACCTTGAGGGCGTGATCCATAGTTGCGGAAACGGATTTGATTGTAGTTCAAGAACCGTCGCGGCGAGTGGCCCTGGTTTGACCGCTTTTTCCAACCGCCTGTAAGATCAAAGTCTGTCAGTTTTTAGCATTCAGCAATCAGCACTTAGCACTCAGCCCTGTCAGGTCTGTTCCGGCTCCGGAAAACAATCGTTGCCTGCCAAGTGCCAATTGCTAAGTGCCAATTGCACTGGCTGAATGCCGAGTGCTGAGTGCTCCCAAAAATCCATGCCCCACGAACTTCCTAAAGCGTACGAGCCGGGCGCGATTGAAACGCGCTGGGCCGAGTACTGGGTAAAAGAAAAACTCTTTTCCCAACCGACGCCTGCTGCCGACGATAAGCGTCCGGTGTTTACGTTGCTGCTGCCGCCGCCGAATGTGACGGGATTTCTGCACATGGGGCACATGTTCGAGCAGACGCAGATGGACATCATTGTGCGCTGGCATCGCATGCGCGGTTTTGTGACGTTGTGGCTGCCGGGCACGGACCATGCGGGCATCGCTACGCAGTTGATGGTGGAGCGGCAACTGGCGACCGAGGGCAAGAAGCGCGCCGAGTTGGGGCGCGAGAAATTTATTGAGCGGGTGTGGGAGTGGAAGCGGCACTACGGCGGACGCATCCTCGATCAAATGAAGCGGCTGGGCGCGTCGGTGGATTGGGACCGCGAATATTTCACCATGGACGAAAATCTTTCGCGCGCGGTCCGCGAAGTGTTTGTCCGGCTGTATGAAGAAGGGCTGATTTATCGCGCGAAGTACATCGTGAATTGGTGTCCGCGCTGCGAGACGGCGATTTCCGATCTCGAAGTCAAGCACGAGGATGTTGCCGGCAAGCTTTGGGAGATCCGCTATCCGGTGGTGGGTTCGGATGAATTTATTACCGTGGCGACGACGCGGCCGGAAACCATGCTGGGCGATTCCGCGATCGCGGTGAATGAAAAAGACGAGCGCTATAAACATCTGCACGGCAAGAAAGTTTTGCTGCCGCTGATGAATCGTGAAATCCCGATCATCACCGATGAACTGGCGCAGCCGGAGTTCGGCACCGGCGCGGTGAAAGTTACGCCGGCGCACGATCCCAATGACTTTCAGGCCGGGCTGCGCAACAACCTGCCGCAGATCGATGTGATGGACGAGCACGGCCGCATGAACCAGAACGCGGGCGTGTACGCGGGCCTGGATCGATATGCCGCTCGTAAACGGGTGCTCGAAGACCTGGCTGCCGGGAATTTTCTGGTGGGCGAAAAAGATCATGCGCTCTCGATCGGCAAGTGTGACCGCTGCGGGACCGTGGTCGAACCGCGGCTTTCGACGCAGTGGTTTATCAAGATCAAGCCCATGGCGGACCGCGCGGCGGCGGCGGTTGAGTCCGGCGAGATCACGATTGTTCCGGAAAATTATCGGACGATTTATTTGAACTGGATGCACAACATCCACGACTGGTGCATTTCGCGGCAGTTGTGGTGGGGGCATCGCATTCCGGCGTGGCATTGTTCGTGCGGAGAAATTATCGTCGCGCGTGAGACGCCCGCGAAGTGCACGAAGTGCGGAAAGTCAGAATTGAAGCAGGACACCGACGTGCTCGACACCTGGTTCTCGTCGGGGCTGCTGCCGTTCACCACGCTGGGCTGGCCGGAGAAGACGCGTGATCTGGAAGTTTTCTATCCCAACGCGCTCATGATTACCGGTTTCGATATTTTATTTTTCTGGCTGGCGCGCATGATTATGTTTGGCTGTCATTTCATGCAGGGTCACGAGCAGGATGCCGCGGTAAAAGCGGCGGGCGGCGACCCGCTGGCTAAGAACGACAGCGTGCCCTTCCGCCATGTCTATATCCACATGCTGGTGCGCGACGCCGACCGGCAGAAAATGTCGAAGACCAAGGGGAACGTGGTCGATCCCATTGATGTGATCGGGAAGTATGGGACAGATGCGACTCGGTTTACGCTGGCGGCGATGTCGTCGCCCGGAACGGACGTCGCGTTCAATGAAAGCCGGACCGATGGCTACCGGGCGTTCGCCAATAAGATTTGGAATGCTGCGCGCTTCATGTTCATGAATGTGGATCGCGTGGATCCGGGTATGCGGCCTTCGAGCATATCTGAGTTTGATACATCGACGCTTGAAGACCGCTGGATTCTTTCGCGATTCAATCGTGTTGCGCAGGAAGTAAATGACGCGCTGCAAATTTATCGCTTCGACGATGCCGCGAATCGCATTTACGAATTCTTTTGGGGCGATTTTTGCGATTGGTATATCGAGCTAAGCAAGCCTCGGCTTTTGGGCGATGACGAAAAGTTAGTCCGGACCGCATGCGTAAATCTGGTGAATCTGTTTGAGGCGTCGTTAAGGTTGCTGCATCCGGTGATGCCTTTTATTACCGAGGAACTTTGGTACGCGATCTACGACGGCAAGCCTCCGCTGAAGTCGATTGCGCTGGCAGCGTTTCCGCAGGCGGAAAAAAGCCAGATTGATCTTGCTGCCGAGACCGACATGGCGATACTGCAAGATTTGATCGTGAGCGTGCGCAATCTGCGGGCCGAGTTGAAAGTTGAGCAGAAGGCCAAAGTGCCGATTCAGGTCTTCACGGAAGATGTGGCCATTCGCAGCTTGATCGAACAAAATCGTGGTGCGGTGGAGCGATTGGCGAATGTGGAACAGATCACATTTGCGGAAACGTCGCTGGCAAAATTGTC
>DATBAX010000287.1:0-14310 GCA_036271275.1 Terriglobales bacterium
GTTAAAGGCGGCCTGCGCGTCGAAGAGGGCGCGAATCCCAAGCTCATGGTGAATGACATCCAACCGCTTGAGGATGTGAAGGTTCCGCTGCCGCGTTCGCTGCGCATTCGAATCCCTGTGGAATCAGCGAATGAGGCCATAGTCGACGATTTGCACCTGTTATTTGCCCAGCGAAAAGGCGATGCCAAGGTGTTGTTTGACGTGGAACGTAAAGACGATTTCATGGTGGTCATGGAAGCGGAAGGCTATAATGTGCTTCCAGACCGCAATTTCATTGCGCGGGTCGAGGAATTGTGCGGACGGGGAGCGGTGCGAATCATTGACTGAAATCTGCGGCGGATGACGGCTTTCATCAACAGGCGTACGAGCGCTCCAGCGGCGATGGTCCCTACCAATGCCGTGCTAGTGGTAACCGGCGCGGAGTTTCTCGTGTCGATGGTGGAAGCGCGGTGGACCGTCAGGAATGGTGACAGCCGGAAGATGGAATCGGGACCAAAGGCAAAGCAGGAGCTGGAACGAATTGCGAAACAGATGGTCAAGCTGGAGTCGATCGATGGGCATGACGAAGACACCCGTCGCCAGATTCAGGCGCTGCATGATCGCGTCCAGGCGTTGCAGAAACAGGTGACCGCCCCGCGCGGCGCCTGGGAAAAGACGGAATTGGCCAGGCATCCACAGCGTCCTTACACGCTCGATTATATTGAGCGAATTTTTACCGATTGGAGCGAAGTCCACGGCGATCGTGGATTCGCCGACGATCCCGCCATCATTTGCGGCATGGCCCGTTTCCATGGCGCGGAAGTCATGGTCATTGGCCATCAAAAAGCCCGCGACACCAAACAAAAAGTTTATAGAAATTTTGGTATGCCCAATCCCGAGGGCTACAGAAAAGCTCTTCGCGCGATGAAGATCGCGGAAAAGTTTGGACGTCCAGTATTTACTTTCGTCGACACCCCAGGCGCGTACCCTGGTCTGGGCGCGGAAGAGCGCGGTCAGTCGGAAGCTATCGCTCGCAACCTGCGTGAGATGTCCCGCTTGCGAGTTCCCATCATCACCACAATCGCCGGCGAAGGTGGCAGCGGCGGCGCATTGGCAATCGCGGTCGCCGACCGCGTCCTCATGATGGAAAACGCCGTCTACTCGGTAATCTCGCCCGAAGGATGCGCAGCCATCCGCTGGAACGACGCCACGAAAAAAGAACTGGCAGCCCAAGCCATGAAAATCACCGCTCCTGATTTGAAAGAACTAGGTTGCATCGACGACACCGTCTCCGAACCCGAAGGCGGGGCGCATGCTGACCATGAAGCTGCGGCGGCCTTGCTCGATGCCGCTTTGACCAGGCACTTAGATGAACTTAAAAAGTTGCCGATCGAGAATTTGCTGACGGCACGCTACGACAAGTTCCGCAAGATGGCGCAGTTTTTGGTGATCGCGTAATCCTCACCATACTTGACCTTCTTCACATCGATTGTCGTATGAAAATCAAGGGAACAATCGGACAGGGAAGACGTTGACGTAATGACTCAACGCAGTGCCAGAATTAACTCAGTAGCTAATTACGCAGCGTGCTTCGTGGCCAAAGCTCCAGCCACGGAGCCATGTTCCCGCATCGCAGGATTCGCGACCTTCATCTCAGTCCAGTCATAGGGCAATTCCTTGCCGCAATCCAGACATACCACATACGTACCGGTCACAGATGCCGCAGGATTGCTACGCAGACTCTTGTTCCGAATCGTGATCGGAAAACTGTAATGGCTGTGCCAGCAGCCGAAGAACGCATCAAACAATTTTGCCATCATCGTAAAACCCTCCCCACAGCGGGCTCTAACCGGCCCCTTACCTTGAATCCACAGAACCTTGCTTGGTCTACAGATTAGATTCAACTCATAAGGAAAGGGTTCGAAGGAGGATCGAGAGGACGAGGAAAAGCCGCGAAATATTCCCAAATCGGGCTCAAATAAGTGGATTATCAGGAAGGAAGCGGCTCAAGCGCTTTCAGGATCGGCTTTCTTGTGTCCCTGGCACTTGGAAACGATGGCGGAACGAAGACGGCTGCGGAGGTCCTCAGGCAGTTCATAAAGTTCGGAATCGCGATAAATCTCGATGGTTTTCTTGGTTGTATCGCAAACGACATAGCAGTTGTGGCACCACGACAAATGGTTTTCCAGTTCGGCCTTAGTGCGATCATCAATGACGCCGTCCAAATAATTGGTCAGCTCTTGCAAAAAGTCAGAGCATTTCACAGGTCGCCATCTCCGCTCTCAAGTTTCGGTTTACCATTGCCGCTCTCCCGCTTTTGAAAGAAACGGCTCAGCCGTTCCCGCAATTGAAGCCGCGCACGAAGCAGCCTCGACTTCACCGCCGGAATACTCAACTCGAGCGCTTCGGCAGTTTCTTCCGTGGACAAACCTTCCACGTCCCGCAAAACAAATACTGTCCTAAAACTCGAAGGCAGACCCTGAATCGTTTTCGTCAGGATCTCCCGCAACTCCGCCTGATTGTACTGTTGCTCAGGATTCGGACTCCAATCCGCGACTTCCCGCGGCACAGAGTCTTCATCGGTCTTGATGTCTTCGTCCAGCGAAACCGTGCGCTCAGGCTTACGCCGGCGCAACTTCATCAGCGCTTCATTGACCGCGATCCGCACCAGCCAGGTGTAAAACTTCGACTGCCCCTGAAACTGCTGCAGGTTGCGATATGCCTTCAGGAACGCTTCCTGCACCACGTCTTCCGCATCTTCGCGGTTTTGCGTGATGTGCTGTGCGATCCGAAAAACGTTGCGATCGTAACGTTTGACTAACTGCTCAAACGCCCCGACATCGCCGCCCTTTGCCGCCTGTACCAGCGCAAGCTCGTCACTGACCGGCTCACTTACATTTGGTTGGATGGTGCTCATGTGTCCTTCGATGCAACAATTTTCAGGCTGCGCGAGCCGGAAGCGAAGCTGTTATTCTACTTGGTAACCAGCCCTCGTGCGAACTGTTTTGACGTATCAATCACTGCTTGGTTTGCGATAAATTCGGAATTCAAGCGAATCGTAAATGTTCGGCTCCGTACACCGCTCGCAGTACCTTCGGCCTACGACCATTGGCTCATGCGAGTAACCCCTCAATCGGCTCAAAGTGGCCCTATAATCAGAAGTTAACAGGGAAGAGTACTGCCCCGGAAATCAGCTTAGGGAACCATGCCAGAGAAAGCCCGGATCGAACAAATCGTTGCCAACACAGTGTCTCAGGTATTGGACATCCAGATTCCTCAACTGAAGGACGAACTGGTTCAACGTGTCCTGCAGGAACTGCAACCGGCCCTGGCAAATGCGCAGTGGGGCAAAGGTGCGGCGGGCGGCTCGGGAGCCAGTGCGGCTCATCTGCTCAAGGCGATTTCGTCGATTCACGCAGGCACCACCCAAAAGGAAATTCTACGTTCGCTTCTGGATAGCACGGTCCTCTACTGCGGACGGGCAGCATTATTCGTAATCAAGGCCGGTACTGCGACCGGATGGCAAGGACGCGCCTTCAGCGATAGTGAGGGCATCAAAGATTTTTCCCTGGATGTCACTTCAGGAGTTGCCGCCGCAGTCATGCAATCGCGAAAAGCATCGCTCGGAAGTTCCGGCGAACTTGACTCGCAGTTCGTATCGCAATTCGGCGCACCCGCCGACGATCAAGTCTTGCTTCTTCCGCTTTTGTTGAAAGATAAATTAGCCGCACTCGTCTATACCGATGCCGGTACTCATGCCGGAGCAACCATGGACGCCGCTGCGCTTGAATTGCTCGTGACCGCGACCAGCGCATGGCTCGAAGTCGCCTCGCTGCGTAAGCAGGCGCAAAAAGAAGGCACGCCGGAAGGAACGGTGAGCGAGAAATCGGAAGCTGCCCCGGCCCCGGTCCAGAGCGTCTCATCTTTCTCCGATCCTTTCGCTGCTCATCCTCCGACGCACACTCCGGTTGCCCCTCCGCCGGTGGTCGAACAGGCGATGGCAGCGGCCGCCGCAGCGGAAGTAGAGTCAGCGCCTTTGCCGACTGTAGTCCCAGAGGCACATGCACCAGAACCGCCGCCGCAAACCTCGCCAGAGGACGCCGAAACTCATCGCAAGGCGCAGCGTTTTGCCCGCCTCTTGCTCGACGAAATCAAGCTCTACAACCAGGTCAAAGTCACTGAGGGACGGAAGAACCGCGATTTATACGACCGGCTAAAAGAAGACATCGACAAGAGCCGCATGACGTACCAAAAGCGTTACGGCAACACGGCAGCAGCTAGCGGCGATTATCTTACGCAAGAATTACTTCGCAGCCTGGCCGAAGATGATATTTCTCTCATGGGCCCGAACTTCCGCCGTTAATTGCGCCTCGGCCTTAAAGTAACGATAATTAAATAATAGTGGTCTCATATCTCCGGCAATTTTTCCTGATCTTCGTGTTGTCGTTCGCAATGCTAGGCGGTGATTTTTCCGTGCCTAGCTGGCGCGTTCACGCGCAAACCTCAACGGCGCCGCCGCCAGCGACTGTTCCCAAAAAACCAGTTGTTTCTTCTTCCAAAGCCAAGAAGAAAGCTCCGGTTGTCCGAAAGAAAAGAAATCATAATTCGCCCCGGCTGAAGCGCATGCGCTCCGCATTCGTGGGCTCGACCACGCTGCGGCCGATGGCGCGGCAACTGCTGCAAGACCGCACTCCTGCCGCTTACGCTGGAGTGGAAGCGTATGCCCGGAAACACGCCAAAGAAGATGCCGGCGCTCTAGCCTGGTTGGTGGTGGGTTACTCGCATGTCATCGATCACGATTATCCGAAGGCGATCGACCCGTTGGCTCGAGCCAAACCGCTGGCAGGCGACCTCGGTGATTACGTCACTTATTATCTGGGAAGTTCGTATTTGCAGACGGGACGGACCGCCGAAACCATCACCACACTCGGCGATTTTGACAAGACTTTTCCCGATTCATTTCTGATTCGCGATGCGCACGTAATCTATGCCACCGCCTTAATAACGGCCGGACGATCGCAGGAGGCCATTGCGATCCTGGAAAAAGAACGTTTGCCCACGCGCTCCGATCTTGAGTTGGCGCTTGGCCGGGGGTACGCGGCCGCGGGACAACCGGCCAGAGCATTCACCATTTTCCACAATCTTTATTTCACCATGCCGCTGAGCGCGGAAGCGAATCAGGCCGACATGGAACTGCGAAGGCTTCCCGCAGCGGCTGTTGCGAATTCGACGACGGGCGAACGGAAAATCCGCGCCGGACTTCTCCTGAAAGGAAAGCGTTATAGCGACGCAGCGGACGAGTATCAGAAAATTCTGAGCGAATCGAGCGCGGCGGATCGTCCCGCAATTCAGATCGCCATGGCCGACGCTCTGCGCCGCGCCAACCAGACGCGCGAAGCCAGGCAGGTTCTCGCATCGATCCCGAATGCCACTCCGGAAATCAATGCCGAACGTATGTTGGCCTTGGGCGAGATAGAACGTGCGGCGAACAATGACGACGGGTTTCTAAAAACAGTCGATCAACTGCGCCAAGCCGCGCCCACCAGTCCGTGGCTCGAGCAAGCTTTACTGGAAGCTGGAAACATCTATCTTCTGCGGCGCGACTACGAACACGCGATCGATTCATACCATGAGTTGCAACAACGTTTCCCGTCGGGAAGCCATGCTTCCTACGCTCATTGGAAAGCGTCGTGGCTGACTTTGCGCATGGGTCGCAACGCCGAAGCCGCCAAAGGTTTTGACGAACAGATTGCCTTGTACCCGGCATTCGCCGAAACGCCCGCGGCCCTCTACTGGCGCGCTCGCCTGGCTGAAGAAGACAACAATCCGGCCATGGCCTCAGCTTACTATCAAAAACTCAATTCCAGATTCCGCAATTACTACTACGGCGTGTTGGCACAACAGCGTTTGGCAAAGATTAAGCTCGACAACGATCCGCCCCACTATGCCGCGCTTGATCGAATAACTCCGCTTGCCACCGGAACAAAAGTAGCCGCCGAAGAACTTCCTGCTGACGATCTTCGAGTACAAAAAGCGCATTTGCTCGAAAATGGCGCGCTGTTCGATCTTGCAGTTCGCGAACTGAAAGCCGCCGAGCAGGAAGACCAGGGAAACTGGGCCAACGCCGAAATCGTCCGCATGTACGACGAAGCGGGACGTTACGATATCGCTATCGAAGTCTTAAAGCGCGCGGTGCCAGATTATTTCGCGGTGGATTTATCGAGCCTGCCGCGAACCTATTGGGAAGCATTGTTCCCCAAGCCTTATTGGCCAGATCTCAAGAAGTTTTCCGAGGCCAACAATCTAGATCCTTATCTCGTGGCTTCATTGATCCGGCAGGAGTCCGAATTTAATCCCAATGCTGTATCGCATGCCAACGCGGTGGGCCTGATGCAGCTTTTGCCGAAAGTCGGCAGAGGCGTCGCCAAACAGCAAAAGCTGAAACGTTTTACGACCGCGCAATTATTCACGCCCGCAGTGAACCTGCAACTGGGAACACATTATTTTCGCGGCATGGTCGACCAATACGGAGCATTCGAGTACGCGCTTGCGGCTTATAACGCGGGCACCAACCGCGTTGACGATTGGCGGGCGATTGCGAAATATCGCGATCCCCAGGAGTTTGTGGAGTCGATTCCATTTACCGAGACGCGGGAGTATGTGCAGGCGATCTTGCGGAATGCGAATGTGTATCGGCAGTTGTATGGTGCGCCGTAACAACTTCGAATGCCATTACGTAGACAGTGTCGTAATCTGTTTCAAATTCATCTCCCTGTCATCCTGAGCGCAGTGAGCCTGCTCGGCACGAGCGGACTCACGGAGTCAAAGGACCCCTACGATCGGCAGTCTGCTTGGGGTAGGGGTCCTTCGACTCCGTAGACGTTCACTACGTGAACGCCTGCTGCGCTCAGGATGACAAGGGTTGATATTTCGGAAAAGAAATACTGTGCAACTAGGTGGCGCTGGCGGGCGTTTTCGCAAATAAAATTTCCACTAACAACAATCCTGCGCCAACCACAATCGCGCTGTCAGCCACATTGAACGCCGGCCACTCATAGGTGCCGATGTAGAACAGTAAGAAATCCACGACTTTCCCGCTGAATAATCGGTCCCACAGATTTCCAATCGCGCCGCCCATGATCAGAGCCAAACCGATGCCCGTGCTTGCCATGGTGTGCCGGCTGCGCCACAGCATCACCGAAACGATGACCAACGCCACGATGGAAAATACAACCAACAGACTCGCCTTCCACTGCGAATGCGAGTCGGCAAACAACCCAAACGCCGCCCCGCGATTTTCCAGGTGAGTGAGATAAAAGAACCGTGGAATCATCGGGATGCTGTTGTGCAGCACAATATCTTTCGCGACCAGCCGCTTGGTGTACCGGTCAAGAGCAACGACGGCAAACGCGATCAGGAAATGAATCTTGCGCATGATGGATGGTGATTTACTCAGCCGCCTTGGACGCTTCGAGTTGCTTCAGCACCGGGCTACACCGTTCGCATACCGTGGGATAAGCCGCGTCCTCGCCGACAAAAGTTGAATAGTTCCAGCAGCGATCGCATTTCTGTCCCACTGCATTACTCACCTGGATGCCGGCGCTTCCGTTTCCAGCCGTCCCCTTCTGTAACGAGACAGACGACACAATAAACAGAAACCGCAATTCATCTTTGTGCCGCGCGAGAACGGAATAAACCGGATCGGCCGCTTCAATCGTCAGTTGTGCTTCGATCGCCTTGCCAATGATCTTTTGCGCGCGGGCTTCTTCGAGGACTTTCAAGACTTGTTCGCGTACTGTTCGCAGGATCTTCCAGTCTTCTCGTTGAGCTGGATCGTCAGCGGCGGTTTTGCTATCCCCAAGAATGTCAGCGGCCGTTGGGAACTTTTCGAAATGGACGCTCTCGCCGCGGCCCAGAGCCAGAGGCAAATAGCCCCAGACTTCTTCACAGGTGAAGCTGAGGATCGGCGCCAGCAAACGAACCAGGGCCTCGCCAATGCGCCAGAGAGCCGTTTGCGCGGACCGGCGTCCGGGAGAATCCGGAGCATAGGTGTATAGGCGGTCTTTCAAAATATCGAAATAAAATGCGCTCAGTTCCACTACGCTGAAATGATTGATTCGCTGATAAATCTTGTGGAACGCAAATTCTTCGTACCAGCGCGTGACGTCCGCTGAGAGCTGGCAAGTCTCCCGCAGCATGTATTGGTCGATCTCTTCTAGTTTCTCAAACGGCACTGCATCACGCTGCGGATCGAAGTCATACAAATTCCCCAGCATGTTCTTGATGGTGTTGCGGATCTTGCGATAGTTTTCCGCGACCCTTTGCATCAATTCTTCCGATCCCACCATGTCTTCGCGGAAGTCGACGGATGCAACCCACAAGCGCACGACCTCGCCGCCAAAACGTTTGGCGATGTCCACGGGATCGACATCATTGCCGCGCGACTTAGACATGGCCTGTCCTTTTTCGTCCAGCGTCCATCCGGGCGTCACAACGCCTGCGTAGGGAGGTGCTCCTTGCTTTCCCATCGCGCACAGCAGGGCAGATTGAAACCATCCTCGAAACTGATCGGCGCCTTCGAGGTATAGATCTGCCGGCCACGGATAACTCGGCTCGCCAGCCCGCAAAGACAAATAACTCGCACCGGATTCCAACCAGACATCGAAGATGTCCATTTCTTTTTTAAACGTCGTGCAAGGGCAATACTGACATTTTGTCCCAGCGGGCAGAATCGTGTCGGATTCCGGGGTGTACCAGGCATCGGCCCCAGCGCGCGCGAACAGTTCGGTGACTTTGCGGTTGATCGCAGGATCGTTCAGTGGCTTGCCGCAACTTTCGCAGAGGAACACTGCAATTGGCACGCCCCATACCCGTTGCCGCGAGATGCACCAATCGGGGCGTCCCGAGATCATGTTGTTCATGCGCTCTTCGCCCCAGGACGGGTCCCACTTCACTTTCTTAATGTCGTCGAGGGTACGGCTACGCAAGGTTCCGCCATGCTCCATACGCGAATCCATCGCAATGAACCATTGCTCGGTAGCACGAAAAATAATTGGATTATGGCAGCGCCAGCAGCAGGGATATTGGTGCTCGAGCTTGCCGGACGCCAACAGCGCGCCGCGCGTCTTCAGCAATTCGATGATGACCGGATTCGCTTCCCAAACTCTCAGGCCGTCGTATTCCGGAAGACCATTGCGCAGGATGCCGCGCTCGTCCACGTTGCTGGTGGCATCGAGGCCGTACTTTGTGCCGGTAACGAAATCCTCAGCACCATGCGACGGCGCAGTGTGGACAACGCCGGTCCCGGTATCCATGGTGACGTAGTCGGCAAGCACGCCAAGAATCTTGCGATCAAGAAACGGATGCTGAAAGTTCAGCCGTTCCATCTTGCGGCCAGGAAATCGAGCCAGCACAGAATCTGGATCGAGTGACACCGTATCTTTCACGTCGGCTTGCACGTTGCGAGCAAGCCGTTCCGCAACGATGTAGACCTGGTCAGGATTATTGCTGTCTGGGATCGCGACGTATTCTTCTGTCGGATGAAACGCCACTGCCATCGAGGCCGGCAATGTCCAAGGAGTCGTCGTCCAGATAATCGTAGAAACTTTTTTGCCCTTGAGCGACGGATCAATCTTCTCCGGCGCGTCCAGCAGGGAATACTTCACCCACACGGTTGGGCTGGTTTTGTTTTCGTACTCGACTTCCGCTTCCGCCAATGCGGTCTTGTCGTGGATGCACCAATACACCGCGCGCAGCCCCTTGTAGACAAATCCCTTTTCGTAAAAGGAAAAAAACGTATCGAGTACGGTCGACTCATACTGCGGAGTCATTGTTGAATAGGGGCTGTCCCAACGTCCGAAAACGCCGATGCGCTTGAACTGCCCGCGCTGCAAGTCAAGATATTTCTCGGCATACTTACGGCAGGCCAGGCGGACGTCGGTAGCCTGCATTTGCAGCTTCTTGCCACCCAGTTCCTTGTCCACCTTGATTTCGATGGGCAAGCCATGGCAATCCCAGCCGGGAACGTAAGGAGCGTCAAACCCGGCCATTGTCTTGGATTTGACCACGAAGTCCTTTAGACACTTATTGAGAGCCGTGCCAAGGTGAATCGGTCCGTTCGCATAGGGAGGTCCATCATGCAAAACGTAGAGCGGCGCGCCCTGTCGTGCGCCACGGATGCGCTCGTAAATGCCCATTTCCTCCCAGCGAGCCAGAATTTTGGGCTCATTTTGAGGCAAGTTGGCCTTCATGGGAAAGTCGGTTTTGGGCAGATTTATTGTGGATTTCAGATCGAGCGGCACTCGGTTATTTTTCTCCAAACAATTGATTTATTTCATTATAGGGAGCTTGGATAGGAACGTCCATTATCGCCCAGAGAAGGCGCGGGCTAGCACCTAAGGAACCCCAAAAGCAAAGTGATTATTGCCGAGAACGAGTGTACAATTTTGCTAGATAAGCGTCTTCGGGTCTATTTGCATCTAAAGGGATTGGTGACTAACTCGCGCTGCTCAAGCAACTTGGCAGCGATTCGGCTCATCCATTCTAAAGTGGGCGAAGAACGGGCGTCATTCCAGTTGTAACTCGGGTCAAATATGGGAACTACCGAAATCGTTGAACCGCGCGTGACAAGGGAACCCGAACCGGAACTGCATCTCCTCGTACCTACGAGCACGTTCGACGAGTCATTGTGGAAGTCGCTGTTTGGAAATATCAACGACTTTTTCTTTCCCAAGAAACAAGCGCCCCTGGTTCTGACTTCGAAGCCAATTCCAGTTGCTGATATTTGGGGTTTTTATAACTACAAAAAGAATGGCGTATTCGGCTCCACCGTCGTCCACATCCTGATTGTTCTCTTGATCATTGCGGGGACGATTCTCGCACGCCGCTTGGTGAAGGCGATTGAGCCACCTACGCAAGAGATGACCCTGATCAGGCCTGACGACGTGCCAGTGCTGCCGACATCGAAGACCAAGGTTGGCGGCGGTGGCGGCGGCGGCGACCGCGACAAGCTTCAAGCTGTGAAAGGGAAGCTGCCAAAGACCGCAATGCAGCAGATCACTCCGCCCGCAGTCATTGTCAGAAATGAGCATCCCAAGCTGGCAGTGGAACCCACCGTCGTGGTTCCCCCACAAATTAAGATGGCGAGCAATATGCCGGTCATTGGCGATCCCATGTCGCATCTGCCTTCAGGTCCTCCGTCGAACGGAACTGGTTCAGGTGGCGGGATTGGCGCTGGATCGGGTGGTGGAGTAGGTGTGGGTGCTGGCCCCGGTGTCGGTGACGGTCGCGGCGGTGGTATTGGTGGCGGCGTGTTCCGGGTTGGTGGTGGCGTGTCAGCTCCCAAAGCAATCTTTTCGCCAGATCCCGAATACTCAGAAGAAGGCCGCAAAGCAAAATTCCAAGGCACGTGCGTGCTGATGTTGATTGTGGGCGCGGACGGTCACGCCCGGGACATTAAAGTCGCGCGGACCCTGGGCTTAGGCCTGGATGAGGAAGCCATCAAAGCAGTGAAGGAATGGAAGTTTGAGCCGGCCATGAAAGATGGCAAGCCGGTCGCAGTGCAAATCAACGTGGAAGTGGAATTCCGCCTCTACTAGCGTTGTCCCTTGCGAATCACCAGCAAATGCTGGACTATGCGCTCGGTAAATCCCAACCGTTCATACAGATCAATTGCACGCTGGTTTTCAGCCGCTACGTGAAGAATCGCCGATTCCCCGCGATCTTGAATCCCCCGAATGACCGCATTGATCAAAGCCGCCGCATGACCGTGTCCAATGTGCGCTGGATGGGTACAAACGGCGCTTACCTCGGTATATCCAGGAAGCTTTAGCCGCTCACCTGCCATGGCCACGAGATCGCCTTGGCGGCGAATTCCAAGATAGGTGCCGAGTTCACGGGTGCGCTTGCCGAAGGGCCCCGGCTTGGTCAATTCAGTAAGGGCCATCATCTCCGGCACGTCTTTTTCTCCCAACTCGACGAAATCATGCGCGGGCGGATTCGGTTTGCGGTCGTCGTGCAACATTCGCAAGAGCGGGATGGCCCGAATCACTTCCAATCCGAGGCCAGAAGGTGGTTCTGTAGGCGCATTAAGGAATAACGCAACTGAGCCACCAGGAGGCAGCAAACCCAATATTGATTCGAAGCCTTCACGTTCAGGTCCGGAAAAAGCTCCAAGCGCGGTGACGTCATGCGGGAATCTTCGGGCCGAGCCGTACGATTCCGCAAAACTCGCATCCCTTGTGGTGAGGGCCTTCCATATTACGTTGTCGAGTTGATGCATGGAATGTTTAGATTAGTTTGGGTTGTCGTTGGACGCTATCCGAATCTTGCGCCTTAAATAAATGGGGAACGAAATTCTAGATTTTAGATTTGCGATTGAAGATTTCAGATTGAAGAACTCGGTGGCCGATGCCGCAACACCTCAAAAATCTGAAATTCGTCCAGACCGTCATTCCTTCAAATCCACGTGTTCCACATCTTCAATCGGACGCCCCAGGAACCGCGCTCCGAGCCGGCGAAACTTGTCCACTGAATCAGTGACGAAAAATTTGATTCGCGAGACTTTTCGTCTCTCTTCACCAGGCACAAGGAGCGGACTGCGATTGAGGAGATTTCTCACGACCTGCGCGGTGGATTCGGCTGAATCGACAATCGTGACATGCTCAGGAACTGAACGCTGCAATATCTGCCTGATAAGAGGGTAATGAGTACAACCCAGGACAAGAACATCCGCGGATTTAAAATCGTTGTCGAATACCTCATCAAGATAGATTTTGGCGATCTGCTCCGTCACCGGATGCTCGATCCATCCCTCCTCAACCAACGGAACTAGCAATGGACAGGCCTTTTCCCGGGCCTGAATGCCCCGCGATTCCAAGGCCTTCAGGTAAGCATGGCTGCTGACAGTGGCTTCCGTCCCAATCACAACCACTTTTTGATTCCTGCTCGCGCCCAGGGCACCCTCGGCCCCAGGTTCGACAACGCCAACCACGGGCACACTCGCCGCCCGGTTGATCTGGTCGAGTGCCAATGCCGTTGCAGTATTGCAAGCGATCACTAGCAATTGAGCGCCATGCTGCTCGAGGAAGTTCGTGGCCTCGACCGCATACTTGGCCACGGTTTCGGCGGATTTAGATCCGTAGGGAAGCCGTGCGGTGTCGCCGAAGTACAGGTAATCGGCTTCCGGAATCAGTTCAAGTAATGCTTTAAGAACGGTGAGGCCGCCGAAGCCGGAATCGAATACACCTATGCAGGGTTTGCGGGGGGGCATGCGATCAGCTTATCCGGTCCGCTTTTGACGCAGAAACACCGGCAAATTCGGCGGTTCTCCCGCAGCACGGCCCCGGCGGGATCGGCGCGCCATGGGGACAGGTGCGAGGATGTCCGAGGAAGGTGCAAATCTTGTCCGTAGCTTCTGGCGAGAGAATGTGTTCGAACTTGCAGGCCTGTTGCTCGATTTCGGATTCGCTGTCCAGCGCCAGACTATCGGTGAAGAGACGCTCTGCCAGGCGATGCCGCCGAATGATGTCGGCGGCGCGTTGGCGGCCTCGTGGCGTCAGTTCGACGATCATGCTGCCATCGCCAATCGAAACACCTGTCGGTTTGAGCGCATCATGACACGGGTTCACGAAAACTTTGTGATTGTGCGGCTCGGGAGGATGCGGACGTGTGGTGAGAAATCCAAGGTCAGCCATTTTCTCGACGGCGATGCTTACCGGCAATGCGCCATGAACTTCCATGTGTTCGATCTCGGCAATTTCACCGTGTTCTTCCAGTGCCCAGAGTTCTTCCAGTACTTCGTCGAATTGCTCTTCGTCGGCCATGGCGAAGACTTCCTGGGCAGCGATCCTGCCATGATGCAGTTCGATGCGGCGATCCGCCAACCGAGCCACCACGGGATCGTGCGTGACCATTACGATGGTGCGTCCCTGGCGGTGCAGTTCGCGAAGAAGACGCAACACGATTTCTTCATTGACCGCATCGAGGTTTCCCGTAGGCTCGTCGGCCAACACAATTCGAGGATCGTTAATCAAAGCTCGAGCGATACAAACTCTCTGCTGCTCTCCGCCGGAAAGTTGCGAGGGCAGATGATGCGCTCGTTCTTTCAATCCCACACGCTCCAGGGACTGCAGCGCTTCCTGCTCGTCGGTCATGCTATGAAAATATTGCGCCAGCATTACGTTTTCTAACGCCGTGAGATAGGGAATCAAATGAAATTGTTGGAAGATGAAACCGATTTTCTCGGCACGGACCCGATTCAATTCCGCGTTGGAAATACTGGCGATGTTCTCTCCATCAAGCCAGATTTCACCAGAGGTGGGACGATCGAGA
>DATBAX010000288.1:0-5673 GCA_036271275.1 Terriglobales bacterium
GTCCATAGCCAGGAGGATTTGCAGCGCGTGCTCAACCGGCGCGGATTTGATGTCGGGCAGGCCACGCTGTCGCGCGACATTCGCGATCTCGGATTGGTGAAAACTCCGGAAGGCTATGCGCTGCAACCGGGCGAGAGTTCCTCCGATGCGACGCTGCCCCCGGTTTCGAGGTTGGTGCGCGAATTTGTTACAGGCACGCAGGTCGCTCAAAACTTGTTGGTCGTCAAAACTAGCGTGGGCAGCGCGCAGCCAGTTGCTGCGGCGCTGGATGGGGAAGACTGGCCGGAAGCCATCGGCACCGTTGCCGGCGATGACACGATTCTGATCGTGTGCAGCGACAAGAAAAATGCGAAAAAGCTCGAAGGCCGCATCCGGGAGATGCTTGCTTGATGCCGGCCAAACTCAAAGTTGCGGTGCTGGGCGCGACCGGCTATTCCGGTTTGGAGTTGACGCGTCTGCTGTTGCGCCATCCGCACGTGGACAAGCCAGTCTTGCTGAGTCGTCCAAATGAAAAAGAAACTTCGCCTTCTGTAAACCTGGCGGACATTTTTCCCGTGTTGTCCGGGAACGGACGTTATCCTTTGCAGCCGTTATCCTGGACTACTCTAAAGCAGCAAGGGGTTGAGTTGCTTTTTCTTGCGACTCCGCACGAGGCTTCACGTTCGCTTGTGCCCGATGCGATTGCGAATGGTCTGAGAGTTGTCGATCTGAGCGGGGCTTGGCGGCTCAAGGAGGAACAGCACCGCGCCATCTATGGCTTCAAAGACGAGAACGCAGCCAGCGCTGCTGACCTCACGAAAAAAGCCGTGTACGGACTTCCCGAGCTGAACGCCGATCAGATTCCGAGCGCGGCATTGGTCGCGAATCCCGGCTGCTATGCGACTTCAGTAATTCTCGCGTTGGCGCCGCTGTTGAAAGCGAACATCGTGGATCGGAAGCACGGAATTATTTCTGATTCGAAATCGGGTGTGTCCGGAGCAGGCAAGGAGCCGACGTCCAAAACTCATTTTGTTTCCGTGGCCGATAATTTTTCGGCCTACGCAGTTTTCGGTCATCGCCATGTCGGAGAGATCGTCGAGCAATTGGGATTGGGGGCACAGGAGTTGATCTTCACGCCGCACTTGCTGCCCATCCCAAGAGGAATTCTTTCGACAATTTACGTGCAGCTCAATCGCGAAATGAAAGCGTCCGAAATCGAATCCTGCTTCCGTGAATTCTACGGCGGGAAGCGCTGGGTGCGGGTATTCGCGACTCCGAATCTACCGCAGATTCAGTTTTCGCTGCATACAAATTATTGCGACTTGGGTTTCTGCCTGGCGGAAGACGGTCGACGCTTAATCCTGGTGTCCTGCGTGGACAATCTGCTCAAAGGCGCGGCCGGACAAGCGGTACAGAACATGAACTTGATGTACGGATGGAACGAGGAAGAAGGCCTGGCGTGAAAATTGTAGTCAAAGTCGGCGGTGCGGCAATCGAAGAAAAGTCCACACTGCACAAATGCGCTCACGCGATCGTTGAACTGGCGCGGGACGGCCATCACCTTGCTGTGGTTCACGGCGGCGGGGTGGCGCTCACTCGCACTCTGAAGCTTCTGGGCAAAGAGAGCGATTTCGTGAACGGCCTGCGCATCACCGACGCCGAAACTCGCGATGTCGCGCTGATGGTCTTGGCCGGCATTGTAAATAAAACTCTCGTCGCCGGAATCAATGCCGCGGGCTATCCCGCCATTGGCCTTTGCGGTGGCGATGGCACTTTATTTCGCGCCCGCAAAAAACTTACACCCGGCTACGATCTCGGCTATGTGGGGGAAATCTCTTCCGTAGAGCCTAAATGGCTCGAAGCGATTTGGGGGCAAGGCGGCGTTCCGGTGCTGTCCTCCCTGGCTCTTGGCTCGGATGGCGAGTACTACAACATCAATGCCGATCAAATGGCTTCTGCCTGCGCGGTTGCTACTCACGCCGATGCTTTGATTTTTCTCACCGACGTTGCCGGAGTGAAAGACGCGCAAGGAACTGTCATTCCGTGGCTGACAACAAGAGAAATTACCGCTCTCATCGCGGATTCCGTCGTCGCTGGTGGGATGCTTCCCAAGCTGGAAGCTTGTAGTCAGGCCCTGAAGCGGGGAGTGGGACGCGTCCGAATTCTGCCGTCAGCCCAGGTCGATATCTTGCCGCAATTTTATTTCAGCAAGCTCGAATATGGTACGGAGGTGATCGGCGCATGAGTCTCGCCTCTGTATCGAAGTCCGAAGATAAGCTGCTGCTGCATACCTACGACCGCCACAAGATCCTTTTTGAAAAAGGTCGCGGGCTGTACTTGTGGGATTCGGAAGGCAACCGCTATCTGGATTTCTTGAGCGGCATCGGTGTGAACGCGCTTGGCCATGGGCATCCGGCGATTCGCAAGACGTTGCAAAAGCAGGCGGACAAGCTGATTCATGTTTCGAATTTGTTTTTCCATGAATATCAGGCTGAGCTTGCGAAAAAGCTGACAAAGATATCCGGCTTGGATCGCGCATTTTTCTGTAACAGCGGCACCGAGGCCTGGGAAGGTGCACTGAAACTTGCGCGGGCTTATGCCCGCTCAAAGAACAACAACGGCCACAAGGCAAAGTGGCGGCTGCTGGCGCTGGAAAATTCATTTCACGGCCGGACGTTCGGCTCGCTAGCGACTACGGGACAAGAAAAGTATCGACAGCCTTTCGCGCCCATGATGCCGGGAGTCGGCTTCGTCGCGTTCAACGACGTTGAAGATCTGAAACGGCAGTTCGATGGCAGCGTTTGTGCAATTTGTCTGGAGACGATTCAGGGTGAAGGCGGCATCCGCCCACTCAGTCCAGAATTTCTACAAACTGCACGAGACCTGACCAAGCGTACCGGCGCGTTGCTGATTCTCGACGAGATTCAATGTGGCCTCGGACGAACCGGGAAATATTTTGCTTATCAACATTACGAGATCAAACCGGACGTCATCACCGTCGCTAAGCCGCTGGCAGCAGGCCTTCCGCTGGGGGCGATCCTTACGACGAATGAAGTTGCCAGTGGATTTCATCCCGGCATGCATGGCACAACTTTCGGCGGCGGTCCGCTGGCCTGCTCTGTCGCGATCGAGTTTCTGAACCAACTCGACGGGTTGCTCAGCCATGTGAAACAACTTGGTGGATACTTTCACACCAAACTCGAAGGATTGAAGTCCCGTCACAGTTCGGTCCGTGAAGTTCGCGGCATGGGCCTGATGCTCGGCCTTGAACTCGATAAAGGCGACACCGCGAAGGCCGTTGTCGCGCATTTATTAAAGCAAGAAATTCTGATCAATCGCACGCATGAAACTGTGTTGCGATTTCTCCCGCCATACATCATTCAAAAAAAGCACGTCGATCAGGTTGTTCGCGCGCTCGATGCGGCCCTTACTAACGCAACGCCCGCGACGGTCGCGAGAAAGTCCACGAAAAGGAGTACATCCCGTTGAGTAGAAAGTCATTCAGTTCGCCAGTTCTGCAAGCGTCCGACACCAAGCCGTTTCCGTGCCGTGACCTGATTTCCTCGCGTGACCTCGGTCCGGACGGCGTCAAAGCCGTTCTCGATCTTGCTGGCTTGATGAAATCACGTCCCGCTGATTTCCGCCTCGCTCTCGATGGCAAGCACATTGTGATGTTCTTCGAGAAGCCATCGCTCCGAACGCGCCTCACGTTCGAGGCCGGAATCGCCAGTCTGGGCGGCTCGGTTTCGTTCGTCGACCAGACTTCCGGACGTCTCGACGCTCGCGAGAAACTCAGTGACATCGCTCACAATCTCGAACGCTGGGTGGACGGAATTGTTCTGCGCACGTTCGCGCACGCCACGGTCGAAGGAATGGCCGAACACGCCTGCGTCCCGGTGATCAATGCGCTAAGTGATCTCGAACATCCGTGCCAGGCGCTGGCGGACTATTTCACTTTGCAGGAACGATTCGGTGATCTGAAAAAGATTACTCTCGCTTATGTAGGCGACGGAAACAACGTGGCGCATTCGCTGCTGATCACGGCGGCTTGCCTCGGCTCGCGAATTCGCATCGCGACTCCCGCTGGCTACGGTCCGAATCCGGAAATCGTCGCCGCCGCGCAGGAAATTGCGCTAGGGACTGGCGCGGTCATAGAAATTCTCAGCGATCCTCACCAGGCTGTTGCCGGAGTCGATGCAATCTACACTGACGCATGGACAAGCATGGGACAAGAGCAGCAAGAAGACCAACGCGCGAACATTTTCCCGCCGTATCAGGTGAATGACGCTTTGATTGCCGAAGCCGCACCCCATGCAGTGTTCATGCATTGCCTGCCCGCGCACCGTGGGCAGGAAGTAACCGACGAAGTAATTGACTCGGTACGCTCAGTTGTTTTCGATCAGGCGGAGAGCCGCTTCCACGTGCAAAAAGCCATTATGATGTTATTGCTCGGCGGCGGTGAAGGCCGCCTGTCGGTGAGGAGTGCGAATGCCTAATAAAGAAAAAGTTGTGCTGGCTTATTCCGGTGGTCTGGATACTTCGATCATCATTCCATGGCTCAAGGAGAATTATTCCTACGACGTCATTGCCATGGTCGGCGACGTGGGGCAGGGTGACGACATCGAAGCCGTCATCGAAAAAGCGTACAAGACGGGCGCGAGCAAAGTTGTCGTCGAAGACATGCGCGAAGAATTTCTCACGGGATATGTATTTCCCTCGCTACGAGCGGGCGCGGTCTACGAACATAAATATTTGCTGGGGACATCGATGGCCCGGCCTGTGATCGCGAAACATCAGGTCGAAGTCGCGCTGCGCGAGGGCGCCACTGCGGTCTCTCACGGATGCACGGGCAAAGGAAACGATCAGGTACGTTTCGAGTTGACCTATCAAGCGCTGGCCCCGGAGTTGAAAGTAATCGCGCCATGGCGTGAATGGACGCTTAAGTCTCGAGAAGATTGTCTCGACTACGCGGAGAGTCACGGCATTCAGGTCGAAGCCAGCCGCACAAAAATTCACAGCCGCGATCGCAATCTCTGGCACATCAGCCACGAAGGCGGAGAACTTGAAGACGCTGGCAACGCGCCTCTCGCCACGACTTGGCAGATCACGCGTTCGCCCCAGGAAGCTCCTGACCGTGAAGAACAAGTGACGATCGGTTTCGCGAAAGGCACTCCGATTTCGGTCAACGGCATGAATCTCGATCCCGTGCAGTTGGTCGAATTGCTGAACGAAATCGGCGCACGCAATGCGATTGGACGCACTGACATCGTGGAAAACCGTTTTGTCGGCATGAAGTCTCGCGGATGCTACGAAACTCCCGGCGGAACTCTGCTGATCGCAGCCCATCGCGAACTCGAAGCTCTATGCCTGGAGCGCGATCTCTCCCACTTCAAACAGCACCTCGCTTTGAAATACGCCGAACTGGTGTACTTTGGCCTCTGGTTCACTCCGTTGCGTGAAGCTCTCGACGCATTCGTGGACGACACACAAAAGGAAATCACCGGCACGATTACGCTCTCTCTTTACAAGGGAAATGTCTCGATCGTCAGCCGGCAATCCGACTTCTCTCTGTATCGCACCGATCTTTCCTCATTCACCATGGGCGATAGTTACGATCAGAAAGATGCTGCCGGATTTATTCGCATCCTCGGCTTGCCTTCGCGCTCGCGGGCTTTGGTGCGTGCGAAGACCGAG
>DATBAX010000289.1:0-4525 GCA_036271275.1 Terriglobales bacterium
TCGGCGGAAATATTCCGGGAGTGACGAGAACGGTCTCGATCGATATCTACGACAAAGTGCAGGCGCTCGACTACGCGTCGGCGAATCACACCGCGCTGCTGCTGCTCGCGATTTCGTTCGCCGTGCTTTCTCTGGTGTACGGACTCAACCGGAAAGTGTGGACGCTGTGGAGATGAAGAACGCGAATCTCTCGGTGGATATCCGCAAACGTTTTTCGGGCAACAGCAAGTTCGAACTACGCGTTGAGTTCTCGGTGCCGGACGGCATAACTATTCTTTTCGGGCCGTCGGGGGCGGGAAAGACAACGCTCCTCGATTGCATTGCGGGCTTAGCCGCACCCGATTCTGGCCAGATTACTGTGGCTGGGCGTGAATTCTTCAACGGTCACAACTGCGCGAATCTTTCTCCTCAAGAACGAGCCGTAGGTTATGTTTTCCAGGATTTAGCGCTGTTTCCTCATCTCACAGTTCGAGAAAATATCGAATATGGACTAAGCAAACTTAGTAGAGAAGATCGCGACATGCGGACGCAAACAATTCTGGAGTCTTTTAAGATTTCGGAGTTGCGCAACCGTGGTCCAAGGGAGATTTCCGGCGGCGAACGCCAACGCGTGGCGTTGGCCCGTGCCCTCGTCACCGATCCCTGCGTTCTTCTTTTGGATGAACCGCTTGCTGGTTTAGACGTGATGACGAAATCCAAAATCCTCGACGACTTGCGTTTATGGAACCAGTTGCATCGCATTCCTATTCTTTATGTGACGCACAATCGTGAAGAAGTATTTGCGTTGGGCGAGCGCGTACTGGTTTTGGAAAGCGGTCGAATGATCGCGCAGGGGACGCCTCATGAAGTGATGTCCGCACCGCGGCAGGAGACTGTGGCGCAATTAGCCGGCTTCGAAAATGTTTTTGATTGCATGGTGATGTCGGCGCACGAAGATCGCGGGACGATGACCTGCAAGCTCGCCGGAAGCAGCGTCGAACTGGAAACTCCGTTGATGCGCGCGGAGGTTGGTGCTGCTCTGCGGGTGGGAATTCGCGCTGGCGACGTTTTATTGGCGACCGTTAAACCCGCCGGATTGAGCGCTCGGAACATTCTGCCGGGAAAGATTATTTCGCTCGCGCAGCGCGATGTGATTGTGGTGGCGAAGGTCGATTGCGGTGTGGAGATGTCCGTGCATCTGACGCTCGCAGCAAGAGATTCACTGGAGCTTCATGCTGGGCGGGAAGTCTGGCTGATTGTGAAGACACACTCGTGCCATTTGATGGCAGGAGAATGAAATCTCGAAAGGCCCCGCCCTCTCGCCAAAACCGCGAGAAGGACGGGGCACCCTCAAGTACGAATATGCCGCGGGGCTTTTGACTCATCGGAATATACTTCGCTGGGAGGACCATGAGACCGCTGCGCCAAATCCGTCTCCTCGTGGCCATCTTGTGGATAGCTGCAAATGCATTTGCTGCCGACTCCAAACCGGCGGCGCCCGCGACTACACTCTCCCAGTTCGTAATTTCGATTCGAGGCAAAGCCAAGATCCTAGAAAGCAGCAGTGGCATGCGTTCGGGATTCCAATCATTCACCGCTGCTTATAAAATTCCGCCGAAGAGTGTCAGCTATTCGGATTTTGTGATCGTGCGTCTGCTGTACGAGGCGACTAGAGACGCCGGCTTTTGGAACATGCATTGGGACATCACCGATCAGCCGCCGAATTCAGATCGGATATGGCATCAGTGGCAGGCTGTAGCTAAACCGTCATTGTTGAATCCAACCGCAACCGCGGAGTGCGATGAGTTATCAGCACTCTATTCATTTCTTGTCGCACGCGCAGGAGTGAAAGGTGTCGGACTTTTCTGGCCAACTTACAATCACACGGTTGCCGTTTGGGAGTTGCATCCAGCGGGAGTGGCAGCGGTTCGGGTCGTGGTGCCGACGTCGCAGATATTTCTTGGCATGAACGATTCTTTTGGAACAAGGAAGTTCAATCCGTGGAAGCAAAAGACGATTCACGAATACACGCGGCATGATGTCGCCGATTCGTTTGTGATTCCCCAACCACTCTTCGATTTGTTTCTTTCACAAGTGGACAGGTATGCGGGCGCGTCCGATTCCACGCTGCAACAGTTGCGGTATTTGCGGGAAGGCGTCTTCTTGAAGTATTGGACTGCCGAAGCTGCGGCGCGTGACGCACTTACTCGACAAAAAGATCTTGCCTCCGGACCGGTCGAAGATCGGGCTGCGTTCTGGAACTTTGCTCAGGACATGCGGTCGGAGACTGTTCACTAGGTCGGTATTATTAATACTAAGGACGGGGCACCCTCAGCGCCGTAATGACCTACTTACGCGCCTCTTGTATTCGATCCATCTCGATGATCCCAATCCACTGCCCGTTGCGGTTATCCGTGTAGACCAAATGCCCGCCGAGGACCTGTGCAGCCGCCGCGGGCGGCAGGTCGCGATGATATCCAAAGTAGCGGGTTTTCCATTCCAGCCAGGTATGCCAGCGTTCAAGGATCGGATGCGGTGGTTCGTACTTCAGAGAAAATACTAACGCCACATCGAAGTCGGATCGAAGTTGGACCCCTGACATCAGTTGATCGGCCGAAAAGTCTTCTACCCGGACCACTCGCATCGGGCGAGGAAGATATCCCAAAAATGGTTGCGTGAGTTCTTCACTGGCGGGCCATGCAGTCAGCACCTGCGCGCGAGGGTAACGCGTTTGCAGGAATTGTTCGGCGTGTTGATGCAGGACGATATAGTCGCGATAAGCAAGATTGTCTTCGATGGAAAATCCATACGGCGGATTGACAAAGAGGCCGATGACGAACGCGAATGCTACGACTGCGACCACTTCGCGCCAGAGGCGAGCCCGGCGCCGTAATGTCGAAGCTCCGATGATGATCACTAACGGAACTGCGGAAAGCATGTAGCGAGCCAGTTCAGCGCCGCCTACGATTGCCATCGCCAGAATGTAGGTTGCGATCACTGCAAGAAAAGCGAACTGGACGTTGAATGCGATTCGTGGACGTTCTTCACCGGCATTCCGGCGTGGGGGAAGCAACATTGCCAGTAGCGTTGCCAGCGTGAGAAGCGACAAGCCGAAATATCCAAATACTTGCCAGAGGCGCATCAGGAGAGCTAGGAATATTCGTAGAGGTTCGACCGTCGCTTGAACGTTGTAGCGGAAAAATTCCGGATTTCCGAATACAAATCCGGTGCGGGAGTAGTGATAGGCGTACCAGAGGCTGAGTGGGATGATCGGAATCAGGAGCGTCGCAGATTTCCAGACCTTAGGGACTGAAGTTCGAGATGGAGATTGAAGCGCAGAGCTGAAGCGCTGCGCCACCCAAAATCCGAAAATGCTTGAAACCAGTTCCCATCCAAACAAAGCTAAGGGAGCAAGAATCGCCGTCTCTTTCGCAAGCACTGCCAGGGAAAGCCAAATTGCGGCAAGTCCCAATCGCCTTTCCACATACTCGGACAATCCCCAAAACGTCAGCCCGGCCGCAGCTAAATCCACATGGGCCAGCGAACTCTGCGCGAAGAATACGGGATACAGCATGGTGCAGATCGTCGACGCGATTGCGACTTCAAGGTTCGCCACACGCCTGGCCAAGCGAAAGATTCCGGTCAACGAAAATGCAGCGATGGCCAACATTGCCGTGCGGGTGACGACCGTGGAAAATCCTGCAATCTTCCAACACAGAGCGAGCCATGCCATTACCAATGGAGGGTGCGCGTTCGACGGAGTGGAGTGGGGAATCAGGCTACCGGAGTAGAGCAGATCACGGGCAGCGGGGACGTAGTATCCGGCTTCGTCCCAGAAATAGGGAAGGCGCAGCAGGGAAATGTGGAGTAGAAAAACCATGGCGAACAACAGCACGAAGGTCAGTGCGAGAGGAATTCGCCGGAAGTCGAACGCAGAATTTGGCACCGCCGCTTAGTGTACAGGGCCGGGAGGCGTGCTCCGCGGATCAAGCTTGATCTCGCCGAACGCGCTTTCGTAGTTCACGACGTTCTGTTGCAAAATATTCATCAGCGCTTTGGCTTGCTGCGGGCTCAGGTAAATTCCCTGAAAGTTCTGGACTTCGACCTGCGTCTCGGTCTGCTGCTGCATGGTTCCGAAGACAAGGAAGAAATCCCAGACATTCACTCGCACTTGCACGCTGTTGGCATAATTTTCGCGGTACGCGGGAGTGTTCACCAGCTTGACGGTGGGCTGCGTTGGATTGTGCGCCATAGGTTGATAGTTTAGCGGGATTTGGCGGAAGAAAGAAAGATCTTCAACCACCAAGGTCACAAAGGTACACGAAGGAAGTCCCAAGAGGTACTCCCTGGTGATACTTCGTGTCCTTGGTGGTTGATGACTTTTGCATGAGTTAAGATATTACCCATGCCGGGGTGGCGGAATTGGCAGACGCGCTGGACTTAGGATCCAGTGCCGTAAGGCGTGCAGGTTCAAGTCCTGTCCCCGGCACCAAAAACAAAGATTTTGCCCCGTACTTGACTCGGTGTGTATAATAAAAGCCGTAGC
>DATBAX010000290.1:0-11155 GCA_036271275.1 Terriglobales bacterium
GACGGACCAATCGTGATTGCTCAGAATAGTTTTGTAGACACCCTTCATCTTGGCCCCGACGCTTTTTTGAAAGATTTGCGCTCTTTTCTGCGTCCGTATTCGAAGTTCATAACCGCTGATTTCCAAATCGTCAGCATAGAGGCGTCTGGTGAGTCTCCGAACCAACGGGTGCAGACGCGTGTCCGCTATGAACTGGTCGGCTCAGGTGCTGGATTTCACCGCGAGCAGCGAGTCGGAACCTGGGAAATCCATTGGGCCGCGGCACCGGGACCTGCAACTGCCACGAATCCGGAGTTTCGCATCCTGACCTGGCGAACGATCAATGAAACAGTCAGCCGCTCGACGAGTCCCGTCTTTCAAGACATTGCTGTGCAATCTTTGGGCGGCAACGCTTCCTATTCTTCGCAATTGCTTCATGGTTCCGACTATTGGCGGACCGTACTCGATGTGGCTTGCGGCATCGATATTTATGGGCACAATGGCGTTTCTGTCGGCGACATCGACGGCGATGGCTTCGACGATTTGTATGTTTGCCAACCTGCGGGACTGCCGAACCGTCTTTATCGGAACTGCGGAAACGGTACGTTTGAAGACATTACGCATGGTTCGGGCCTGGGCATTCTCGACAACACCGCGTGCGCGATTTTTGCCGACTTTAATAACGATGGGCAACAGGATTTGGTCGTTGTCCGCACCAGCGGTCCATTGCTATTTCTGAATCAGGGCGGGGGGAAGTTTCGCGAAGCTCCTGACGCCTTCAAATTTGTCATGGCTCCGCAAGGAACTTTTACGGGAGCGGCG
This sequence comes from Terriglobales bacterium, assembly GCA_036271275.1. Lineage (GTDB taxonomy): Bacteria > Acidobacteriota > Terriglobia > Terriglobales > Acidobacteriaceae > DATBAX01. The sequence goes on from DATBAX010000290.1 coordinate 802, forward strand.
GTCGCCGACTATGATCGCGACGGATGGCTGGATATTTACTTTTGCCTTTACCTTTACTATGTAGGCACCGGCCAGTACAAATACCCTTCTCCTTATTACGACGCTGAAAACGGCCCGCCCAACTTTATGCTCCGCAACAACCGGGACGGAACATTTCATGATGTCACAGCCGAAACTTCCCTCAATCAAAACAATACTCGATACAGTTTTTGCTGTGGCTGGAACGACTACAACCATGATGGATGGCCTGACCTGTATGTCGTGAACGACTTCGGACGCAAGAATCTGTATCGCAACAATGGAGACGGCACGTTTACGGATGTCGCTGCCAAAGCCGGCGTGGAGGACGTTGGAGCGGGAATGAGCGTTTGCTGGCTCGACTACGACAATGACGGCGCAGACGATCTTTACGTCGCCAATATGTGGACTGCCGCGGGAAATCGGATCGCATCGCAGGCTGGTTTCCAGAGAACGGCGCCCGAGGCGTCTCGAGCGCTCTATCGCAAGCATGCGATGGGAAATTCACTGTTTCGGAATAACGGATCTACAAACAAGGAAGAGGGCTTCCGCGATGTAACTTCTTCCGCGGGCGCCGGCATGGGCCGGTGGTCGTGGTCGAGCGATGCGTGGGACTTCGACCATGACGGCTATCCGGATCTCTACATCACCAACGGCATGGTCTCGGGCCCGGATCGTTCTGGTGATTCCGGACATCAGGATTTAAATAGTTTTTTCTGGCGGCAGGTGGTTGCCAATTCACCCGATACTGCGAAGCCCGCTCATAGTTATGAACAAGGATGGAATGCGCTCAATGAACTCATCCGCTCAGACCATACCTGGAGCGGATTTGAAAGGAACGTGTTCTACTCCAATAATCGGGACGGCACGTTCTCCGATATTTCCGGAGCGGCCGGAATGGATTTTCTCGAGGATGGCCGGGCATTCGCGCTCGCCGATTTTGACCACGACGGACGACTCGAGGTCTTCCTGAAAAACCGCAACGGCCCTCAATTGCGGGTGTTGAAAAATACCATCAAAGACCTTCCTCCATCTATCAGCTTTCAGCTTCGAGGGACAGGCCAGAGCAATCGCGACGCGATTGGTGCGGTGATCACCATTGTTACGGAGTTGGGGCAACAGGATCGGTCCCTGCAAGCGGGGTCAGGATTTCTCTCTCAACACAGCAAGGAAATTCTATTTGGGTTAGGTCGTGCCAAAGGCCCAGTGCAGGCTTCGATCCGCTGGCCGAGTGGAAAGGTACAGCAGCTTCACGATCTTCCGATGAACCATCGAATTGTAGTGGACGAAGGGTCGGAACCGACAAAGATTGAGCCATTCGCGGCGATTCAAGCGTTCTCAACTTCGAGCGATGCGCACGCTGTGGAAACCGAGTCACTTCCTGAGAATATCCAAACGTGGCTCATCGCGCCTATCCCAGCGCCGGATTTCTCGCTTCCAGCCTCGAACGAAAGGTCCGTTTCACTTGCCGAGGTTCGTGGAAAGCCGGCGTTAATCACTTTTTGGACATCGAGTTCGCCGAAATGCGTCGAGTTATTAAAAGCTCTGGACGCAGCCTGCGCCAACTGGAAGCAGCATGGATTCGAAGTTCTGGCGATACAGTTCGAAACTGATCCTCAATCCTCAAAACCAGATCTCCATTTTTCATTTCCCGTCCTTCGCGGATCGGACGATCTGGCCGGCGTTTACAACATTCTCTATCGGTACCTGTTCGATCGACATCGCGATCTCAGTCTTCCAACCTCCTTTCTGTTGAATGAAGACGGAGAAATCGTCAAGATCTACCAGGGAATTGTCGACGCGACACAGGTGGATATGGATTTCAGATCCATCCCGCGAAATGCGAAGGATCGGATGGCGAAAGCTCTTCCGTTTGAAGGTGTGCCTTTCACCGCTGGAGTTCAACGAAATTATCTGGCGTACGGTACGGTTTTCTATCAACGTGGCTATTTGACCGAAGCCGGGACGGCGTTTCAACTGGCGCTTCGTGATGATGAATCAAACGCGGAGGCGCTGTACGGTGTCGGCAGCGTCTATCTCGACCAGGGAAAAATCACGGAGGCACAGGATTGTTTCGAACGTACGCTCAAACTCAAACCAGGTTATCCCGAAACGCTGCCCAACGTTTGGAACAATCTAGGCCTTGTTGAAACCCGGAAAGGCCGGACGGCTGAAGCGATTCCCTGCTTTCAGAAAGCTCTGCAACTCAACCCTGACCACCCGATCGCGCTGGACAACCTCGGCAACGCTTATCGTCAGCTTAAACAATGGGACAACGCGCGCGTGACGTTCGAACATGCACTCCGTGTGAATCCCGAAGATCCAGAAGCGAACTACAGCATGGGAATGGTTTTCGCTCAGATGGAAGATTCCGCCCGGGCCTATGAGTTCCTCCAGAACGCGTTGAGGTTCCGTCCAGGATATCCGGAGGCGCTGAACAATCTCGGAGTTCTCTATCTTCGAACGGGACGGCGCGATCAGGCTGTGGCGAGCTTTGAAGAATGCATTCAAACCTCGCCGTCGTTCGACCAGAGCTACCTGAATTTGGCACACTTATATGCGCTGGAAGGCTCCAGCGATAAGGCCCGCGAAGTGTTGACGAAATTATTAGCGCAGCATCCAGACCACGTTCAAGCCCAGCAGGCTCTGCGGCAACTCTCCCAATAGTCTGCGGTCCTAACTCTTAAGGCTTCGGCGTCGGTGCAGTCAGCAAATCTACAAACTGCTGGTAAAATTTCTCGCTATCGAGGTCGACCTGTATTTCCACCGGCTGCACTTCGAGTTTGGTCTTGTCGTGCTCCGTCCATGTCAAAATGTTTCCATAGCCCGCGCCGCGGTCGAGGTCCACATCCATGTAGCGCGTCTCTTTCTTTGTGATGATGCTGGGATCAAGCCATGCTGCGGCAGCCAGTTCGTCCCAAAGATAGTTGTACGTACCGAACAACCGGCTGTAGCTTCCAATGTAGTGTGCAGCCGGTGTGGTTCCGGCTTTGATTCGATCGATCAATTGGTTCGTCATTCGTGTTTTGACCGAAATATCCACGGAGGTACACACAATCTTTTTCCACGGAGCTGTGAGCACGATGTGGGACGCTTCCGGGTCAAACCAAATATTGAATTCGTGACGCGGCAGATTGAGAAATTCCGGATCATCCGTTTGCGGATTCAGGCTGGCGCCCATGAAGATTAACTCTTTGGCAAGGGACGCAAAATCCGGCTCGATTGTGATGGCCAAAGCAATGTTGGTCATCGGACCACCAGCGTAAATCGTTATCTCGTGCGGATACTTGCGGACCATGCGAACCAGAAAGTGCGCCGCGTCCTCGTCCGAGGGTTTCGTAGTTGGTTTTCCCTCAGGCATTTGCCCCAACTCATTCGGTGGATGGTAGTACTTGGGCGTCCACGCTCCCAACCAACTGATCGAACCATACATCTGTTCCCATAACTCGGTTTCGGCTTTGCGCCTTACCAGCGGATATTCTGCACCCGGCAGTACCGGAATATCCGTACGTCCCACCAGTTCCAGCATGCGCAAAGTGTGGGCCATTTCTTCTTTGAGCCAGGCATCGCCGGTGACAACCGTAATTCCAAGGACTTCTGTCTGCGGCGACTGGATCAACATGAGCATCGCTTGCTGGTCCGTACCGCCGGGACCGGCAGCATCCTGATCGATGATGACTTTTCTCTTTTCCATGCTCCAGCAGGACAGACTGCTTGCTGCTATCAAAAAGATCACCAAACTTAGCCGGATGAATTTCATTTTCACGCGATGCCCCTTTGGAATTCGATATGTATTGCGGTCCGCCAAACTAACTGGATAAACGTCCGATTAACAAACTGAAGAATCGGGAAGAATCCAGGTCCAGCGCGACTTTCGTATTGGGCACATATTTGTCGCGCAAGACCGGAGAGATCTTTGTGCCAGCCAACGTCGGCGCCGATCCTCGAATCACCATGCTCGATTCCGCCTTCTTTTGCATCTCGGGACTTCGTCGCAAATCGCCCTGATTCGGACTGTAGCCCAGTGTTTGTCCGGCGGTGAGCTCCCCGTTGGTTTCCACATCCACGTAATAGTCGTCGAACTTCAGGATTGAGGGATCGAGGAACGCGGTGAGCGCGAGCGAATCGTGCATGTTGGGCCCGATCAGAAATCCTTGGGACCGATTGTGCTCAATCGCGTTGCGGGCGATTTTTGCCGCCGCTTGACTCACGGCACTCTTCCCCGCTGACAACGTTTGCACATGATCGTCGGTGAGAGCAGTCTTGCGGGTCACATCGAGTCCAACCATGGTGATGGGTATGCCTGACTGAAAAACCATCCGGGCCGCTTCCGGGTCCACATAGATGTTGAACTCGGCGGCTGGCGTGATATTCCCGCCCGAGAGGGATCCACCCATCATCACCAAGCCTTTAACCTTGGCCGCAAGCTCGGAATCGGATCCAAGGGCTGCCGCAATGTTGGTGAGAGGGCCCAGCGTGATGAGCGTTACTTCTCCCGGATACTTCCGGATAATCTGTCGAATCAATTCCGCAGCGGGTTCAGCCACCGGTTTGGTCTTCGGCTCCGGGAATACGGCTCCGCCCAATCCATTCTCTCCATGAGCGTAGGCGGCGGTGACCAGACGGCGCACCAGCGGCGTTCTTGCCCCGGCGGCGACCGGAATGTCGGTGCGGCCGGCGATTTCTACCATTCTCAAGGCGTTTGGAAGCGTGAGTTCGAGCGGTACATTGCCAGCAACTGGTGTGATCGCTTCAATCTTCAACTCGGGTGAACGCATCGCCAACAGCAAAGCGAAAGCGTCGTCAACCCCGGGATCCGTATCGATGATTACGCGCATGGAGCCACCGGACATTGGACCGTTTGAGGATTGCGTGGATGCAGCCGTAGCGCCGAATCCGGCTGCGACCACGGCTGCTGTTGACGACGTAACAAATTGACGACGCGTGACGGGGCTTGCCAGCCTGAAACTCATGTTCATTTCTCCTGCCTCATGGAATCACTTCGCAGTGTTATTGCGCATGTGGCGCTTGCGTCATCAATTTGATGTATAGATCGTAAAGTTTCTTTGTATCCACATCGAATTGGACTGTCGCTTTCCTCTCGTACGAAGGCAACGAAACATCCGGGCCCCAGAACAGAGTCTCACCGTAACTCGGGCCGTGATCGATATCGATGTCGACATAAAGTTCCTTTTGTCCCGTAATGATCGAGGGATCGATCAGCGCGGCAGCCGAAAGTTCATCCCACATAAAACCGGGTTCGGAATACTTGGTGAGATAGCGTGCGACCGGCGTGTCGGCTTTGGCAATCGCATCGTGCAACTCGGGTCCTACATTCGTCTTTACGGAAATATCGATCGGTGTAATGGTGATCTTTTTCCACGGAGCCCGCATGGAGATGCGGACCGCTTCGGGATCAAACCACCAGTTGAATTCGCGGCGCCCATCGACGCCATTGATGCCGCCATTGTCCGCGTACATGCCGCTGCCCATCAGGACCAGCTCTTTCGCGAGCGTCGCCACCTGAGGATCGATACGAAGCGCCAACGCGATATTGGTCATGGGCCCACCAGCCCAGATCACGACCTCACCTGGATATTTGTGCACCATGCGCACGATAAATTCGGCGGCGCTTTCGTCAATCGGCTTAATGTGCGGCTCGCCTTCCGCCAAATGAGGCACCACTTCGGGATCGTGATATCCGGCGCGATACGCTTCGGAAACGTGAGCATGCTTCGAGAAATCGCTCCAGCATCCTTTGTAACCAAGCTTGCCGTATAGGTTTTCCCATCGTTCGGATTCTTCCTTGGAATTCAAGAGCGGAAACAACGCGCCTTCCGCCACTGGAACGTCCGTGCGGCCCGCGATCTCAAGCAGCCGCAGGGTGCGCTGTGTTTCTTCCTTCATCCATTGGTCGCCGCTGACGGTCGTAATTCCCAGCACCTCGAACTTGTCGGATTGCAGGAAGATCAAGAGAGACTGCATATCGGTCGTCGCCGGACCGCGTGCATCCTGATCAACGATGACTTTAATTTTCTGTGCTTGGAGTTGAAGAGTGTAAGAAAAAACTATCAGAGCGGACAGCAGAACAACGAAGCTTCGTCGCTTCATTGAGATTCCCCCAGGGATTATTTTCGGGCTCGCCTCGCACGATTTGCTGGAAGGTACGTAGAGGTCTCCAACGATGCGGCCAGGAAAGACAGAGAATTGTACTGCCTCGGAGTGAAAGATGTCAGGCCTAATAGAAAACTATTTGTTGCTCGCCGCCATTCTTGCATCCGATTTAGACTTGACTCCCGACTTCTAACTGGACTCATGAGAATTCGTTCCATAGTCGCGATGCTTCTGGTCCTGACGGCTTCCCTGTTATGGGGCCAATCGGATTCGCCGAGCGAGAAATTGAAAAACGGGGCAAACGTTGAAGGGCATGTGCGCGATGAGAACGGTCACCCGGTGGGCTCTGCCACGCTACATCTGCAAAATCAGTCCGGTGCGACGAGTGTTGATGGCCAAACAGCAGCCGATGGATCCTACACGATGCTGGGTGTCGGAAAAGGAACATATACCCTCGAGGTCAGCCAGAGTGGCAACCGCAAAACCACCTTTGGCCCATTCTCAATCAGCATCGGAGAAGTGAAAGAAATCGAGCTCACGCTCCCGACCACGCTTGCCAATCATTCTGAGAAACAAACCGGCACTGGCGCGCTCCCGTTCGATGATGCGCCAGAGTTCACCGTATCCGGGGTCACCGACGCCGCGAGCCCTGGCGGACACGGTTCCAATGTCGTCCTTCAAACCGCTGAATCTCTCGCCAGGCAGACTTCCTCGCTAGGTGATGCAAGCGAACACCGCGACCCCGCGGGCGACGCCGCCGTTGAAAAAACCTTACGTGAATCCTTGGATCGTTTGCCGGCAGACTTCAACGCGAACCATCGTCTGGGAGCGTTCCTGATGGAGAGGGGAAGATTCGTTGACGCCGTCCCGTTCCTGGAACGCGCCTTCAAGGCAAATCCCGCCGACTTTGAAAACAGCTTCGCACTCGCGCAAGCCGAAGCGAACACCGGCGAGCTTGACCTCTCATTGAATACGACAGAGAAACTTTTGGCACGTCCAGTCCTTCCCTCAACCGAACAAGCCGCGCTTCATCGCCTGTTGGGCGACGTTCATGAAAAGCTCAATCGCCCGCTCGAGGCGGTACGGGACTACGAACGAGCGGCAGAACTTGATCCTAGCGAATCTAATCTCTTCGATTGGGGAAGTGAACTGCTCAAGCACCGTGCTTTGGATCCGGCCATTGAAGTATTCGGCAAAGGTGATTGGCTCTTTCCAAACTCAGCAAGGATGCTAATAGGCCTTGGGGTGGCGAACTACGCCCGCGGTTTCAACGATGACGCGGTAGCAAGGCTTTGCCAGGCGTCGGACCTCGCGCCTCAGGATCAAAATCCGTATCTATTTCTCGGTAAGATAGAAACCGCCGAAAGCAATCACGCTGCATGCCTCATCGAGAAGCTACGCAGGTTCGCTAAACTTCAGCCCGAGAATGCGCTGGCGAACTATTACTATGCTCTGACTTTTGCCAGATCCAGCGAAAGTCCCGAGAATCCTCACAACACGGCACAAGTAAAGATGCTTCTCGAAAAAGCAATTGCGCTTGACCCTAATTTCGGCGCTGCATACTTCCAACTGGGGGTCTTTTACTCGAGCCAGAAAGACTTCGCATCAGCCGTTCCCGCCTATCAGCAGGCGATTCTGCACAACCCTGATCTGGCCGAAGCACACTTTCGGCTGGCTCGCGCCTACGCCAGTACCGGAGAGAGGGCAAAGGCCGAGGCGGAAACAGAACTCTATCGTCAAACATCAAAAAAAGCTGCTGAACAGGCCGACCACGAACGGCGCGAAATCCAGGACTTTGTCTTCACATTGCGCGATCAATCCCCGGGCCAGCACTAGATTATTGCTTCGCGTTGACCACGCACCGAAAACCAATCGTTCCCGCGCGGTCGCGGCCAGGCGACATCAATAGATATTTCTGGTGCTCGTCCAATCTGTAAGTTTGCGGAAAATACCAGATGGAGCCTCGCGGCTGGTAGGCCGCGCCACCGCGCAAAATCGCAGCCCGCGTGTGCTCGTCGCGAAATTCGTCGGTCCATTGGGAAATGTTACCAACCAAGTCGAGCACTCCAAACGGACTTGCGCCCGCAGGGAAAGCTCCGACTTGGGACGGCGGAAGCATGTTATGGCCATGATCAGCCGCTGCGATCGCCTGTGCATTCCAATCGTTGCCCCAGGGATAAATCCGGCCATCCGCCGATTGCGCCGCGTATTGCCATTCCCACTCATGAGGAAGGCGCTTTCCGGCCCATGCAGCGTATGCGCGCGAATCCTCGAGGGAAACCCAGGTCACGGGCCTATTCTCAGCCCCTGCCGGAAAATTTCCATTCTTCCAGTCACGCAAAAAATTGTGATCGTCTTTCGGATGGTAGCCGCTGGCCGTCAAAAACTTCTTGAACTCCGCATTCGTTACCGGAGTTCGGTCCATGTAGAAAGCCTGTATCTGAATCTGATGGTGATGAAAACGCCGCGCAGAATCTTCCCACGGATATTGCACGTCAGCACCAGGATCGTTGCCGCCCTCGATTTCGATCCCGTGGACCTGGAAGTTGTAGCTCCCCGCCGGAATTAAGACCATGTCAGACGGCTTGCCAGACACGGCATTCGTGGCACCGCTCTCAACCATCGTCTGCGGAACAGCCTTCCACTCGCGCGAATAACTGGACAAAGGACGTCGCGACCGTTCGGCCATGAAAGCTAGAAGAGTCTTGAGTGGCGCTTCGGAAGAGTCGCCATCTTCAGCGAGAACGGCGCCGAATCCTCTGGATTCCATTTCGAAGTTGAGAATAGCGTCACCTCCCTCGACTGAGGGCTTAAGTTCCGTTCCGTGCCATAAATCGTAGTAGTGCATCCCCGTGCGATAAGGCACGCGCAATTGCGATCCAACGACGTTGTACTCGTTGCGATTGACGATCGTCCACAACGTGCTGGATTTTGCTGGAAAACGGCTGGCGAAGACGCCATCTTGCAGGGTTGCGGCGTGTGGTTCCCACTCCGGAGTGCGGAGATTGTCCGCCATTGCGCGTTCAATAGTGGTGAATCGCAGCACTGCCTCCGCATCATTAGGATTCATGCCGTACCAGAATCCCCAAAGATTCTCGAGGACGGCATATCCCTGCCCGTTAAAGAAAGCATGCTGCAAACTGTCGGTCTTGTCGCGCGTGAATCGATCGGTCACATTCACGGTGTGGCGGGATTCCAGCCATTTATCTTTGCTGACCATGGGGATAAAGGGATACTGTTTGCCCTCCCACGTCACCCAGTCGTTCCAGGAAATGTTTGTCCACGCGATCGACTCGTCGCGAGGTTGGAATTGCGGTTCGAGCGCGAGCGGTTGGCCGAGCGAGTCAGACGCCTGACGGAAAGGCGCCGGGACAGTTTCCAGGGTGTCGAAATTAATTCCGTCGGCACCGATTTCCTTAAGCGTTTGCGAAATTGCAATCCAGGGAGCAGTTCCCTCTTCGCGTGTCCCCGAATCCCAGGCAAGAATCGGAAAAAAGACTTTTACGCCATGCACATGAAATTGCTCGATCAGTTTGCGAAGTCCGGGCAAACCTCCCGGCAGATCGCGCAACATGTCGAATTGATTACGATCGTCCACCCCGAGATTGGGATAAACATGCCAGATCAGTACCGCATCGATCTTTCCGATGCGGCTTTGCGTTTCGTTCAGAAAACGGTCAACGGTATATTCACCTTTTTCAGGATCGTACAGGCTGCGGTCCCAAATAAGCACCTGTACCTGGTTGAAAATATGCTGTGTCCATTCAAGATCGGGGCGGTCATACTGCGAGCCGTCATAGCGCATCCTGGTCCGGCGGTCAGTTCGCCACGCTTTGAGTCCCTCGAGCCATCCGGCCGCTTCAGCAGGGCTGTCAGGACCGGAGAAGAAGACCTCGCCCGGCGCAGGCGGTTCCGTTAGATTCATGACGCCTGTCACCGAAACCAGGCCGTGACCGGCCTTCCATTCATCGGAGGAGGCAAATGAGACGAATAAGAAAAAAACGCCAACAATACAGGCGCTTTGCCGAAGGTTGCTGGGTCGATTCATGTTCAAGTCTCTCGCTCTAGCAGCTTAGTGGGCAGATGGTGAAGGTGTGGGTGATGTCATCAGGGCAACGAACATCTTGTCGAACCTCGCAAGGTCCAAATCAACCTGGATTTCCACCAACGGTGCACCCAATTTTGGATTGTCACGTTCCGTCCAGGTAAGCGTGTTCCCGTA
>DATBAX010000291.1:0-2267 GCA_036271275.1 Terriglobales bacterium
TGCGCCATCTCGATGGCTTCCTCGCGCGTGACATGGCTTTGATTGTCGTCGCCATCACTCAACAGAATAATCGCGCGCCGTATCGGCCCGGTATGTTCGGCCTTCATCAGCCGGTCGCGGCAGGCAAAATACAGTGCGTCGTACATGGCAGTGCCGCCGCCGGGCTGGAGCGCGCGCACTCCGATCGAAAGTTTTTCCGTATTGTCCGTGAACTCCTGGGTGACTTCTGGAGTCACGTCGAATCCGATGACGAACGCCTGATCGTACCGAGGGCGAATCGTTTGATTAAGAAATTCGATGGCTGATTCCTGCTCGAATTTGAAGCGGTCACGCACTGAGTTGCTGGCATCGACCAGCAGTCCCACTTGCAGAGGCAAATCCGTCTGCCGGACGAAACTGCGAATCTCCACTGCGGGCCGGTTGTCGTCGATGACCTGGAAATCTTCTTTTTTGAGATCTTTCACGTAGTGCCCATGGCGGTCAATGACGGTAAACACAACATTGACTTCATTCACTGTGCGGCGAATGACGGTCGTGGTGTCATCCTGCGATGGTTCCTCCTGCGGGGCCGCGGGAGTTGCGGATGGAACTGCGGTTTGCGCCGGACTGGTCTGTGTTTGTGGAACGCTGTTCGGAGTTGGGTCCGCTTTTGGCGGTGTCGCCGCGGCCGGTTGAGGCTTCGGTTGCTGGGCAGCGTGGGAGGGTGCGTTCGGTAGTTCCGGCTGTCCCGCGCTTTGCGCAAAAAGTGCCGTCAGAAACAGAGAACTGCCAAGTACCGACAAAATCACACCACGGGGATTCATTGAGTTTTTCATTATAACGGGTACCCGTCTCGCAAGTCAGATGCCGGTAACCAGGTTCAGAAACTCAATCAGTTCTTCTGGGATCGGACGTGAAAAAGACATCGCCTCTCCACTGCGTGGATGTTGCAGCTTCAAGTCAGCGGCATGCAGAAAATTCCGTGAGAGCGTGGTGCGGGTTTCGTTCTTGCCATGCAATTCACGCGGCGCTCCGTAGAGATTGTCTCCCACCACGGGATGACCAAGCGCGGACAAGTGGACGCGAATTTGATGGGTGCGCCCGGTATCGATCTGTAATTCGAGCAAGCTAAATTTTCCCAGCCGTGAATCGATGCGCTGTTTAGTTTTGTAATGTGTAATGGCCTCGCGTCCGCCGGAGGCTTTCGTGGTCATTCGTGTTCTGCGGACGCGGTCGCGGCTGATGCTCGAATTGATGGTCCCTTGTTCCCGCTTTGGCCATCCGTGAACCAGAGCAATATAGGTTTTCTTCACTTCGCGTTTGGCGAACTGCGCGCCCAAGCGACGATGCGCTTCGTCGTTCTTTGCCACCACAATCAGGCCGCTGGTGGCCTTGTCCAGACGATGGACAATCCCTGGCCGCAATTCTCCGCCGACGTCGGAAAGCTTGCCAAACCGGTGTAGCAGGGCATTGACTAGTGTGCCGCGATTTCGTTGATCGTCCGTCGCGCCCGCTCCGGCATGGACCATCATGCCGGCAGGTTTATTGACTACGGCCATGTCGTCATCTTCGAACACAATGTCCAGCGGGATTTCTTCCGCCATGGCTCGCATGGGTGGGAGCACGACTGCTCCCAGGATCGAGATACGCTCATTTCCCCGCAGACGTAATGAAGCTTTGGCCGTTGCGTCATCCACTAATACTTTGCCTTCGGAGATAAGTTGCTGCACGCGGGCGCGACTGGTTTCGGAAATTTTTGCCGCAAGGAATTGATCGAGGCGCTTGCCCGCGTCTGCGGCTGTTGTAGTGAAGTATTGAGGGAACGTGTCCACTGGTGAGGGTAAGAATACAGGGTTTGTGAGGACGACCGAAATGCAGAGGTCCTTCGCGACGCAAAAATCGCTTGCTCAGGATGACAAGATTAAAAAGGTTCTCTCTGCGTCTCCGAGGTGAAAAGTTCTTACTGGGCGTGAGCAGGCACGGGTTTCATCGCCGGACGCAACCACCAAATAAATCCACCAACAACGATCAGGCAGAGAGCGACTAGCTGGGTGCCAGTGATGATCCCAAAAACGTCTCCGCGGCCCGGATCGCCGCGCAGATATTCGAGGAAGAAACGCGCGATGCCATAGAGAAAAAAATATGTTCCGATAACTTCTCCATCGAATTTCTTGCGCTTCAGCAACCAGGCGAGCAGAAAGAAGTTCGCCAATTCGATCGCCGACTCGAACAGTTGTGTCGGCTGCAGGGCTTCGCCAATCGGCGTACCCACTAATTCGTGAGCGATT
>DATBAX010000292.1:0-4190 GCA_036271275.1 Terriglobales bacterium
GGCGCTACGGGTGGTCCGTACACGCAGGTTGCCGCGCCCACCGGGACCACCGACATCGATAGTGGACGCACCAACGGAATGGCTTATTTTTATGTGGTCTCGGCGGTGAATTCTGCCGGAGAGAGTGCGAATTCCACGGAGGCTTCAGCAACTCCGGCGCACGTGGCTGCCGACATTACCATCACCGTGAATCCGGCTCAGAGCAAACCGATTTCGCCTTGGATTTACGGCATCAATTCCTATGGGGGCGTGACTGCGCCACCATTGCTTACCGTCGATCGTATGGGAGGGAATCGTTGGACTGCCTATAACTGGGAGACCAACGCATCGAATGCCGGAAGCGATTTTCTGTACGAGAACGACGACTTTTTGAGTTCGAGCTCAACGCCAGCTGAGGCCGTACGCCCTACTATCGTTGCTGATCAAAGTGCTGGATTAGCCAGCATCATGACCGTCCAAATGCAGGGTCTGGTTTCTGCTGACGAGAGCGGTCCAGTAAGTGTGACCAATCCTCCCGACTTAACGCGCTTTAAGCAGGTCGTGGACAAGAAGGGCAGCGCGTTCACCGTTACGCCTATCACTACGGATGCCAACGTCTACATGGACGAATTCGTTTGGGCGATGGACCAGAAAATCCCCGGCATCTTTGGGGCGAGTCCGGCGCTGCCGACTTTCGTTCAGCTGGATAACGAGCCGGAACTTTGGAACTCAACTCATCTGGAAGTGCAGGGAGCGACCGCAGTCACTTCCGACAACTACATCGCCAAGACCATATCACTCACGAAGGCCATCAAGGACCAGTTTCCTAATGCCGTCATCTTTGGGCCAGTGCATTACGGATTTCAGGGTATCTACAACTGGCAAGGAGAATTGAACGCGACACCCACGGGGACAAATTGGTTTCCGGACAAATATCTGACGGCGATGAAAACGGCTTCTACCACGTACGGGAAACCTTTGGTGGATGTCTATGATTTCCATTGGTATCCAGAAATCTATGATGCCGGCAGCACGCGAATTATCGACCTAACGGGAACCACGCTGACTGCGGCCCAAGTGCAACTCATCGTGCAGGGTCCTCGCGACTTGTGGGATCCAACATTCAACGACGATAACAACAGCAACCCATGGATTTATCAGGAACTTGGCAGCCATCCCATTCAAATTCTGTCACGATTGCAAACCAAGATAAACGCCGAATTTCCGGGCACGGGACTTTCCGTAACCGAGTATGAAGCTGGCGGCTGGAACCATATCGCGGGGACTGTCGCGCAAGCGGACACGTTGGGTATCTTCGGTAGCCAGGGTGTTTTCGCAGCCAACCTTTGGCCGCCGAACGGTACCTATGATTATGCTCTGGCGGGCTTTCGCGCCTTCCGTGGTTTTGACGGAGCTCACGCTAGCTTTGGCGACACTTCACTTGCCGCGACCTCCAGCAATGTCCAGAAAGTCGCTGTCTACGCGAGCCTGGACAGCGCCGCTCCTGGACGAGTTGTGTTTGTAGCCATCAATCGTTCGACGACATCGCTGGTGACGGCGATCACGGGGCAAACTTTGTCCGGCACCGCGACCGTGTACCAGATGACAGCGACTTCGGCCTCAGGGCAGGTACCAGTGCATCCGGTCCTTGTGGGAACGATGGCTGCGAGTGGGTCTACATTTACCATCACGCTTCCGGCGTTGAGCGTTACGACGATTGATGTGCAGTAGGAACGGTTTGTCGTTTCGGCTGCGGTAACGCATAATTCCTGCATTACGAAAGCATCCACAAAACGTGGTGTGCGCCGAACCAAGCTCCCGGGGGCGGACAGTTCACACGAGCAGACGGACGCGCGTCTGGGCCGCATTGTCCGGCTCCTGACCGACCACGCGACCGTGGTGGTGAGCGGCACCAAAATCGCGGAAGAGATTGGGACCACGCGATCGGATGTTTGGAGACTGGTGCAGCAACTTCGTGCGCTGGGCGTGGAGATTGCGGGGCATCCGGCGACTGGATATCAACTAAAAGCTATTCCCGATCTTCTTTTACCGGACATGTTGTCGCCGCTGTTGCGGGGCACGATCTTCGAGCAGGTTCATCATTATTACAAAGTCGGATCGACCAGTACGGCTGCCATGGAAGCCGCGAGTGCGGGCGCGCCCGAGGGCAGCGTGTTTCTGGCGGAGCAACAAACAGCGGGACGCGGACGCGGGGCTCACCAGTGGCATTCCGCGCAATCGGTTGGGATTTATTGTTCCATGATTTTGCGGCCGGCGCTGCCGCCGTCGGAGGCTTTGATTTTATCTTTGGCTTCGGGATTGGCGGTGCATGCGGCGGTTCAGGAAATCGATTCACGGGTGAATCCAGATCTCAAGTGGCCGAATGATTTGCTGATTGATGGGAAAAAGTTTTGCGGGATTCTTACTGAGATGAATGCGGAAGTGACTCGTGTGCGTCATATTGTGGTTGGGATCGGGATCAACGTGAATCAGCCGAGTTTCCCGCCAGAGCTGCAATCGCTGGCGACTTCATTGCGGTTGGTGAGCGGGACGGAGTGGTCACGCGTGGAATTGTGCGCGGCTTTGTTAAAATCACTCGACCGCGAATATCGCGATTTGCTGGAGAAGCCGGGCGCGCATGATTCGATTCTGCGGCGGTTTCAGGAGCGGTCGTCGTCGGTACGTGGGCGGGAAGTGACCGTGGATGGGAGCGACGAGTTTACCGGGGTGACGGAAGGACTGGATTCTCGGGGGTTTTTGCAGGTAAGGACGACGCAGGGATTGCGGGTGGTGCTGAGCGGTACAGTACGACCTAAGTGAGGGCGCGGTGGTGAGGTAGGGGTCCTTCGACTCCGCAGAATTGTTCGCGTTGCGAACTATTCTGCTGCGCTCAGGATGACAAGAACTTTTATTTTTGGCGAGATCTTATGCTGCTGGTTTTGGACGTCGGCAATACGAATACGGTGCTGGGCGTGTTCGCTGAAGCGGCGAAGACTGACGTTGTGCAAGCCGAGCAATTGATTGCGAATTGGCGCGTCGCCACTATCGCGACGCAAACTGTCGATGAATACGGTGTGCTTTTCCGTAATCTGTTTGCGATGGATAATCTTGAGGTGAAGAGCGTTCGTGGAATTGTGATCTCGTCGGTGGTGCCTCCGCTGGATTCTACTTTGCGCCTGGTTTGCGAGCGTTATTTTCATACCAAACCTCTTTTTATCGAACCTGGAGTGAAGACCGGAATGCCGGTGCACTATGACAATCCGGCTGAAGTTGGGGCGGACCGCATTGTGAATTCGGTGGCTGCGTTCGAAAAGTATGGTGGGCCGTGCGTAGTCGTGGATTTTGGCACGGCGACCACGTTCGATTGTGTTTCTTCCAAAGGTGAATACGAGGGCGGTGTGATTTGCCCGGGGATCGGCATTTCGGCGGACGCACTCTTCGAACGTACCGCTCGTCTGCCGCGAGTGGATATTCGCAAGCCTCCGCGGATTATTGGCAGTACTACCGTCGGAAGTCTTCAGTCAGGTTTGTATTACGGCTACTTGGGATTGGTAGACGGCATTTTGGATCTTCTTCTCGGCGAATTGGGCAAAGAGACGAAAGTGATCGCGACCGGGGGGCTGGCTTCGCTGTTCGGAACGGGATCGAAACACATCAAGCACGTGGATGATTTTCTGACGCTGGACGGTCTGCGCATTATCTGGGGGAGAAATGCTTCTGGGAAATCCAGCGCGCCATCCAAGCCTTCTTCCGAAAACAAGCCGCCGTCCCACTAGACTTCGCGAAAAACCTGCCGTGGAAAACTACTTCAACTATTTCACCGAAATCGAAGAGCACTTTCAGCGGCGTCGTGGTGGCATCCTGCTGCTGTCCGCATTGGACTGGGCCCTGATCGAAACCTGGAAAGATGCGGGCATCCCACTGGAGGCTGCGCTGCGTGGCATCGATGCGGCTTTCGAGCGTTACGACAAACGTCCTACTTCCCGGAAAGTAAATAGCGTTGCCTATTGCACCCAGGAAGTTTTGAGCGCGGCGGAAGAAATGAAAGAGGCGGCGATTGGCGTGGTCCGCGAAGAAGGGAAAAGCGACGCAGCGCCAGGATTGGCGACGGTTGAGATTGTAGCTTTTCTTCATCGCAATGCCGATCAACTTGAGGCGGCGAAACTGCCTTCGGCAAGTGGGATCTCAGCTACGCCCCTGGTCAAAGAAAC
>DATBAX010000293.1:0-9667 GCA_036271275.1 Terriglobales bacterium
AGTGATGCCACCCAAAGCCAGTACGGGGATTTGGAACGCGCAGGCTTTGCGCAAGAGATCCAGACCGGCAGGCCGGGAATTCTTTTTCTCAAACACCGGTCCGAAGACGGTGAAATCCGCACCTTCGATTTTTGCGCGCTCAACGTCGGCCAGGGAATGACAGGAAACCCCAATCGTCGGAATCTTCCCGCTGCTCTGCCAGAGCAAACGAATGTCGCGCGGAAAAATGTCGTCCGAGCGCAAATGGACGCCGGCCGCGCCGGAAGCAAGCGCGACATCGGAGCGGGAATTGATCAGTAACCGGGTTTTCTCGCCAGAGTTTTTCTGCACCACTTGCATGGCTTCGCACGCAAGTTCTTCCAGTTCTCGGGGAGGAAGATCTTTCTCTCGTAACTGAATGAAGTCGACGCCGCAAGCAGCCGCCTCGCCAATTTTGTCGAGCAGAAGACGACGGCGAGAGACTTCATCGCCAGCAAACTGCATGCGATCGGTAATGTAATAGAGAAGCAAAATCGTTGGGAATTCAGTTAACGGCGCGATTTGAAGCGAGATTCGTGTCAGGGTACGGCTTTTTAGCCGTGCCGAAGAGAAAAGCAACAAAGGCAGGCTTTAGCCGCTGTAGCTCGACGGTCAAACCCCAGCGGTCGAAGCCGTTCAAAGAGTGTGGCATTGGCGGCATCGCTGAAGCGAATGCCCTGACACGAATCTTTTCTTAATCCGCATTATTTCAGACTTAGCCACTGTAGAAATCCGGCGCATCTACGGATTGGTCTTCGCGATTTCCGGCACCACTACATCTCCGGGACGTTTGCCGGACTCCGCGCCCAGGTGGTATTTGGTGAGCCCGTCGCGCAGATATTCAAAGCCTTCCTCCGGCGAGTCGACCATTTTGAACAGCTCAATATCCTGCGCCGAGATCGTGCCCGTATCGACCATGCTCTGGAAGTTGATCAATTTGTTCCAATACTCGCTGCCGTAAATCACGACCAGAATTTTCTTGGCCAGCTTTTGGGTTTGCGCCAGGGTAAGGATTTCGAAGAACTCGTCCAGCGTTCCAAAGCCACCGGGGAAGATCACCAGCGCCTTGGAAAGATAGGCAAACCAGAACTTGCGCATGAAAAAATAATGGAATTCGAAATTCAGCGCCGGAGTGATGTAGGGATTCGGATTCTGCTCAAACGGCAAATGGATGTTCAGGCCAATGGTCTTGGCTCCGGCTTCCTTCGCGCCGAGATTCGCAGCTTCCATGATTCCCGGACCGCCACCGGTGGTCACCACGAAACGCCGCCGCCGCGCCGGAATTTTCACCGACCATTCGCTAAGCAGGAATGCCAGTCGCCGCGCGTCTTCGTAATAGCGGGCCATGTCTACGGCCGCGAGCGCTTGCTTCTTGTTGTTCTCGTTCTCCTGTGCCGACAAGTCCGAACGATTCCCATTCAGGTCCGCCAGGTGTTTCTCCGCGTCGAAGCGGCTCTTCGTCCGTGCCGAGCCAAAGAACACGACTGTGTCCTGAATCTGCTCGCGGCGAAAACGCGCCAATGGCTCGCTGTACTCGGAAAGCACGCGAAGGATCCGGCCGTCGGGGCTATTTAGGAATGGTTCGTTCTCGTACGCCAGCGGCGCGCGGGTACTCTCTTTTTCACTCATCGTTCAAGTCTTTCGGCGAGCGCTGCCGTCGGCTCGCAAGAAATCATTTCTCTTCGTGATAATTGATCGCTTCCGAAAATCCGATCCAGACATCCAGGATTCCCAGTCCGGTGCAAAAGCCACGCACAAAACCCAGACCGAGAATGTCCCGCAGTTGAGGATAACCCGCCAGCAAGTGATTGTCCGCCCACTCCGGACGCCAGGGCAGGATGACCAGAAGCATTCCCAACACCGCACAGACAAATACAAACAACAGGACCGAGATCCGATGAATCCACCGTTCCGCGGTGGTGTAGGACGGTCTCGGCTGACTGCCGGCCGCCGCTTCAGTGGACGTTATGATCTGTCCTGTAGCAAGTGGAGGAATTCCGGGCTGGGGTAGATTCGGCTCTGCCATTACACCCCGCTCCAGTGGAACGAGGGCTGCGAAAATCTTCCGGCCGCCAAAAGTCGATCGATACCCATGCAACCATTCTACGACTTCAGGGCCTTAATTCGCTCAGCGACATCGCGATAATCGATATTGCTGCCGTAAACTTCCATGAAATTGCTCAACGCCAACTGCTTGTTTCCAGAAATTTCATACGATGAAGCAAGTTCATAGTGCAACGCGGTGCGGGTTTCCTGATCGATTTGCGGAAGCTTGAGCGCGCGCTCATACCACTTGATCGCCGCCTCGGGAACGCCTTTGTCCAGGAAGCACTGCGCCAGCCAGGTGTAAGTCTGCATCACCTGCGGGAAAGAGTGTCCATGATCCACAGCCTGGCAAACTTTCTGCAATTCGCCGATGGCTTCGTCGAGCAATCCCATTTCGCGGAAAGCAACGCCTAAGTTGTAATGCGTTTCCGGATCTTCATCGGCTGAAGCAACATCTTCTTCGAGTTCATGTTTCAACTCGCCGAACATGTCCGCCAGGTCCACTCCCGCGCCGGCATCGAATTTAGGCGCTTCTGTTTTTGCCGGTTCGGCAGCCAACGGACGGATCGGCGTGGGCTGATAAGTGAAAGCCGCCGGTGCTGCTGACGACGGAGCCGCAGCAGCCATCGCTGCTGGTGCCGGAATTGCAGCCGGAGCTTGAACGGGCGCGGGTGCTTGCGCAGCCACGCTGATCTCGGATTTTGCTACAACTGGTTCAGGTTCGGAATGCGTCTGCGCTTCTTGTGCGGCAGGCGCTTCAGCAAGGAAACCATCTCCGAGAGAAGCTTCCAGATCGGAAACGAAGTCACCCAATGCTCCGGCATTCTCGGTTGGCGTGGAAGTTTCCGCATACACGGTTTCAGGCTCAGGCTGAATTTGCGGCTCAGGTTCTGGTGTCGGAGCAACCGCCTGGGTCGGTGCCGCAGGCAGGAATTCATCGCCTAATGACGATTCGAGGTCGGCCACGAATTCATCCAGCACTGCAGGCTTCGGCGCCTCGGGTTCCGGTGCAGCGATTTCTTCGGCTTCGACTGTGATTTCAGGCTCGGCAATTTCCGCAACTTCAGGCTCAGGTTCGACCTCGACCGGAGCAGGTACGCTAACCGCCGCGACGACTGGAGCTTGCTGGACCACCGGCGCTTCTTCGACCACTTCCGCAACTTGTACAGGAGCTGGTGGAGCGGGTGCCGGCGCAGTGGCCGCATCGATCTCCTGATGCAATTCGGCCATCACATTTGCGTCTGCCTTCAGCAATGACAACTTGGCGAGAGCAGCGCGCGCTTCATCGGGCATTCCCTGTGCCAGGTAAAAGCGAACTTCTTCAACCGTCTCAGCAATGACTTGTGGATCCACTGCCGCCGGCTTCGCTGGACGAGGCTTGACTGGCTCTTGTACTGGAGCAGGAGTGGCCGCGACCGGTGCCGGAGCGGAGTCATCCGAAAATTCAGCTTCCCAATCTCCAGAGAGATCGATCGCTTCTTCAGAGGGCGGCGCAGCCTGCACTTCGAATTCAGCAGCTTCTGGCACTGGCGCTGCCGAAGCTTGAGCATGAAAGAACAGGCCCGATGCCGCAGCGGCTGATTTTGTCTGGGCCGGCGGAGCAGCGACCGGCTCTTTTGAGACCACGGGAAGTGCAACTTTCGCTGGAGGAGCCACGGGCTCGTCCGCCTCTTCGCGAGTCGCGTGAAAAGCCGGCGGCAATTCAGCTGCGTCAACCGATTCGCCGCCTACTGAAGCACGCTCTTCATACTTGGCGGCAAGTTCGGCGTATCGAGAAGCTTCATCCGGATGGCCGGCGTCATGATAGATGCTTTCCAAAGTACGGCTGCAAACTCCGGCTTCAGCAAAACGTCCGGCGCGCGTATGCAACGCCACCAATCTTTGATTCAATCGCAAATCGCGGGATGCTTTAGGAAGCGCCGAGAGCAACGGCCCAAGCGCCTTCGCCGGCATGTTGTAGGAAATGAAAAGCTCGGCATCGGTCAGGGCGGCGCGGACGGCTAATGCAGTCTCGTCGTCGTAACGCTGATCGATGAAAGGTGCCGTGGCTTCGAGTTCTTCCACCAGTACTGCGCCTTCTTCCGCCGTGATGAGGCGGGAAGCTGTCGTTCCACCCAGCTTGGCGACCACCTGCTGATAGTTTTGCGCGTGCAGATGATTCTGCGGTTCCAGTTGCGTGAGCTTTAGGTAATAATCGCGCGCCTTCTCCAGATCTCCCGACTGTACGTAGGCATGGGCGAGCAGTTCATAGATCTCGGTGAGGTGCGTGCTTTCCCCGGCCTTTTGAAATAGCGCCAGCAAAGTTTCAAGCGCGGCGGGATTCTCGCGCACATGTCCGATGATCGTATGCAGGCTCTCCAGCACTCTGGCTTCGTCGGCGGACAACAACCGGTCTGAATTGTCGTTATAAATCTTGAGTGCTTCTTCGTACTGCCCCGCGGACACCAGCGCGTCGGCGTATGCGTGAATCGGAGTTGGATCGTTGTGGACAGAAAGTAGTTTCGTCGCCAAAGTTCCGGCGTCGGACAATCGTCCCGATTGCAAATAGGCCTGGAACAATCCGCGCAATCCTTCGGGATTGCTATCGAGGTCGGCCACTTTCTCCAGAAATTGAATGGCGCCGGCTGCGTCGCCTGCATCAATGGCGGTCTTGCCGCGCATTAGCAGCGCCTGGCTGTTGCCGGGATCCAGAGTCAGCATTCGCTCCAGAACGTTCTCTGCTGCTTCCAACTGTCCTTTGTTCCTGAGGCTTTCGGCGGCGGCCGCAAAAATCTGCCAGGCTTCCGTCTTCTTATTCAGCCGAACGTATACTTCCGCGAGCCGCGTGCGCATGGGCACGTTCTCGGGATCCATCTCCAAAGTCTTTTGGAAAATGCGGACCGCCTGCTCGAGCTCGCCGGCCTTTAGAAATTCTTCCGCTACTTGTAGATATTGGGCGCGCGCATCGTTGAACAGGCCCTGCTGGGTATAAAGCTCAGCCAGCCGCAGCACGCTTTCGAGCGAAGGCCTGATCTTGCTCAACTTCTTGTACATCGCGATCGCCTTCACCGTAAAACCCTGGGTGGCATAGGCGTCGCCGACACTCTTGAAACATTCCACGGCTTTGTCGTTCTCGCCGAGCCGCACGTAGAGGTCGCCCACCGTGTTGGCTACGGTGAGATCTTTGGGGTCCGCTTTGAGGACCTTTTCGTACTCAGCGATAGCATTGGGCACCTTGCCCTGCTGGACAAACTTCTCCGCAGCACTGAGAACCTTCTGTTTATTGAAACCAAAACCGAATGCCATAAGAGTGCGGACTCCAGCTCCGTTAGTTCACTTCCGGTTGGGGGAAGTTCACGGACGAGTTGAGCGCCCATTCGGCCATGTCTGTTGACGCTTTCAGAAATGGCCCTTTGGACAAGGCAATTGTACGGCGGGTTCCTCAGAATCGTATGGTTACTAAGGGTTACTGGCGCGTAGTGTACGACCGGGTTACCAAGGGCAGATTCGGCCAACAGAATGCCGTCCACCGAAAACAAAGGAAAGAACGTCCAGTAAACCCGGAAAAACCCGGCAATTTCAGCGATACCGCAACAAGTAGCCGGCGAAAACCGTTTTTCCCTTGTCATTCCTCGCTATGCGTCGGAATGACAAGTTGTAGGGAGTCGATGGCGAGATCCAATGTTCAACATGATCGCAGGCGTGCATCCGACCCGGCAGCTATCGCAATGCTCGAGTTACCTTCTCGACTTCATCAAGATCCGCAAATCGGCAAGCACTTCCCATCGCACGCATCGCCTCGTTAATTTTCTCCACCGACGAGAATGATTTCAAAAATTCGGCCCACTCATGCGCCACAACCTTGCGTTGCTCGCGGTCCGCATCCTTCACAAACTGACGCGCCGCCGCTTCCATCGATCCATATTCGTCGATGCAATCCTCATGGAAATATCCACGGGAAAAATCCCGCAACGCGGGAAACTCACTCGATGATTTCATCAATGGCACTCCGGATAGGAAGTCAGAACGTAAAACTGATTGGGTCCTGCCCACTTCAGTACCACCAGCGCATGAGAACACGGCTCGCTCTCATTTTCACCGTGACGCATGCTTCGTCCAATAGGATGTTGCGGATCCCCGTCATAATCCAGCACCAGGTTGGGATGTCCGGTCTCACGTTCCAGCCATCGTTGAACTTTCTCATGCTGCTGTTGCAGCGCGGTGCCAACGGCGAGTTCGGCCATCTCGCGATTGGTGTACGTCGAAGCGGCGGAGATATGACGCTCATGTTCCAGCCGCTCTCGCAGTTGTTCGTCACTACGGCCGACGTGCTTCCTTAGGATATGTCCACCCGCCGCTTCGTCCTGGGAAAGATCGCGCCGTGGCCCGGAGGATGAATCCGCGGCCCGGGGCTTAGTCGCATCCACCTGTTGCCGGCCCTGAGGCGCGGACTGGCATGCCATCAAAAAAAGAAGAAAAATCCCAATCAAACCGTAAGTCGTTTGTATTCGAAGCTTCAAAGATCCAACCTTCCCATCCCGGGAAAATCTGCACCAACTATTTTTTCGCCTGGCACAATCCACAAATGTTCCCCAGGGAACATATTGAAGTTGTGTTCCCCGTGGAACATTTCGCCAAAGTATCGCACATGCGTGGGAACGATTTGGAGCTACCATCTTCCTTGTATGGCACGATCTTCCGTCGCCGAATATCTTGATAACTTTTTGAAGCGAGGCAAAGAGTGCGCCTACGTGCAGCGGCAGGGCTATCGTTATGTGCGCTGGAGTTATCGACAGGTTGCGGAAACGTCATATCAGTTTGCCCGCGAGTTGCACGCACGTGGAATCCACAAAGGAGATCGCGTTCTACTGTGGGGAAACAATTCGACGGAGTGGGTCGCTGCATTTTTTGGCTGCGCGCTGGCGGGCGTGATCGTCGTCCCGATGGATGACGTGGCTGCCCCTGATTTTGCGCTGCGCGTTTATCAGCAAGTCGGCGCGAAGTTGATGGTGTGTTCGCGCGAACATGTGCAGCCTTCGATTCCAACCCTGCTGTTGGATGACTTATCGAAAACGTTGTCACCGCATTCGGCTTCGTCGTATCCCTCAGAAGCCACGCCCGATGACGCGCTGCAAATTGTTTTTACCTCAGGCACGACCGCCGAACCTAAAGGTGTGGTAATCACGCATGGCAATGTAATGGCCAACGTCAAGCCACTTCAATTGGAGATACGAAATTATTTGAAATACGAACGCCTGGTGCATCCGATTCGGTTTCTGAATCTGCTGCCATTGAGCCATGTCTTCGGACAATTTCTGGGGATGTTCTTGCCGCAATTGATGGGCGGCACGGTCATCTTTCAGGATGCATTGAAGCCGGCCGAAGTGATTGGAACCATCAAGCGGGAACGTGTCTCGGTGCTCGTTGCAGTGCCACGCATGCTGCAATCGCTGAAAGAAAAAGTTGAACGCGATCTGGAAGATCAAGGCAGGATCGAAAAATTTCGCCGCAGATTTCTGGCCGCTGAAGGGAAGCATTTTCTGCGGCGCTGGTGGATCTTCCGGCGAGTGCATCGTCAATTTGGATTGAAGTTCTGGGCGTTCATCTCGGGAGGCGCCGCGCTCGATAGCGACACCGAAGATTTCTGGGGACGGCTTGGGTTCGCGGTGATTCAAGGGTATGGATTGACGGAGACGACTTCGCTCATCAGCGTGAATCATCCCTTTCGTCGCGGCAAGGGATCGATTGGGAAGGTGCTGGCGGGCCGCGAAGTCAAATTGAACAAAGATGGAGAAATTCTGGTCCGTGGCGGCGGTGTGGCGTCCGGATACTGGGGTGGGCAAGGGTTGCAGGTTGGCGGCGAAGAAGGCTGGTACAACACCGGAGACATCGGCGAGTTGGATGCCGAAGGCAATCTGTATTTCAGGGGACGCAAGAAAGAAGTTATCGTCACCCCGGCCGGGATGAATGTTTATCCCGACGATCTGGAGGCAGCGCTGCGACGTCAGCCGCAAGTGAAAGATTGTGTCGTCGTCGGGCTGCCGCGAAGCGGGAATGCCGAGCCTTGCGCGGTACTGATTTTGCGGGAGGGCGATGCCGAAACGATTGTGAAGGCGGCGAATGAATCGTTGGCGGAATTCCAGCGCATGCGCGCTTGGGTAGTTTGGCCGGAAGAGGATTTTCCGCGTACATCCACGCAGAAGCCGCGACGCAACGTGATGCTGCAAGCCGTGCAGGCGCAACTGGCGAATCAGTCCACGTCCCAGGCTGGTTCGAGTCCGTTGAACGAATTGATTCGCAGGGTTACAGGAACTTCGGCGGCGCTTTCGGCGAATGCGAATCTGGAATCCGATTTGAATCTCAGTTCGCTCGATCGCGTCGAATTACTCAGTGCACTCGAAGATCGTTATCAACTTGATCTCAGTGAAACACGATTTGCCGCGGTGAACACGGTGGGTGATTTGGAGAACATGCTGCAAGGCAAGATGCCGCAGCGAGTCCGCTATCACTATCCGCGTTGGGCTCAGCGTTGGCCGGTGACGTGGCTTCGGACTGCGGTGCATTATTTATTGCTGCGTCCGTCGGTATTTTTTCTGGGATGGCCGCGCATCGAAGGACGTGAAAACCTGCGCGGCACACGCGGCCCGGTTCTGGTGGTCTGCAATCACATTGACGACGTGGACGTTGGTTTCATCCTCACGGCATTGCCTGCGCGGTTGCGGCACAGGCTCGCGACGGCGGCCGGAGGCGAGGCGCTGGAAGCGTTAAGAAATCCTCCAGCGACGCGCAATATTTTTCTGAGGATTTTCGATCGCCTGGAGTGGGCTCTGGGCGTGGCTTTGCTGAATGTGTTTCCGCTGCCGCGCCAGGCCGGTTTCAGGGAAAGCTTTGCTTACGCTGGCGAATCCGTCGATCGCGGATACAGCATCCTGGTTTTTCCCGAAGGGCATCACACTACCGATGGCAAGCTGCGTCCGTTTCGCGCGGGGGTGGGATTGCTGGCGAATAATTTAGGAATTCCGGTTCTGCCCATGCGCATCGATGGTTTATTCGAATTGAAAAAAGCGAAGAAGAAGTTTGCCTGGCCGGGGACAGTGCGAGTGAAAATCGGCGTGCCGGCAAAGTTTCCGCCGGAAAGTGATCCCGAATGGATTGCGAGTGAGTTGAAGAAAAGAGTGCAGGATTTGTAGAAAGTGGGTTCTTCCCTGACCGATGGCGAGGCAACGTGTTCATGCGTGTTTCAGCGGCTGGGTGCCGTCGCTACGCGGCCAGTCAAGTTGTCTCTACCTGAGTCGCTGGGCGACTGAGTTCTATAAGGCGAGACTCGTAACCAGGTCTCAGGGCTTAAGGGTTACCGAATGTGATGACTGAGGATTACCATCGAGCCGGTCAGTAACGGCCGCTTCCGGAAGCGATCCAAGTTTCGGGGTTTTTGCCCCATAAGCCCTGCTGGAGGCTGCTTTTGCGGTTGACGCGTGTCCTCCGGGATGGCATACTCGGCTTAAGTTTTTCGCGGGTTTTAGACCCCCCACAGAACCTGCAACCCAGTCGCGAGCCCCCCTTTTCGTGGTAGTGAGTTGGGGACAAACGTGTTTCACCACAAAGTGCTTCTCCCAGGAGCTAA
>DATBAX010000294.1:0-29157 GCA_036271275.1 Terriglobales bacterium
GCGATGTCCTGATACGAATTTCTTTTAAACCGCACCATTACCAGAATGCCTCTCACCTCCCAGCAAAACTTATGCTCTGATACGATCATTCTTCGTGATCGCACTGTTGTCTGGCACATTTTTCGTTCGACATCATGGTGGAGGCACAAATGGGGTTTGAGTTTTCGGGAAAAAGGGTGGCTGTTCTGGGTGCCGGCAAAATGGGCAGCATCCTGATCAAGGCGTTATTGGAGAAGGGTCTGTTGTCTCCGAAATTGACGCGGGCCACCGTCCAGCATGAGGATCGGGCGCGCGCGTTAGCGAAAAAGCTTGGCGTGCCGGTCGGCACCGACAATCTGGCCGCGGTGAAAAACGCGGACGTTGTCTTTGTGTGCGTCAAACCTCTGGTTGTGCAGGAAGTGATGGAGCAAATTCGTCCTCATGCTTCGAAGAAACAAATCATCATTTCGGTGGCAGCCTCGGTGGCGACCAGCCAGATCGAGAAAGCGCTTGGCATGGAAGTGCCGGTGGTACGAGCGATGCCGAATACCCCGTCCGTGCTGGGTGTCGGCATGACAGCATTGTGCAAGGGAAAGTTTGCCAGCGCCAAAGATATGGAAACCGCGTGCGCGCTTTTTGATGTTGTGGGTCGGACCGTAGTCGTGGACGAAAAACATATGGACGCAGTGACCGGACTTTCGGCAAGCGGTCCGGCATACATTTACATTATTTTGGAATCGCTGGCGGAAGCGGGCGTGAAAGTTGGATTACCTCGCGATGTGGCCACGCTGTTGGCGGCGCAAACCACGTTGGGCGCGGCGACAGTCGTTTTGGAAACCGGCGATCACCCTGCTCTTCTCAAAGACGCAGTGACCACGCCTGCTGGATGCACCATCGACGGCATCATGGAACTCGAGGAAGGCAAGCTGCGGGTTACTTTGATTAAGGCTGTGGTCAAGGCAGCGCAGCGAGCGAAGGAATTGGCGAATGGGTGATGCATGCCCGCGGCTCGGCGCGCTTAACCGCGTTCCACTCGACCAACAGAGCGCGGACGGCGGTAGGGGTCCTTCGACTGCGGGGATTCGGTCTTTGACCGAATTCCCTTCGCTCAGGATGACAGGGAGTTGGCTTCGATTCTTCGCGAATGCTTTTATTGAGGGGATGAGTTAAAAGATAAGGCGAGGCAAACCCAGCTCCGGAGAAGCGATCCAGCTTAGCCCAGGACGAAGTCTTGGGAAGGCATGCACTAAGATCACGCCCCCGCAGGGCGCTACTGCGGCGGCAGACGGAAATCTACCGTAATTTGGGTTTGAAACTCGATTGGTTTTCCGGATTTTAAAAATGGACGGAAGTGCCACTGCCTGACCGCATCTGCGGCGGCGGTGGCCAGTTGCGGGTCTCCATTCATCACTTTCAGTTCCTGAACAGTTCCGTCTTTGCCGACTGTTGCTTCCAGCAGGACTTGCCCCTGGATGTGCTGCTCTCTTGCCGCGTCCGGATATGCGGGTTCGATTCGTTGCGTGAGATATCGCTCCGCAACATCCGGTGGCAACTCAGTCGGAGGAGTTCGAGGGGAAACTTCGTTTCCGGCCTGCGGCCTGGCACGATAGATGACCTTGCCATTTTCATACACAACCAGCGTCCCGGATGGCGCGGCATTTTGGTCCGTCGCCGCATCGGACTGCGCCGATTGCGGATAAATTTTCTGTGCCGATTTTGTCCTCATGCCGCGAACCGTTCTCTGCCAGCCATCCCGTCCCATTAACCATCCCAGGAGCACCGCAAGAGCGACGACAACAATGGTCAGTGGCAACGTCCAGGGATCACGCCGCTCGGTTTTGGCAATCACTGTCTCCACAGTCAGGCTGGAGCGCTGCGGAGACACGGCTTCCGCGCTGCGAGCAATACTGTCGACCGCGCGTTGCGAGAGAGCGTGCAGAGTCTGGACATCGCGGTCGCCGAAAGCGTGCGGGCGCGGAGAGAAAACTTCAACCACTCCCAGCACTTCCTGTTCCTGAAGGACCGGAACAATCAGAATCGAGCGGACGCCGAGTTGTCGGCAGGCAATCGAATCCACACGCAGGTCGGTTTCGGAATCGTCGCAATTTTGCGGCTGCCGGGTTTGAACACATGCGGCGGAGAGTCCGAATTCCGTATTCAGCCGGACGCCGAGGTCGGGAGCGTTGGCCCCGGAGGTTGCCCGGCAAACAATTTCGTCACCACGCCGCAAGCCGATTGCCGCACCGGTGGTGTTTGTGGCGAGACGAGCTTGTTCGGCAATCCGGTTCAGCAAGAGATCGAGGACCAGGTCGGCGGAGAGAGGAATTCCGCCGTGAGAGGAAAGCGTGTCGGCGAGTTGCGACAGCGAAGTGCGAACTTCGCGGTCGTCATCATCCCGCGCTTGCGTCTGGGCGTCACGCTGCCTTCGATCGCCGACGAGACCAAGCCGAGTGATTGGACGAGGTGCCATAGCCGCAGTAAAGCAACACCAATCTGTGGCTGGATCATGACTTCCGAGGCTGCCTTCAAAACGGCTGCCAGCAGGCCCGAAGAACGTAAAACGGTTAAGCGGAGTTTCCCGCGAAACCTGTACGTTGTCAACGTGTACCAAGGGCCGTCTCGAAAAGGTTACTGGTTACCGGTTTTGCGGGATGGCCTTCGGCAGGAAATCGCCACATGCCGATGCCTGCAATTCTTCGGCCACGGTGTAAACTGCACGGGATTCCATGACAGCTTCCCGTACGAATTCCCCGGCCACTCCGTTTTCGCGGTCCGAACAATGGCATGCCGTCACCGCCAGTTTCCTGGGCTGGACGCTGGATGCCTTCGATTTCTTCGTCCTCGTCTTTTTGATGGACACCCTCGCCGCTCAGTTCCATGTAGAAAAAAGCAAAATCATCGAGACGATTTTCGCGACGTTGATCATGCGTCCGGTAGGCGCGGTATTGTTCGGATTGCTGGCTGACCGCTATGGACGCCGCAAGCCGTTGATGGCGAACGTCATCTTTTTTTCAGTGGTTGAGCTGCTATGCGGATTTGCTCCCAACTACACGGTGTTCCTGATCTTGCGCGCGGTTTACGGCATCGGGATGGGCGGCGAATGGGGCGTTGGCGCTTCCCTCGCGTTGGAGAATACACCCGGCAAATGGCGCGGAATTCTGTCTGGAGTCCTCCAAAGCGGATATTCCGTCGGCTATTTGTTGGCGGCGGTCGCAGCCCATTTCATTCTGCCGGCATGGGGATGGCGCGCCATGTTCTGGGTGGGAGGGGTGCCAGCTCTGCTGGCCTTCTACATCCGGTCCAAAGTGCGGGAATCGGAGGCTTGGAAGCAACACGCCGCCCCTACGGTCAAAGCCATTGTGCAAACGGCAAGCGGACACTGGAAAATTTTTTCCTATCTCGTCCTGCTCATGACCTTGATGATGTTTCTCTCGCATGGGACGCAGGACCTGTATCCGGACTTCCTAAAGTCAGCGCACGGATTCAGTTCAGGCACGGTTTCGAACATCGCGATTCTGTATAACATCGGCGCGGTGCTGGGAGCGATCGTGTTCGGATATTTTTCCGAGCGGCTGGGCAGGCGTTGGAGCATGATTACCGCGCTGGTATTGGCTCTGTCGGTAATTCCCTTCTGGGCGTTCGGCGAATCGCTGTTTGTTTTAACGGTGGGCGCGTTCGCCATGCAGGCCGGCGTACAGGGTGCGTGGGGAATCATTCCGGCACATTTAAATGAACTGTCACCGGACTCGGTGCGTGGACTCATGCCGGGATTCGCCTATCAGTTGGGTATTGTGCTGGCCGCTCGAACTAACTCTATCGAATACTTTCTGCGCGACAAGATGGGATATTCGCGGGCGCTGGCGACATTTGAGATTGCCAATATTCTGTTGCTGATTATTGTGGTTGCCCTCGGGTCCGAACGGCGCGGCAAGAGTTTCATGCGGAGCGCATGATTGCCGGATCTGAGACGCCTCGCTCCACCCGCAAAATGATGTTTTTCCGGCGAGCCATACCTGTCATATTGCAATCTGGGTTCAGACGCTGGCATTGCCTACCTTTAACTTTTGGAAAGACTGGTAGAGTAAAACTCAAGGGCTTTTCTATTCCTGAAATCTTATGAGCAACCAACGAGCGGTCGTGACGGGCGGGGCTGGTTTTTTGGGTTCGCATCTTTGTGATGCATTGCTGGCGGAGAACTATTCCGTTATTGCAGTGGACAATCTGCTGACCGGCAGAGAATCCAATTTCGCCCACCTGCGAAATGAACCTCGCTTCGAATTCGAGAAGATCGACATCAACGAACCATTTGATTGCGGGAAGGTTGATTACGTTTTCCATTTCGCCTGTCCCGCCAGCCCGGTGGATTACACGGTCCACGGCATTGAGACTCTGAAAGTCGGCTCGCTGGGAACTTTTCACGCACTGGATGTGGCCCGCAAGTATGGGGCGAAATATCTCGTCTCCTCAACTTCTGAGTGTTATGGCGATCCCCTGGAGCATCCCCAAAAAGAAACGTATTGGGGCCACGTGAATCCGATCGGGCCGCGTTCGGTCTACGACGAAGCCAAGCGTTTCACCGAAGCGGCGACTATGGGCTATCACCGTTACTACAAAGTGGACACACGCATTGTTCGTATCTTCAATACGTACGGGCCTCGCATGCAATTGAACGATGGCCGCGTGATCCCCAACTTCATGAAACAAGCTTTGCGTGGCGAGGACTTGACGGTCTACGGCGAGGGAAACCAGACTCGGAGCTTCTGCTACGTCAGTGACGAGATTGAAGGTTTCGTACGCTTGTCGAAGTCCTCGGAGCATTTGCCGGTCAATATTGGAAACCCGTCGGAGTTCACCATCCTGGAATGCGCCAAAAAGGTGATTGCAGTGACGGGATCGAAGAGCAAAATTCGATATGAGCCGTTGCCGCCTGATGATCCCAAACAACGTTGTCCAGACATTACCAAGGCGAAAAGTTTACTGGGTTGGGAGCCGAAGATCGATCTGGAGAGCGGACTGAAAATGTCGCTGGATTATTTTCGCAAAGCTGTATTGGAAGAAAATTCGACGAAAGCGTGAGCCGCTGTCGCTGCACCCCCTCCAATTTTCCGTACCAACCTCGGGAACGTAACATCGCTAACGGTCGTTCGGCCCCGGACATGAGCGAGTTGCCGCCAACACCCGGTAGTGATTCTCAGAAATGATGACTTTCGTCATCTGGAGTTAAATGCGGAAAGCAGCTATGTTCTGCATGTTACCGTTACTCGGATTTCGCCAATAGAGAACGGACTCTTTTCGGGACACATTAAGGATCCGCAACTATGTCGTCACGCTCTGGTAACTGGATGGTCGCGGCCGGTGCCCTCTCACTGTTCGTTGGACTCTGTATTCTGGCGGCTGGGATGGGAAAAAATGCCGATCCTGACCAGATCATTGCGGGCGCCGGCGCCTTCTCAGTGGGAGCATTGGCTGCTGCTGCTGGAATCTACCTCAAAGCCCGTGCGCTACAGCCCGGAACGGGCACCGGTGCGCCAGCCAAGGAACCGGCGAATGCCTCCAAAAGATCCCGCGGTGGTTGCGAGTTGTGTGCGACCGAAGCTCCAGTGATTCAGTGCAAAGTTCACCAGTTACATCTTTGCGGTAACTGCCTGGCCCAGCACTATGACTTCCGTTCGTGCGCGTACGTGCCCAGCACCCGCGCTGCGGGAAACAAACCCGGTAAGGGACTGGCAGCGAAAGCCCGAGCGTAACCAGCCTCACCTTTCTAAGCTCTTCAAATCGCCAAAGTTACTAGAGTTAGGCCCTGAAGTTACGTTACGCAAGGCCATGTGAAGTGCCACAACTTTGGTACTTTGACGCTCCTTTCCCCTCTCCATACGATGAAGCAGCATGCGGTTAGGTTCCGCAGGGCCGCCCTCCCCATTTGGTCCAGTCGGTTGCAACGAGGCTTAGTTCTGGGATGAATCGGTAGTGGAGGTCGCAACAGTTACCTCGGCACCGCTTCCCAGGAGAAGAAAGGTCAAATGTCTAAACGCAGAATGCGCGGTTTTTCGCTGGTCGAGATGATGATCGTGATCGTCGTTCTCTTGATCGCGTGCGCCGTCAGTTTCATGACCTTGCAGCCCGCGTTGAAACAAACACGCGTAACCAGCGCATACAACTTCGCATTAGGCGCACTCCGCCAGGCACGTGAAGATGCGGTTGCCAATCGCCGGGTTTACATGGTGACTTTCAGCAATGCGGCGAGTCCGAACACCATCACCATCACTCAGTCCGATACCGGCGTAGTGAAAGCAACCTACAACTTGCCCACGGACATTGTTTTCGGGACGCAGACCGGTTTCCCGGTTTCGCAAACCACAGCGCCTACAACACCTGATGGTTTCGGAATAGGCAATACCGGCATCGATCTCGATCAAGGCGTTGCAGGCGGTGTGAAAACTGCGATTTATTTCTATCCCGACGGCTCAGGGCAGGATGTGAATAACAACATCAATAATGGCGTCCTCTATGTGGGCCGGGCGGCAGACATCAACAGTTGGCGCGCAATCACGATCTGGGGAGCTACCGGACGACTGCGAGGATGGCGGCTGTACCCGAACGGCGCCAACTATTACTGGAGGCAGATGTGAAGGCCCAACGATCAAACGTGGCTCAAAGCGAAAACGGTAATCGTGAACAGGGTTTTACTTTGCTGGAAACCCTGATCTCCATGGTCGTGCTCACCATTGGTCTGGTGGCATTGCTGGGTGTAGTCGGGATGGCGATGACTGCCACGCAGACTTCGCAGCAAGACATGATCGCCAAGAAATTGGCGCAAGAGACCGTGGAAAGTTTGTACACGGCCCGCGACACCGCCAATCTCACCTGGACCCAAATCCAGAACACAACTACCGGTATCTTCCTGACCGGATTTCAACCCATCTATTTAGCGGGTGCGGATGGAATTATCGGGACCGCGGATGATTCTTTAGGCGCGGCGCAGGTACTGACTTTGCCCGGCCCGGACGGAATCTACGGCACTACCGACGACGTCAACGTGCCCTTGACGAATTTCACGCGAAGAATCGAAATCGCGTCCGTAGCGAACCCCGCGACTGGTGCGAACTACAACAATTTGCGCCAGCTCACGGTCACGATTCAGTACTACACCCCCCAGTACCGTCTCCCCAAGCAGTACGTTCTAACCAGTTTTATTTCGCAATACCGATAGAGGGGAACAAATGCGCAGCGCAACGAAAACTTTGAATCGCGGATTCAGTTTGATCGAACTGTTGATTGCTCTTGGCGTCGGCGTCCTGGTACTGGGCGCGGCCGTGCAGTTGTTCAGCAAGAGTATGACCGCGACCTGGCTGGTTTCCCAGAGAGCGGAATTACAGGAAGACGCTCGCGCCGCCTCCAATTTGATAACCAAGGACATCAGTCTCGCAGGCGCTGGACTGCCTTCCGGAGGCATTGCGCTGGCCTCGGGTACCGCCAGTTCTCCGGTTTACGGCTGCAGCTATAACTCTCCGGCATCGTGCTACCTGGGAACCACCGGCACCTCCGCGGTCAACTATCCCACGCAGACCGTAGGCGCGTCGACGATCCGGTACATGTATGGAGTCATTCCAGGATGTCAGACGGGAATCACGGTAAGCGCCCTGCATGGCCCCACCGACACCATCACCGTGGTCTATGCGGATAATAATTTCCTGCTCAGCGACTACACCGTGGCGATGAATGCGGCAGGAACATCCGTCGTCTTTACTTTGCCGTCACCGGTGCCAAACCCGTTGGATCAGAAGGTCAACAATACCGCCGTGGGTTTGCAGACGGGTGACCTGGTTCTTTTCCAGACCAAGTTGGGATCCGGCACGGGAGCCACTACTGGATACGCAGTCGGAGAAGTGACCACGCCGCTCCCCACCGGCACTGGCCCGGCTTATACCGTAGCTTTCTCGAACGCCGACCCTCTACTGTTCAACCAAACCGCCGCCACGTCCGGCGACATGAAGCAGATTTCCGCGGGTACGGGAACCATCGCAACCCGGATTTGGGTGATTACCTACTATCTGAAAGTTCTTCCCGATCCATTGGGGGCGGGAGCGGGCACGCCGGTATTGATGCGCCAGGTAAACGGACGCGCTCCGGTTCCAGTCGCCGAAAACGTTGTGAACCTGCAGTTCACTTACGACACTTACGACTCCAGCGGGAACCTGTTGGCGGCAAGTTGTGATGGCGGACAAACCGCTACGCCGCCGGTATCTCCCAACTTGATTCGCACCATCAACATTCTTCATATGACTTTCCGCAGCCAGTTGTCCGGCGGAAACATGGTTGTGCAGAAAGTCAACGCCGGCGCAACCGCAGGTGCTTTGGCTGGGTATCAAGGCTACGACGTCCAGACATCGATCAGCGCGCGAAATTTGAGTTTCTCGCAGCGCTATCAGTAATCGCACGACCGGAAACATTGAACGTGGAATCGAGGAGCAACACGATGGATAGCATCGACCGTAATTCGCGAGGTTTCACGCTGATTGCGTCTTTGTTACTGCTGTGCCTGTTGTCCGCAATCTGCATCGGTCTTCTTATGATGGTGAACACCGAAGGCAGGGCCGGTGGTGATGATTTGCAAAACACCATGGCCTATCGATCTGCCGAAGGCGCGATCGAGAAGATGACGTCGGACCTGGCCAACTCTTTCGCGTCCTCTACTCCGTCGCCCGCGACAATTACCGGATTGTCTTCATTGGTGCCGAGCGGCGATCCGTCAGTTTCCTATCCAGATTACAGTTTCAGCCCAGCGACTACGCCAGGGGGCGCACTTAACGCGAATTATTCCGAAATCCAGACCGGTCCTTACCAGGGTCTGTACGCACAGACCGTCCCGATCACGCTCAAAGCCACGGCGCTGCGTTCGTTGGGCCAGGAAGTAACCATGGTTCGTACCGTGGAAATGGCGCTGGTTCCGGTATTTCAATTCGGTGTTTTTTCCGACAGCGATCTCAGTTTTTTCGCCGGCGTCGATCTCGACTTCCAGGGCCGCGTGCATACCAATGGAGATTTGTTCCTCTCCGCTGGCACAGGTGACACTGCAACCTTCCACGACAAGATTTCGGTTTTCGGAAACGTGATCCGCACGATGCAGCCCAACGGGCTTACCAACACGGCCACTGCTCACCTGGGTACCATTAATGTTCTTACAATCGCGCAGGGTTGCGACGGTGCACAACCAGGATGCCGATCGATGTTGGCGACTGAGGGCAGCGTCGTTGGCGCAGGTGGCAATCCAGCGCAGTCCGCGTACAACTCTGGGCCGCCCTCGTGGCAAACCACTTCCCAGAGCTCTTACAACGGCTGGATCATCAACGGAAACTACGGGAACCCGGTCAACACCGGGGCCAAGCAACTGACACTTCCCTTTTTCAACTCGTCCGGAGCGAGCACGAGTGCGCAGCCACAGCAGTATGAAATCGTACGACGGCCGCCGCCAGGAGAAGTTGCAACTGGAACCTTGGGCGCAGCCCGGTTGTACAACCAGGCTGAGATTCGTGTGATGCTGACCGACGACCCGGCGGAACTTCCCGGCGGAGCCGGCGATGCCAATAACGTTCGCCTGGCGAACGGCCAATTCAACGCCAGCCCGGATTACACCCGAGGGGTACGGGCAGGTACGCCAGTTCTAGCGGCTTTGGCATCGGGTCAGCTACGTACAACCTACTTCGCGGAGGCCTCGACGGCGATTCCTGACCCGAATCCCACCGGACCTTTTCCGGCGACGCTGCCAGCGGATTGGCAAGCAGCGCCTTTAACCGCAAATCTTGATTTGTTGCCAGCCACTCCACTGCGAGCGCCGTTGCTTAGCACGGGCGCCACTCTTCCGACCGCCGCGAATATCAGCATGTTATGCGGCGCGCTGGGCACGACAACGAATCCAGCTTGCGCTTACCCTTATTACGCTCCGACTGCGGCTGCGAATACCAGCAAGTGGAACCTGATCGATGGCTATTTGCGGGTGGAAGCTCTGGAGAGCGGAGCCTGGGTGGGAGTGACACAAGAGTGGTTGGATCTGG
Organism: Terriglobales bacterium; assembly: GCA_036271275.1. Lineage (GTDB taxonomy): Bacteria > Acidobacteriota > Terriglobia > Terriglobales > Acidobacteriaceae > DATBAX01. The sequence goes on from DATBAX010000294.1 coordinate 10,032, forward strand.
GCTTTGCCCGCGGCATTGTTCCTCCCGCAACCCCTGGAACGAACCCGATCAATCCGAACGCGATTTTGATTCTGCAAGAACCGGCTGACCGGAACGGCAACGGTGGCGCTCCGGACTCCACCGGAACGGCGACAGTTTGCACCAAGAGCGCTCTCACCGGGAAATACACCTCGTGCACTTATGGCGAGCCACCAGAGGTGCAAAACGACGCGAACACCAACAGTCCGTATTACGGAGACTTCGGACAAGCAACCAGCGTCAGCAGGAACAACTGGTATCCGATTAATTTCTATGACGCTCGCGAAGGTGAAGTGCGCGACAACAAAGCCGGCAACAATAGCTGCACGCCGAACGGCGTGATGAACGCAGTCGAGATCGATGTGGGTAACCTGAAAAGATGGCTGGCCGGCACCACCGGTACGACCGGTCCATCGGTGAACTACACCGACCAGAACGGCTACATTCTCTATTTCTCAGACCGGCGGGGAATGTTAGTCAACCCGAACGGCACGTTTGTGACGGGCTTTGCAGCGGCTAAAACTGGCGACTCCGGACTCGAGGATTCCATCAACAGTTCCACCGCCGCAGGAACGCCCGACAATGCGTTGGAGCCCATCCCGGCAGGCAAGAGCGAATCTCCGGAAGACGTCAACAACAATTTACGACTGGATAACTTCGGCATCGCAAACCTGGGAAATGGTTTCGGTATTAATACTAGCGGCGGAACCGAATACGCACGGATTACGAGCTGCCTCGCCACCGGCCGCGCCAATTGGGTGTCGGGCGCACGTCACGTATTGAAACTGGTGGATGGCTCGCTGGGAAACGTGCCTACACAACCGGGCGGCACCGGCGGGTTCACGGTAGCGTCGGAGAATCCGGTTTATATTCTCGGAGATTACAACAGCAGTGCAGCCGATCCCATGTGGAGCAATCCGACCACGGGAATCGAGCCAGCTCACGCCGCTGCAGGCATCATCGCCGATTCGGTCACTGCGCTATCCGATAACTGGACGGATCTGGAGAGCATGACGTCGCCTAGCGACGCCACCGGACGCCCGGCTGTGACCACCTACTATCGCGCGGCAGTCGCCGCCGGAAAGAACATTAACTTCCCGGTAGCTGGCCTGGCTTGGCAAAACGGCGACTGGGGTACTGACGGTGGAGTTCATAACTTCCTCCGCCTGCTGGAAACCTGGGGCGGACAGACGTTGAACTATAAGGGGTCCCTGGTCAATCTCTATTACTCGACCTACGCGACCGGCACTGACAAAAATGCAGGCGGCACGGTCTATGGACCGCCAACGCGAAACTACATTTTTGATCCTTTGTTTTCGCAGCCGCAAAATCTTCCTCCCGGAACTCCAATGTTCCGCGATGTGGACAACTTGAGTTATCAGCAAAGCTTTACCCCGCGCAGCGACTAACGAGGGACAGTGGCCACGGGAACAGAACGTCAGAGGTTTCGAAACGGAATGAGGAAATACCGGATGGGCAATATCGAGCGTAGTTCGCGGGGATTCACACTGATTGCGTCCTTGTTGTTGTTGTGTCTGTTGTCGGGAATCTGCATTGGCCTCCTGATGATGGTCAACACCGAGGGTCGAGCCGGTGGAGACGATCTACAGAACACCATGGCTTATCGTTCGGCTGAAGGCGCCATTGAGAAAATGACTTCGGATCTGGCTAACTCTTTCCAGGCCGGCGCGGTCCCGACCCCGGCGCAGATTACGGGTTTGTCTTCGTTGATGCCGACCGGCGATGCCACCGTGTCCTATCCGGATTACACATTTGTACCTTCAGTCAATGGGGCTGGAGCGTTGAACGCGACGTACTCACAGATCCAGGCGGGAACTTTCCAGGGATTGTATGCGTCCACGGTGCCGATCACGCTTAAGGCGACGGCACTGCGTTCGCTGGGACAAGAAGTCACCATGCTGCGCACAGTTGAAGTTGCGCTGGTACCGGTATTTCAATTCGGCGTCTTTTCCGACAGCGATCTGGGTTTTTATAGCAGCCCGAATCTTGACTTCCAGGGCCGCGTGCATACGAACGGCGATTTGTATCTGGGAGTCGCTAATGGATACACCCTGACTTTCCACGACAAGATCACGGCTTACGGAAACGTAATCCGCACCGTGCTTCCCAACGGATTGTCGGCGGCTTCAAACAATGACACTGGCGAGGTCGACATTCTGACTGCGGCGCAGGGCTGCGATGGAGCGCAACCCGCCTGCCGGGCAATCGCCGCGAATGAGGGTAGCGTGGTCGGTGCCGGCGGCAACCCGCCCCAATCCGCTTACAACGCCGGTCCTCCATCCTGGCAGTTTGTTTCCGGAACCACCTACAACACCTGGATCACCAATGGAAATTACGGTGTGCCTGTCAACACTGGTGTGAGGCAGTTAACGCTTCCCTTCGTCTCTTCCAATACGGGCGTGCCGGTGCCGCAGTATGAAATCATCCGTCGCCCTCCAGCTGGCGAGTCCGCATCGACGCCGCTGGGATCGTCACGGCTTTACAACGAAGCATCGATTCGCGTGCTGCTCTCCGACGATCCTGCGGAGTTGCCCGGCGGGACCGGCGACGCAAGCAACATTCGTCTGGCCAACGTGCAAACCAGCGCTTCGGCGCCTAACTACGCCAACGGCGTGCCGGCTTCTACACCGACTCTGGCCGCGCTGGCTTCCGGCAGGCCCCGCACAACTTATTTCGCGGAAGCTTCCACGGGAATTCCTGATCCCGGCACCTGGGTCGCCACAAGAAACAACGTGGCATCCAGTTTGCCTCCGGACTGGCCGGCCGCACCCTCGACAACCGGACTTATTGGAGTACCAACTTCGCCGCAAGCGCCGCTGATTGCAACTGGAGCGGCAACTCCAACCGCAGTCAACATTGGCCTCACGGTGTGCACGATAGTTAACCCATCAAGCAGTTTCACTTGCCCAGCTTCGCCTTACTACACTGCGCCGGCGGCCACCAGTCGATGGAATCTGAATGATGGCTATCTGCGGGTTGAGGTGCTGGAGGGTTCGACCTGGGTCGGAGTCACGCAAGAATGGTTGTCATTAGGGTTCGCTCGAGGAATGTTGCCTCCGACCGCACCCGGCCCGGCCACCAATGCCGGCAGCAACCAGATTAATCCCAACGCCATTCTGCTTCTGCAGGAACCTGCGGACCGCAACGGCAATGGCGGCGCTCCAGACGCCGTTGGCACCGCGCCTTTCTGCACAAAAGTTTCAGGCGTCTATTCACTGGCGAATTGCACCTACGGAAAGCCACCTGAGATATTGACCGATACCTTCACCAACAGCACCTGGTACGGAGACGGCAATCAGGCCACGAGCGTAAGCAAAACCAACTGGTATCCCATTAATTTCTACGACACGCGTGAAGGAGAAGTTCGCGACGTCATCCAAGGCAATGCCAGCTGCACCGCGAGCGGCATCATGAACGCGGTCGAGATTGACGTGGGCAACCTGAAACGCTGGCTCGCGGGCTCCACCGGTACCAGCGGTTCATCGGTCAACTACATCAATCAGAATGGATATCTTCTGTATTTCTCCGATCGCCGGGGAATGCTGCCCAATCCTACGCTCAACCCTTCGCTCGTGGATCCGGTCAATACCAAGACCGGCGATTCCGGACTGGAAGACTCCATCAACAGCAGCTCATCCGCGGGTACGCCGAACGGGACCCTGGATCCAGTTCCAGCGGGTAAGACACAATCTCCCGAGGATGTGAACGCCGATAACGTTCTCAACATCTTCGGTGAAGCCAACATCGGAAACGGATTTGGCTCTGGCTTTAATGCCACCGGTGGCAATCAGTACGCTCGGATCACGAGCTGTCTGGCTACGGGGCGCGCGAACTGGGTATCCGGCGCGCGTCACGTTCTAAAATTGGTGGATGGCTCGCTGGGCCGCCTGCCGGTCCGGCCCGACAATAGTGGCGGAGGCTTCACGGTTGGTTCAGAGAATCCCGTCTACATTCTGGGCGACTACAACACCAGCGCGGCCGATCCAATGTGGAGCAACCCCACTACCGGGACCGAGCCTGCCCACGCTGCTGCATCCATCATTGCGGATGCGGTCACCGTGCTGTCAAATAACTGGACGGACCTGGCGAGCATGGCCAACCCCACTGCGCCAACAAACCGGCCTGCGTCCGATACCTACTATCGAGCGGCGATCGCTGCGGGTAAGAGTATCAACTTCCCGTTCCCGAACTGGACATCGTCGACCGACTACGGCTTCGGCACCGACGGCGGCGTACACAATTTCATACGCTTCCTGGAAGACTGGAACTCTCCCAACGCAACCTTGAACTATAAAGGTTCGTTGGTCAGTCTCTACTACTCCACATATGCCACGGGTACCTTCAAATGCTGCACCTACTCCGTGTATGAACCGCCAACGCGAAACTACGTATTCGATCCATTGTTTTCGCAACCACAAAATCTGCCGCCTGGAACTCCGCAGTTCCGCGACATCGATAACTTGAGCTATCAACAAAGCTTCACTCCACGCAGCGACTAGGCGGGAGGTAGGTCCAACGTCAGCCCCCATCCTGTGATGCAGGGTTGGGGCTTTCGCTTTTAGGATTGAGCTATTAGAATCCTGATTCCACGGAAGCTTCCAAATTGATCCTATCGCCCACAATGGAAAGAGCGCCAGGCGCGAACAATCGCCTCGTTCCATGGCTGCTGTTTGCCGGTTTAGTTTGTATCACCCTGGCTCTGTTCTTAGTCCCAGCGTTCATCATTCAACCATTCCGCTATGAGTCGCCGCGAGGTCTCATCCTCGCGATGGAAGTTCGTCAGCAAGCCCCGTTCTGGACGTTGTTGACCACCGGATTGGCATTTGTATTCGCCCTGTCGCTTTGGTGGCGCATCTCGCGCTGGAAGAAAGCCGTCCTCTCAATTGGTTTGTGTCTTGCATCGGCCGCCGCAGTCATGGCACGTGTGGATTACTTTGAGCTGATGTTTCATCCCGTGCCTGCGGCCGGTTTCGATTCCGCCAGTAACTCCAAAGTCGATTCCGCCGAAATGGTGATGGCCGTAAACTTCAATGGCGATGCTCGCGCCTACCCAATTTTCGAAATGGGTTACCACCACGTTCTGAACGATGTCGTTGGTGGGGTCCCGATAGCGGTTACTTATTGAACGCTTTGTCACACCGGTCTGGTGTGGAAACGAAGTATCGGAAGTCGCACGTTCCATTTCCGCCTTGCAGGAATTAACAATCAAAACTTCCTGATGCGTGACGATGAAACCGGCACCTGGTGGCAACAGATCACGGGTGCCGCAATCTTTGGCGCGCTCAAGGGCCAGCAACTCGAACCGGTACCGAGCGACGAACTGACCTTCGGATTGTGGAAGCGGGAGTCGCCTACAGGCCAGGTCCTCGAGCCGGTTGCAAAGTATGTCAAAAAGTACGAACACGGATGGGAGCCCGACGTCGCAAAGTTGCCGGTCGTGGTGAGTTTCCCTGGCACGGCATTACAGTCGCGAGATGTTTTGATTGGCTTGGAAATCGGCGGGGCAAGCCGGGCCTATCCCATGAGTACGATCCTTGCACAATCGCCAATTCAAGACCGTCTCGGCGGAATACCGATTCTTCTGGTTGTTGGCCCGGATGGAAAATCAGTCCGCGTATTCGTTAGTCGAATCAACGGAACGGATGTCGAATTTTTCAAGAAAGCTGGCACCACCGACTGGGCCCTCATGGATTCCATCGCCGGCAGCGAATGGAATTTTCAGGGATGTTCGATAAACGGGCCCGCGCTTGGAAAGTGCTTGGAGCGGCTCAACGGCATCAAGGACTACTGGTTCGACTGGCGAAATTATCACGCCGGCACCACGGTCTATCAGCATTAACCTAAACCAATTAACCACCAAGGGCACAAAGATACACGAAGGAAACCATCGATCTCCTTCGTGTCCTTTGTGGTTATAAGCTTTTCGATTCACCCTCAATGTATGATGATCGCTTCAAGGAGACAATTTTGTCCAAGATCAGCGCGCTCTTCTGGGATATCGGCGGTGTGCTTCTTACTAACGCATGGGACCATGCCGAACGCCTGCGGACATTGAATCACTTCCTTCTTTCGGAAGCAGAGTTTCACGACCGCCACGAAATGGTGGTTTCGTCGTTTGAGCAGGGCAAGATCACCCTGGACGAGTATCTCGACCGGACGGTCTTTTATCGCGACCGTTCCTTTACCCGGCAGGCTTTCAAGGACGACATGTTTTCCCAGTCCGAACCTGACAATGACGCGCTTGCCCTGGCACGCGAGCTGACAAAGCCCGGCAAATATCTAATGTCGACCATCAATAACGAGTCGAAAGAATTGAATTTGTTCCGCATCAAAAAATTCGGCCTGGACGAGATCTTCGGCCTGTTCGTGAGTTCATGCTTTATTGGATTGCGAAAACCAGAAGCGGCGATTTATCAGCTCGCGCTGGAGATTACCCAGAAACCGGCGGAACAATGCTGCTTTATCGACGATCGCGCGTTGAACCTGGAATGCGCGAAACAACTCGGTATGCACGTCATTCAAATGAAGAATGCAGAGCAATTGCGTCAGGAATTGCAGGGGCTGGGCGTAAGCGTTTGAAAGTCGGCGTCTATCGGAACTAACTCGGTTTGCCGCTTGCCGGCCGGAGAGTCTGAACTAGACGCTGCGTGTCGTCGGAAATAATCCCATCCACTCCCAAGTGAACGGACTCGCGCATGGACTTCATGTCGTTGACCGTCCATGCCAAAAGCTTGCGTCCGGTGGCGTGAATCTCATCCACCAAGCCGGATTTCACCAGACTTTTCTCGGCGACGACATAGTCGATGGGAAGTTTGCGCCAGGATGCAAGTTGGCGCGGTTTGTCACAAATAATGCCAGTGGGCACGGTCGCACTGCGGGCTTTCAATTCCATGATCACTGCAGGAAGAAATGAAGAAACCACGTATCCCCTTTGCGGCCGGTGATCGCGCAAGGCAGCAAGAACCATGCTCTCCATTCCCGCGACTTTCAGCTCGATGTCCAGAAATACTCTATGACCGTAGCGCGCGAGGATGTCATTCAGACGTGGCAAATCCGCTAGCCGGTGGCTTTGTGACCGGGCAATCACGCTGCTGCGATGTTTCGGGTCGTGGCAAACGACCAATTGCTTGTCCACTGTGAGACGAACATCAAACTCAAAGCCGTCACATCCGTGTTCGAGGGCAAGGTCAAACGAAGGCAGGGTATTTTCGGGAACCGACTTTGTGAACCGGGCACCCCGATGAGCTAGAAGCAATGGAAGGCCAGATTCCATGCGTTATTTTAAGTGGGTTAAACACTTAAGCAAAATACTGGAAAATCATTAGATCTGCATGACTGAGGGTCACAACGTATCAGTCGAGATCGAAGTCGCGGATGGGCTTGCCGGTATCGGGAGATTCTTTGGCTTTCTTGACCGCTTCTTGAAACTTCTTATCCAACAGTTCGGAAGCGTGTTTTTGGTTTTCTACCGATTGGCGAAAGATGGAGTCGCGACGGCTATCCTGCTCTCGCATGGCGTGGGCGGCCGCTTCCATATCATTGAACATCTTGGGTTTGACGGCGGCGGTGTGGGCGATGACAGCCTTGCTTTCCGAATCCACCTTCAGCACCGCGCTGCAACACGGACAGGTCACTTCGAAAAGTGTGTTCTTGGCCATTAAGAGAAATCATACCGCATAACCGCAGCTTAATGGGTGCCCAGCTTGAGGGGAAAAATCTTGAATAGACCGAGCATCTCCCATGCCAGCAATAACACGGAAACCCCGACCACCAAAATCGCGGTGATTTCCCCGAAACTCAATCGGTGACGTCCAGTTTCCGAACGCCGGGTAAGCAAACCCAGAATATTGAGAGTGGCAAAGCCGAAGACCAGGGCCCAGAGAATATTGTAGAGCCCTTCGCGCTTGTCGGAATGCTCCAGCAGGAAAAACAGAAACAGCGATAAGGCAGAGACTGCGCGGACGCTCACCGTGGACAATGTCAGCCAGGACAACGCGGTATTGAGAACCAAAATCATGAATAGACCATCGGGCGCGTAGCCAAATCAACGCCGGGTGGAACGCAAATATTACCTGTTTCTGGGCCCAAAGTCAGCGTAGATCGCATCGGTGTACTCGGCCACGCACAAATGTGAAGCGGTACACTGGAAACCTAGAGAACTAAACGATGAGTGAGCCACTGAAAGCGATCTTCTTCGATGTCGGTAACACCCTGCTCTTTCCCGACTGGAACCAAAATCTGGCGGCGCTGCATCAGCGAAAGATAATTCCTACCCTCCAACAACTGCAATCCTTCGAACGCAAGACCAAGAACGAATTCGATGCGATTCTGGGGAGTGGGAGTGCCGTAGATCATGGGTTTTGGTACATGTTCTACTCTCACCTACTGGAGTCGCTGGCAATCGAAGATCCGGCACTTCTCGATCAATTGGTCACCGCCACGCGCATTTCGGCTAACTGGTGCACTATTCGTCCGGGAACTCGCGAGTCCTTGCTGCGGTCGGCTGCAAAATATCGGCTCGCAGTGATTTCCAATGCCGATGGCAAGATCGCGCAGGTGCTGGAGCGCTGCGGGATTGCAGATTGCTTTGAGACCATCGTTGACTCGGGGATTGTTGGAGTTGAGAAACCTCATCCCAGAATTTTTGCGGAGGCGCTAAGAGCGATGGGATCTAAGCCGGGCGAGAGTCTATATGTCGGCGACATCTATTCGGTGGATTATCTGGGGGCGAAAGCGGCAGGGATGGAAGCTATATTGATGGATGTTTGCGGCGCGTACCGGGAGACAGGCTGGGCCCGGGTGGAATCGCTCGAGGAACTGGAACTAATGCTGGGGAAGATCAAGCGCTAGAAGGCTTACAGCGAGATGATTTGGTGATCGAGGCAGTCCGGATTGATGGCGTCATACACAGTCTGCAAAAATTCCTTGCCATGGCGAGACACGAAATAGATTCCAGCAATCTCGCGCTCCTGCAAAGTCTTATTCGGATAAAGTGCGTTGCTCAAGAATTCAGAGTGCCGTCCCAATATTTCGCTGTGGCGCAGTTCGGCGCGGGCGGCGCGGGAGCGTAGTTGTTCGAGCTGATGTTGCATCTTCGATCCGGCATTGTTCGCCGCTTCAACCAGAGTTTGATCGAGACGTGCCAAGGAGTCGCGAATGCCGGCTAGAGATTTCTCCAAATCCGCCGCCGCTTGATCGAAAGATTTCTGCACTTCCTGCGAAAGACTGCGGGATGCCAGATGTTCACTCAACGACGTTGGGCCTTGAAAAATATCAGGAATCGTCAATTGATAACGCTCAAGTAATCCTTGATGTTTGTGGTCCAAAATGGTGGCTGAAAAGCGCGGAAGGATAGGCGTAATTCGTCCAGCCAGAGCCTGGTATACCACCGCGATTTGCGCAAAATAAGCTACTTCCGCCGGGCCGCCGATGTAGGTGACGGTCGGCAGCAAGTAATCCTGTACCACCGGCCGCAACAAAACGTTGGGATTAAAATCCTGCGGCACCGTGGCGATGCGCTTCAGCAAATCCTCCTGCGAGACCTTTTCTTCGCCAATCAGAAATTCCGAAACTCCCGCAGTCGCACCGGCCCGGCGATGCACCGGAATGCGCACGCCGTTCTGAACAGCAAACAGCAAGGTAGAAGAAGACGTGACTTTTACTTGCTGGTGATATCCGGAAGATTCCAACTCTTTCCCGCGAGCCAGCAAAGCATCATCGAGTTCACCCGAGCGCTCGATCGCGGCTCGAAAAAGAGGGGCGGCGATCTGATGAAATTCAGGATCGGACGGGTCGAGCAGCACCACACCCCAATCCGCGCAGAGACGGGCGAAGAATCGAGCGTATGCGCTGCCCAACGTCTCACCCGGCTTGTAGGACGCACGCAGCAGATCCGCAGTTTCCGGATCGAGCAATGCGGCCGCGGCCTCCACAACGGCCTCAATTTCAGCGCCGAAATGCACCGTCCCCACGGGAGCGTCGGGCACACCGTGGGTCGATGTCGTGAGAGTTTGCAGGGCCGCATCGGAACCCGGAATGAATACGTGGTTGATCTCGGCGAGATCGTGATCGTGCGTCGCGAGCCAGAACACTGGAATGCATTCTGTACCGGCAGCCGTTGCTTGTGCAGCCAACTTCACTGCGGTAAGAGCTTTATAAATCGCAAATACCGGGCCGCCAAACAATCCTACTTGCTGACCGGTGACCACCGCCGCCGCGCCTTTGCGCAAGCGAGCGATATTTTCCAATGTCTTGGGAGAAGCATTCCACCCTTTGTTTTGTCGCTCGAGAATCGCCGCAACTTGTTCTCTGCGTGCAGAGTCATAATTCACACGCGAGGCTTCGTTCTTGAACCACTCGCTAAAATTAGGGGAACGCGGATAAAACGGATGGACTTGCGGCGAATAAGAAAGAAAATCCGTGAAGAGCTTGGTAGTGTGCGGAATTTGCTTAAAAGGCAGACACTGCGACTTCAACGGGGGATCTCCTGACAACACTGTTGGACGGGCAACGTCATGGGAAGTCACCGCCTATTCTACAGGCTGGCCCTTAGTCAGATGAGTGAAACGGCTGGGGGATGCAAAAGGTGGAGAAATGAATACGCGTTCCGAATACTTACTGCTGCTGTTGCTGTGCCTGCTGAACCTTGGGCGATGTCGGCGGCGGTTCCTGGGCTTTCTCCACCAGAATCGACCAATCCTCGGGAACGGGAAGGCTTTGATCGAGTTCCGGCGTGGTTTCCGAACGATTGACCCGCACCGCAACGGACAATTCGCTCGCCGTCTTTCCACGAAAGATTCCTTTTGTCGGCGGCACATCGGCATAGTCGCGGCCAATCGCGGTACGGATGTGACGGTCCGTGGCGAGCAGGCGGTTAGTCGGATCGAATCCCACCCAGCCCAGTGGCGGCAGAAAGGCTTCCACCCAGGCATGTGTGGCGTCTTCGATGGAGCGGTCCTCGTCATGAGAGCGGCGGTAAAGATATCCGCTGACATAGCGGCACGGAATTCGCAGGCTACGCACCAACGAAATCATGATGTGAGCAAAATCCTGACAAACTCCGCGACGGTTCTTGATGGCCTCGTCGATCGGAGAATCTACTTTCGTGCTCCGCGGTACGTATTCAAACCACTCATAAATGTCTTCGTTCAATTCGCGCAGGACGCTTAAAGGATTGTCGCGGCGGCGCACATTGAGCTTTTCAGCGAGTTCCAGTAATCCCGGGGTGGGCATGGCGAATTCACTGGGCAGCAGCATTTCCGAGAAATCGCCTTTTTGTACCGCAGCATCAATTTCAGCCCAGGCCGAGCTTGGCAGAGTCCATGGAGCGTCGATCCAAGGCTGCATTTCGAGCAGGGCTTCAGCCACGATTACCAGTTGAGGATGCTGCCCAGGAATATCGAAATGATGAATATTGTTGCCCAAATGATCGCGGTAGGAAAAAACGCGACACCGCGGACTCACCGAAAGATGAAACGTAAGGCAGCGTTGCCCGCCCTCACTGCGAGGGTGCATGCGCGCTTCCATCACGCTCTCGCTGACCGGAGAATCGTAACGGAACTTCGTCAGATGGCGAATGGAATAAAACATTTCCTATAGTTCCCTCTCGTGGGGAGATTTGGTAGCTAGCAGTCAGCACTCAGTATTTAGCATTCAGCCCCTTGTATTCAGCGTTAGCCCTTTCGAAGTCCACCCAGACCAATCCAAAGTCCAGACGGGCCGAGTGCTAAATGCTAAGTACCAAATATATCCTCGTTCTAAACCCTATCCCGCCAACGCACTCTGAATCGAATAATTAATGTAGAGCTCATAAATCAGCTCATGAATTTCCTGGCATTGCCGCAAAATTCCTTGCAGATAACTGCCCACATCCTGCTCCAGAATTTCCGAAATTTGCCCAAAACTTAGCGACGCCTGCAAACGCCCGCCCAGCCTGGTAAGTGGTCCGGAACGTTTAGAGCCGCCATCGCCATGAATGGCTTCGAGCGCATTCTGCAAATAATCGATCGAGTAGTGCACCGAGTGTGGAAATTCGACGTTCAGCAAAAGAAATTCGATGATGCGGCTGGGATTCATGTCGGCGGTGTAAACCTTGCAATAGGCTTCAAACGCCGTGCAAGAACGCAGCAATCCGATCCATTCCAGATAGTCCGTGCCCTCGACGGCCTGCTCGGGATCTTTCCAGAATTCACGATAATAAATGTCGAGCAAAGTGGTGGTTGCGGAGGCGCGTTCGATATAACGTCCTACTTGAATGAAGTGCCAGCCTTCACCATGGCTCATGGTCGAATCGGTGACGCCCTGAAATAAATGCACGCCTTCAATTACAGCCAACAAGAAATCCGAAGGCAATACATTTTCGGTTTCGTCGGGTTTGTGACGAGTGACCTGATGAAACAAATGATTCAATCGCTGCCACTGTTCCGAACTCATCTCCTCACGGACCTGACGCGCGTTCTCTCGTGCGGAAGCGATGCAGGAGGTAATCGAAGACCGAGTGCTGGGATCGAACGTAAGAATTTGCGCGATCTGATAAGCGTCGCCACTCCAGGCAAGGCTCTGCGGCTTGCCGAGAGCGGTGAGAACCCTCTGCCAGCGCATGTCGGCACTGGACGCTGACTCATCCAACATGAGATTCAGGTTCACATCCAGGAGGCGTGCCGTATGCTCGGCCCGCTCCAGGTAGCGGCTCATCCAGTAAAGATTGTCAGCGACGCGAGAGAGCATAAGTTATTGGTTGAGCACCCACGTGTCCTTACTGCCGCCGCCCTGCGACGAATTCACTACCAAGGATCCCTTGCGAAGCGCGACCCGAGTAAGGCCGCCGGGAACGATAGTCACTTTATCTCCAAACAATACATAAGGACGCAAATCGACATGCCGCGGCTCCAGGCGATCCTCCATAAAACAAGGAGCGCGTGAAAATGTAATCGTCGGCTGTGCAATGTAGTTTCGCGGATCGGCGATGATGCGCTCGCGGAATTCTGAGCGCTCTTTCGCTGTGCTGTGCGGCCCGATCAACATGCCGTACCCACCGGATTCGCCCACGGCTTTGACAACCAGCTTGTCCAAATTCTGCAGAACGTGATCACGTTGCGCCGAATCGGTGAGCAGATAAGTTTCGAGATTATTAAGCACCGGATCTTCATCGAGATAATATTTGATGATCGCCGGTACATAGGCGTAGAGGGCTTTGTCGTCCGCGACCCCCGTCCCAAAGGCATTTGCGAGCGTAACGTTTCCCGCGCGATAGGCGTTGAACAATCCCGCCACGCCAAGAACGGAGTCTGAACGAAAAACCAGCGGATCGATGAAGTCGTCATCCACGCGACGATAAATCACATCGACACGGCGCAGGCCGGTGGTGGTCCGCATGTAAACAATGTTGTCGTGGGTCACCAGATCGCGGCCTTCGACCAACTCGATTCCCATCTGGCGGGCTAAATAGGCATGTTCAAAATATGCAGAATTGAAAACGCCGGGGCTAAGCAGGACAATCGTCGGCTCGGGCCGGCCTTCCGGCGAAAGCGAGCGCAACGTGCTCAGCAAAGCTTGCGTGTAATGTTCAATCGGACGCACACCGTAACGCAGAAACAGTTGCGGAAAGATTCTCTTCATCACCCGGCGGTTGGTCAGCATGTAGGAAACGCCGCTCGGTACGCGTAGATTGTCTTCCAGCACGACAAATTCTCCGCTGGGTAAACGAATCAGATCCGAACCTACGACTGCGACATAAACATTACGTGGCACCTGCAATCCGCGCATCTCGCGGCGAAAGTGCTTGCAGCTAAAAACAATCTCGCGCGGCACAACGCCGTCGTTGAGGATGCGGCCTTCGTTGTAGATGTCTTGCAAAAACAAGTTGAGGGCCGTGATGCGCTGCGTCAGTCCACGTTCGATGTGGGCCCATTCCGCGCTGGTGATAATGCGAGGCAGCAGATCATATGGGAAGATTTTCTCTGTACCCTCTTCGCGGCCGTAGACCGTAAAAGTAATGCCTTGATTCAGAAACGAAAGGTCAGCAGAATGTTTGCGGCGGCGGATTTCCTCGGCGGGAAGCGAGGTAAATGTGTCCAGCAGCGCCCGGTAATGCTCTCGGGGATTGCGAAAGCTGTCGAACGTCTCGTCGTAGGCTTCATCGACAAGATAGTTCTGCAAACCCGGAGAGTCGAAACGACTTATCTCGGCCAGACCCATGTGGAAGTATAAGGTCAGCGTTTAGAATGGGCAATGAGTTTGATCTTCTTTATGTTCTTCGCACACTTTTGAAGTCAAGAACTTCTAACCGCAAAGAGCGGAAAGAAAGCCACAAAGAACGCCTAGAAAGAACGCATCTGGGAGGATACTTTTCTTCATGAATTCTGAAACTCGCACGATTTTGGTGAGACCAATAAAGCTGGAAGGAATGGCTGTTCGTTTGGAGCCTCTACGTCTCGAACACGCGCCGTTGTTGTGGGATGTCGTCAAGAACGACCTCGACGATACATTCCGCTGGCTTCCCTACGCCATGGCGACTCCTGAACATTTCCAGATAGTAGTCGAGAAAGCTCTGGCCGAGTTGCAGCGTGGTGAATCACTACCGTTCGCGACTGTGGAGCAGACTTCAGGACGAGTGATTGGTAGCACACGCTACATGAATATCGATGTGGCAAATCGAAAAATCGAGATTGGTTCCACCTGGATCGCACCTGCGTGGCAACGCAGCGCCATCAATACCGAAGCGAAATATTTGATGATCCGGCACGCTTTCGAGCAGTGGGGATGTTTACGTGTGGAACTCAAAACCGATTCTCTGAATCAGAAATCGCGCAACGCGATCCTGCGTATCGGAGCCAAAGAAGAAGGCACCCTGCGCCAGCACCTGATCACCCACACCGGTCGTCTGCGAGACACGGTGTACTTCAGCATTCTGGACAAGGAGTGGCCTGAGGTGAAAGAAAGCCTGGAGAGCAAACTCAAGCCAATGGCTCAGTAAGGACGAGTAGCTTCAATTTTGCATGTGAATGTCTTCCCGCAAACCAACTCGAGTCAGGAAATCCTCAGCCACTGCTTCGCTGACGAAATCGCCCAAAGTACGCTCGAACTTGATTTATTGGGCAATCGCTATTGCCGTGGCAGCGGCGGTCGTTGCTATCTACTCGCCGTCCCTTGATTTCCAATTCATCCTCGACGACCACCACTTCGTGAACGATCCGCGGGTACAGTCCTCGGGACACCTCTGGGAATATTTTGCTAGTTACGTGTGGGCGCAAGTGTCTGGCGGACCTCCGAGTTTCTACCGGCCGATTTTTATTCTGTGGTTAAGACTGAATGCGATGCTCAGCGGCATGTCTCCCTGGGGATGGCATTTGCTCAGCATCGGAAAACATCTCACGGTCGCGATTTTATTTGGAATCCTCACGTGGAAACTGTTGCGAGATCGCATCGCCGCTTTGATTGCGGCAACATTATTCGTTCTGCATCCCGCGCACACGGAGTCAGTGGCATGGGTCACGGTGCCTGATCCGCTGATGTCGGCGGCTGTATTGGGCGGTCTGCTTTTATATTTCAGTTACGTAGAAAATGTTCAGAGCAAACCTGAGAAGAGACGTTCAAAGCAAAGCGGCTCGCGTCGAAATTCACGGATGTGGTGGATCGCCTCCGCACTGTGCTGTCTCATCGCGTTGCTATCGAAAGAAACTGCCCTGGTATTGCCCGCCATTATTTTCGCCATCAGTATGGTGTTTGGGAAACAAGACGCACCAAACAATCTTCGGCCGCGTTTTCTTCGCGCACTCCGAGAGAGTGTCCCATTCATCGTCGTCACAGTGATCTATTTTCTTTTGCGTTTCCACGCACTATCGGGACGCCTCGGAACTCTCACTCAACATCTTTCATGGCGGACGATCCTGCTGTCCGTGCCGGCCACACTTTGGTTTTATGTGAAAGTATTGCTTTGGCCGATTCACTCTTACGCTTTTGCCGACTCCATCCCAATCGACTCATGGTCTCTCGCAGGAGTTCTTTGGCCCGCGCTGGCAGCGTGTTTCAGCGTTACGGTTCTGGCGATAGGACTTCGCTGGGCTTGGAATAAAGCCGGTGATCTTGCGATCGGCGAAAGGATCGGTATCCAACGCACTCTGGTTTTAGGGACACTGCTTCTAATCCTTCCACTTCTGCTGACGTTGAATCTAAACGCGCTTGATCCCGGAGATTTCCTGCACGGCCGTTACACTTATCTTCCCGCGGCCGGCTTGATGCTTCTGCTGGCTACCGCGTGGCATTTGTTGGCAAAGCGCTGGCGAATGGCCGTCCTGATCGCAGCCGGCGTGGTGGCAGTTGCATTTGCGGTTTTGACGTTAAAACAGGAAGACATGTGGAAAGACGATTTGACCGTCTACACCGTCGCCCACGCAATCGCACCGAACAACGCTCCGGTCGCCTTGAACCTTGCCCATGCCCACGTACAAATGGCCCTCAGCCTCGACGAGCAAGGCCGTTGTGATGAAGCGCTCCCAATATTCGGCGAGATCGTAAAGCAATATCCGCAAGACTGGTATGCGTGGGCCGGACAGGGAGACTGCTTTCTCCAACTCAAAAATCTGTCCCAAGCAGAGGCTTCGTTTCATCGCGCTGCCGAGCTTTCGCACGAACCGCGAGTAACGCAGGCGTGGGAGCAGATACGAGCGAGACTGTCCGGAACCTCTCCGGCCCATTGAGTCTTCGGACTTTGGAACTGAATTTGCCCAATGGCGACTGACCCTCGTCGCAGCTTTAGGCGTTCCTCAAATGATGTTCGAGTCCAGGCCAGCTATGAATTGAATACCAGGGATGACCTTGCCAACCAGATTCTTGTCGTTAGTTAAGAAAAGATCAGTTCTTGCCTCCGCAGCGGAGGCGAGGTGAATCGCATCCGCTGCGGATATCCTATGGGTCGCCCGAATCTCCGCATAGAATTCAGAGGTCTCAAGCGTATATGGCAGAACTTCGACAAGGGGTGATTGAAAAATATTTCGAATTTTGCCGGCGATTTGGGGCGACCCGAATTTTATTGGACCCGTGAGAACTTCTCCGGCGGTAAACGCACTGGTACAAAGCTGATCTTGCCGGAGACTCATATTCTCGAGGATTTGAAGCACGCGAGGCGCATAGCGCGGGTTATCCTCTATCCAATAGACGAAAAGCATGGTGTCCCAATAGATGCGGCTCATCCTCGATGTCTTTCTAGAGGATCGTCACCAGGGGATCCATAAAAATTCGCCCGTTCTTCGCGAACGAAAGCTTCTCCCCCGCCCAAAGAAGCAAATATATCTTTCGCGATGCCGCGAAGCTTTTTCCACGCTTCCAAGGAGTCCGATTTGCTTTGATCACGATCCACGAATTCATAAGTAAAAGTCACAGTCGTGCTCTGGCCCGACGGCGGACCTGTCTTCGAAGCGAGACGCAGTCCATTCTCGGTCAAGAATTTCTTGGAACTTAACGCCGCGCACACCAGAGGGACGCGGTTGTTTAATTGCAAAGCTTTGTGGACGGCGCCGACGTTAATAGAAAAAGTCTCACTTCTCTTTCGCCGCGCGGGTGAAAGATAAACTTCGGACGCGTATTTTCGCACCAAGTCGGAATCAGAGGTCGACACGGCAGTAGACATGCTCAATTTATCCTATGCATGCTATTGTTGCATATTTATGCTATTTAAGTCAATTGCGGGCGGACTTTTGAACCTGGCTAAGGCCGTTCGTCATCTAAATCAGTAATTTGACTTCCCTTCCGGGGCAACCTAGATTAGAAGTGG
Organism: Terriglobales bacterium; assembly: GCA_036271275.1. Classification (GTDB taxonomy): domain Bacteria; phylum Acidobacteriota; class Terriglobia; order Terriglobales; family Acidobacteriaceae; genus DATBAX01. Next base: position 27,841 of record DATBAX010000294.1, read on the forward strand.
TTCTTTGAAACGGCCAATTCCCACCAGTGGGGGCGTCACGGTTTCGACGGAGATGCTTGCGGCCAAGAGGCATGCCAGGGTGCTCGCACCTGTAATCGTGGGCAAAATGATAATTGCCAATCAACAAATGGCATACGCAGCCTAATTAATTAGGCAGCCGTTTTCCACCGCTTTGCTCTTGGGCGGTGAGCGAACGTCACACAGAGAGCTGCTCTTCTCTTCTACGTCTGGGGAGAGAGGTTAAGATCACAGGCTAGCAGTCGGCGTTTCTTGTCCGTTCTGAGCGACGACCGCGAACGTCCCAGGGTAATGCCTGGGGCATGAACTGGAATAAGCATGTAGTCTCTTGACCAGTAACATTTTCGGACGCGGGTTCGACTCCCGCCGCCTCCACCAATATAAATTACTGATATAAAACGCTTTACAAGTTTATAGAAAACGTACAGTAAACGTACAATGGATTCGGCAAAGGTGCTGATTCCATGCTCTCTGTCTACTCCCGCCACTATCCTCCCTGCCCTTCCATCGACATCAACTACAAGCGCTGCCGCTGTCCCAAGTGGATCAACGGGCTGCTCGGATCTGATGGTCCCTTCATCCGTCGTAGTGCCAAAACGCGTAGCTGGAAAAGGCCGAAGACTTCAAGCGGAAGCTGGAAGAGGAATATGAAGCCAAGGAGAAAGGACTAGAAGAGGCCTCTCGGCCCGAGCCTGCTCTTGTCACCGTCAAAGAGGCAGTGACACGATTTCTGAACAGCAAGCGCAACGAGAATCTCGCCGACTCCACGCTCGACAACCTGACAACAATCTTCGAGAAGCAGTTCCTCGGCTGGGCCTCTTCCGCTGGGTTCACAGACACCACGGAGATCGCGCCCGCCGACCTCGAAGCCTTCCGCGACACATGGACCGATGGTCCCCTGGCGAAGAAGAAAAAACAGGAGCGGTTGATCGGATTTTTCTACTACTGTTTGCGTCTCGGCTGGATCAAATCCAATCCCGCTGTTCTGCTGGGTCGAATCAGAGCAGACGGTCCTCCCACGGATTACTTCCCTGTGCCCGAATTCGACAGAATCATGGATGCGACTTACATCTATCAGCCGAGGGGCTGGGTGGAATGCAGGAACCAAGCAACGCGGCTTCGCATTCTCACGTTGCTAATGTGCTGGAGTGGACTTGCAATCAGGGATGCCGTGACTTTGGAGAGGCGCCGTCTGAACGAAAGTGGCGAGTTATTCCTATATCGCGCAAAAACGGGCAGTCCTGTTTACGTTCCACTACCTCCGGATGTGGCGGAGGCATTGAGAAACATTCCGCCAGG
>DATBAX010000295.1:0-6558 GCA_036271275.1 Terriglobales bacterium
AAATAACGAGCAGGTCTGGCCGAAAGAAGGATGGGCCGAGGTATTTCCAAAATACGATTCGGCCACTACTTACGACATTCAGGACCTTAGAGTAGCTGCGGGCGACAAACTACGTTTTGTAGTGAAGCACAACGACGAGAACCGTGCGGATCCCATCGTGTGGGACCCGACAGTCATTATTCAATAATTAGTTCTGCTCCACTTTCTTCAATAGCAGAACATCAGACCCGTACTCTTCCTGATTGGCAAATTCGTTATTGAAAAAACCGTCGCCCTTAGCGAGCCACGGCTCCGGCAACTTAACGCCTATGCCGTTCGTGAGTGTTTCGCCCGTCATCACCCTGTCCCGGCCGGGGCGGTCGTTTAGACTTGTGACCTTGTACATCGCTTTCGGATCCAAGCCGCGCAGCTTCACTGCGGTCGCGGCGGTTGGCGACTTGTCACGGAAAACATAAACTACGGATTCACTCGCATCCGCCTTCACGTATTGCACCGAACTCCATCCCGAGGCGGCAACTTTTGGATGGTAGACGTCATCCAGTAACAGGTGGCGGTATTGCTTAAAGAAATACAGGTTTCGTCGGAAGGCCTCGAGGAATCCCGGAGGCGCGGCGGAAAGAAACTGCGACGACATGCCATTCACGTTTCCGAAAGTTACACCGTGAGTGAAATGCTTGCGGAAATAATAGTCGAGTGCAGAAGCGCTATACCACCGGGCGGTCAGGTTCTCCCGGTTGGCATCGCCCTTTCCGATCGTAGCCAGCGATCCCCATACGTTAGGGCTGAGCATGGGCCCCATGATGAATTCATTGGTGTACCCGCCCGGCAACAGGCCCTGCGGACCGGGATTGGTACGCGCATACAGAAGCGACGGATCGCATTCAAACCCCGAAAGATTCGGAAAACGATTCATCAGATATTTCAGGATTTCCACTCGGCCAAGATAGGCCGCATACGCTCCATCTGTTTTGCCGTGTCCATGATCGGTGCGGTTGCATTCGTAGTTTACGGTTGAGGATGGGTCCCACTTGATCCATTCCAGGTGCCACTTTTCGATAATATCTCCAAGCTGTTTTTCAACCCATGAGACGACTTTGGGATCTCCGAGGCACAGTTGTTTCGTGATTGCGAGTGACGGATGCGTGGTGCCGATCGTTTTGCCGTCAATCATCGCAAGCCACTCGGATGGAATTTCACCCGACTCGACACGTGCCGCGTCCACGTTTCCCGGATCGACCCACAAACCGAATTTCATACCGGCGGCTCGCACAGCCTCCGAAAAATTCTTGAGGCCGTGCGGAAATTTAACTTTGTCTTCCTGATAACTGCCCAGGCCCGACGTCCAATCGTTCATGCCAGGCACCACCGAGGCGCCCTCATACCAGGTGGCGTCGTGGTAATAGACATCGAATCCCATGCTCTTGGCAAACTCCAACTCTTTGAGCAACTGGGCTTCGCTATTCTCTTGCGTAAGCCATATGCAATACGTGATTAGCGGACTGTTCGGCAGCGGCGTTTGAAACACATACTGCTTCAGATACCGAAAAGTTTCATTTCCCGCGTCGTCCGTGTCACCTTTTGCGAGAGCGAAAAATGAGAGTGGGGTTTCGACAGAATCGCCGGGAGCGAGTTCGAAGATCGGCGGCGGTCCGGATTTCTTATCTTTAAGGAATACTGTCCCCGCGTGCAGTACGGTTCCGGCGCCCGAGGTGCTGGCGCTGGCTTTCCATCCCAAAATGCCGACTCCGGGTTCTCCTCCTATGAGGGCTGATTCTCCAGCCTTTGCGTTTTCCAGCACCAGCCAATCTTTAAAGTCACGCGAGACTTTCGAGAGGACGCCCGCAGGTTGAAATCCATGCTGATCTTTTGCGGACGAATAAGGTTTCAAGCCCTCTGCAGGATTCTTCAAGGTTAGGAAAATCGGATCAATCCGCGGATCGAGCGCCAGAGCATGCTGTCCTTTGTTTTCGATCTTTGTGAAGGCCTCGACCACCGCGCCGGTCGGATACAACTTCAACATGAGGGATAAAACGCCGCCGGATTCCGATTGAAAGCGCAATGTCAATTCTTTCGCGCCCTTTGACAAATCCGAAATCACGTCGTCCGTGTAATGGTATGGCTTCTCCGACTTGTCTGGAGAAGCGATCAATGGAGTACCCGCAACGGCCCATTCCGCGCCGCCGTCACCCTTCAGTGATTTCAACTGGACCATATCCGACGAGCGGGTCAACTCCATTCGAACGTGGCCGTTCGATAGTGCCCACCCATTTGCGGATTTCGTGATGGAGACTTCTGCGGTTGCGAGGTTTGCGGAGAAGATACTCAGGCAGGCCAGGAGCAGGAACGATTTCATTTCAGGATCCTCGATACGTATTCAGGTAAAAAGTTTGGAATTCGAAACCGTGGAAATTTAGTGAGAAGGTAAACCGCATCTTCGCGCAAAAAGACTTGCCTCGGTTTATCGCCGAGGCAAGTCTGGTTGACAGGGGTGGGACAACTTTAGAACGTCAGGTGCGCCCCGATCTGCATGCGACGCCGGAAATCGACAATACCCGTGATTTGTCCGGCATTGGCATTACTAATAATGTTGTTGGGGTTTCCCAAATTCTCACGGTTGAATGCGTTGAACACATCCCACTTGAGATCCAAGTGAGTCTTCTCGGTGATGGTAAAGGCTTTGGTCAACGACAAGTCGATCAAGCCAAGTCCCGGGCCCATTAGACTGTTGCGTCCAGCGTTTCCGAAGGTGTACAGCGTCGTAGGTGCGGCATAGGCCGCCGGGTTGAACCACTCATATTGGTTGGGGTGGGACACATGCGGATCGCCGACCAGGTTCGGTCTATCCGTAATAGGGGAATTTAGCAATACTGAGGAGTTGTAATACGGTGTGAAAGGCAATCCGCTTTCGAAGTTGAAAATCCCGCTAAGCGCCCACCCTCCGGCAACAGCATCCGCAACTCGGCTCAAATTGTTTGCAAAAGCCCTTCCATGGCCGAACGGGATTTCCCAGTTCGCCGCGCTCACCCAGGACCATGGTCTCACGGTGCCCGAGGGTCCGTAGTTGCAGGAGAAGCAGAATTGATTTCCGTTCCCGTCTCCTGGACCGAAAGTACCATCGTCAAGCGACTTAGCCCAAGTAAAGTTGCTCAGTAAATACAATCCCTGATGAAAGTGCTTTTCGACGTGAGCCTGCAGCGAATTGTAGTTACTTCTCAATTCCGGTTCATTCGCAACCGCGTTATTCCGTTGGTATTCTGCGACGTTCCAACCGTAACTGGCGAAGAACGGCTCGCGAGTGGTGTAGTCGCCCGGTCCAGGAGCCGCCAGGTTGACGTTGTAGTTGTCCCAGAGATGCCGCCCAATATTCCCCACATATGCGACTGAAGCGGTGATCTGATAGGGGAAAGCATGTTCCAGGGTTACGTTGTAGGTATCGTTGTAACTGTGCGGATAGGTTCCGACCCCAACGAAGTATTCGCTGCCGCCCGGCGCGCCTGCGAATGAAATCTGGCCATTGGACGGAAATGCAGGAAGTGCGGCCGGAGCGCCCGGCCCCTGATCGAGTGTGTAAGCCAGTGGGGCAAAGGGATTGGCCTGGACATCGGTCTGGCTTTGCTTGATGGGCCAGCCCCCGCCCTGGGTTCCAAATCCCGCGCCGTCCGCGTTCATATAGTAGCTGCGGCCGTATCCGGCGCGGAGCACGCTTTCATGCGGCAGGCGATACGACACACCAATACGCGGTGAGAATTCGGTTCTCGGAGTTTTTACTCCGGCATATTTGCCGGCCAGGTTGGTCAATAGCAATGTGTCGGTGGCTATATCGATGTTTCCGACGCTCTCGCCGTTTGGCGTGAAGATCGGACTCATATAATCCCACCGCAGGCCCAATGTCAGAGTGAGCTTGGAGTTCACCTGCCAGGTATCCTGACCGTAGAACGCTTCCTTCCAGTATTTCTCTTGCGGTTGTAAAAGAGTTATATCCCTGTTAAAGCCGGAGGTGAGTCCAAGTTCGAAGGCAGCCAAGCCAGATCCGCAAAAACTGCCGGGAGCCAGGGTGCCGGTGCAAGAGGGATCATTGAGCTGAGTGAGTCCCTGGGCAACCGAAAAGTTGCCGCGCCCGCTGACATCGGTTCGAATGCCGAAGAACTTTCCTATATCACCACCCCACTTGAAAGAGTGGTGGCCCACGGTTTTTGTCCAGTTGTCGTAGAACTCGAAGTTGGCTTCGCGTTCAAAGAATGGCAGACCTTCGTCGCCCATCGTGAACCCAGTCAGTGGATCGCTGACCTGTATAGAGGGCAAGCCAGAGGTATAGACGGTACCGAGGTTGATGTTTGGGATGCCGGCGGCGCTAGCCGCGTCGGTGGTGTAATCCGGCTGCAACTCGGAGATGATGAGGCGCGTGAAAGCGAATCGGGCGTCCGTTAACAGGGAAGAAGAAAAAGTGTGTTGATAATCGAACATCGCGCTCTTGTCGTGATCGGACGAAAGTCCCGCGTTTGACGATCCGCTGGTGATCGGGTTACCACCACCCGCGACGCCGTAGGCCGTGGGAGTATTGAAGTTCGCCTTAAAATAAGTGAACTTTCCGAACATAACGGTTTTTGAAGTCGCAAAAAAATCAACGCGAGTGTCGAATTGATCCTGACCGAAAGTAGCGGGCCGCGAGATCTTGTAGTTTTGTTGGGTTCCCGGGGCATTCGGCAGGGGCAAAAGCGCTAGCAAGTTCTGCGTGGCTGCACTAAGGCGATCAGGGCAAATTACGTTGAGCACGCCGTTGCACTCGATCTGAGTTCGGCCTGTGCCATCTGGATTTCCGGTCAACGGATCATAAATTGGATCGGTCGCTGCTACAGAGCTGAAGTCGCCGGTCCTGAAAGCTTCGATCGGCACAGTTTCATTGCCGGAACCGAAGAGATTGTTCCTCATCCCCTGGTAATCCCCGAAGAAAAAGATCTTATCCTTGATCACCGGACCGCCGACGCTGCCGCCAAACTGGTTCCAGACATTGCCGGGAATGCCGTTAGGTTGACTGAAGTGATCGGCCGCGTTGAATCCAGCGGTGCGATAGTTCTCGAACGCCGAGCCGTGAATTGCGTTTGTGCCCGACTTCGTAGTGATCTGCCAAAGCCCACCGGCTACCTTGCCGTATTCGGCATCGTAGTCGCTGGTGGCGAGCTTCACTTCCTGCACCGAGTCCTGGGCCGCTACAATAATTGACAATCCCTGAATCGCTTCGGTGTTCTCGACTCCATCCAGTAAGTGACCGTTCGCATTCGGCGCAGCGCCGTTGATATTGAGGTTGAAATCCTCACCTGCGTTTTCCGGGTGGAGATCGAGCTGCCCTCCTGGCATCGAGACACCAGGTGCCAACAACGACAAACGCGAGACGTTATTACCGAAGGTGGGAAGCGCGCTAATTTCGGCTGAATGAATGGTTTCGTTAATTTCAGCGCTGTCCGTCTGGAGTAGCGGCGCTTCGCCGGTCACTTCTACCTTGCTCGTTGCCGTGCCGACGGGCAGTTTCGCGTCGACGCGGACACCGATTCCAGCGTCAATTCGGATATCCACTCTCGAAAATTCCGCGAATCCCGATTTCTTGACTGAGACGGAATACGGTCCCGGGATCAAACTAGGAAACCGATACGCTCCGCCGCCATTGGTGACGGTCGATTGAGTCACGCCGGTCGCGGTGTTGGTGGCTCCTACTTCTGCCCCAGAAATGGCTGCTCCAGAAGGATCGGTGACGTTGCCCTCGATGCCTCCGGTAACCGCAGTCTGTCCATGTAGTAATAAGCTGGAGGTTGCCAGCAGGAAAATTGTGAGGAATCGGAAAAAGCGGTTTGGGGCGGAGTTCATCGTGGTCTCCTTGGTCCTAGGTGCTCGGGTCGGGGATGCGCCTCGGCGTCGAGGCGCTGTATTGCATGGGTCTTTTGAAACCGGATTCCGGTAGCGACAATCTCCGGACGTGGATTGAAAGACTCTCATGGCCGTCGCGGAAGTTAACTCAACGCTTAGGCAAGTGTCAAGACAAATATTGTTGACACTAATGTCTACAATTCTGACAGCAGCTTTTTAAAGATCGCGTCATCTGCGTTTTTACGTGCCTTACGGCCCTAATCCCGAGCTTGCACAATTCGCTGAATCTATTGCCCCGCTTGGGTTTCATTGGCAGTGCGGGCAATGGCCTTCGCCCCTGCGGATACGTCACGGGTTCCGGTTAATGGGCCACCGTGGTCGTGACACAATAAATGCCAGAAAGCAACTACTTGACGCATTGTCTGGCAATCCTGCCGACCGTGTTGTTGACAATTGTAATAGGCCCAACCGCGATCTGGAACCAGTCCAAAGTAAAGGGCCTGACAATCCTGGGCGTAAACACTAAGGTGCATGGTGCTGTCAGGCCTTGCCTTTTGGCTTCATTCAGCATATATATATCGACCACAAGTATGTTGAACGCCCTGCATGCCAACTGTTAAGAAACCATCAGCCAAAAAAGATCGTGGTGTTTCCGCCAGCAAGAAGGTGGAAGCACATCTGCGCAAAGCCATTCACGCG
>DATBAX010000296.1:0-8327 GCA_036271275.1 Terriglobales bacterium
GACTTCGGCGGATTCGGCGAAAAATGGCTCATCGTCCGAAAAAGTTTCTGTCGAAGCAGGGGCCTGAGGGGTGAATGAACGCTGCGGCGCCGGCGAATTCTGTGCCTGGCGATATTTCGAAATCGATTCCCCCGGCAGCACAATCGGCTGGTATCCCGGCGGCGGCCCGAAATCATCGGAGCTTTCGGTGCGTTGCGAACGTTCCGGACGGTCGTTTCTCTCGGAACGCCCAAAGCGTCCTCCGCGATCCTGACGTCCCGAGCGTTCCGGACGATCATTGCGCGCGGGACGGTCACTCTGTTCCACATGTTCGACCGGCGCAGCAGCTTCCACGGGCGCATCCGAAACTGGACGAGCGAACTTGGCATCCGGCATCCGCTCTCCGCGGCGGCCACGACGGCGGCGGCGCCCACGGCCATCTCCTTCGCCCTGTTCCCTGCCATTCGAAGGCCCGAAGCGCGCTGGCGCGTCCGAGCTTCCTGTAGCGGCGAATCCAGGCTCGTCCTGTTGCAAGCCGGCATCGGTATTCGCCGGTTGAGCGTTCTCGGTTACCGGGCGATTGGTCGGAATATCGTCGAGGTCGTCGCCTTCTTCCAGTTCCATGAAATCGGAGACGTAGAGGAAGGCGTCGCGTTCAAGTCCGATATCGACAAAAGCCGACTGCATTCCGGGAAGGACGCGCGTGACCCGGCCTTTGTAAATGGATCCGGCCAGGGTGTATTCGTTTTCGCGTTCGAGGTAAATTTCGGCGAGGAGGTCATCTTCGACCATCCCAACTTTGGTTTCGTGTGGGGTGGTCGATACAAATAGTTCTTTTGACATGCAAACTCCGGTCCGTGGCCTTAGGGCCTACGGATTCACCGGGAGAATTGCAGGAAAGTACGGGGAGGATCGAGAGCTGCGATGGTTGGGCCACGCAAAGGACAGCTAGGGCCTCGGAGTTCTCTCCGTGACCGGAACCGTTGCGTAAGCTTAATAATCTTATCCACTGATCGCATTCACCGCGCCTCCGGCTTTGTGACCGCTCTCTCAAAGTCCTCGGGACTAGAGGGGGCCGTTACCTGCCACGGAAGCGCTTTCGCTTCAATCCTGCCCGGCCTTTGACTGCTGATTCGGCCGGTGAGTGCCCTCTTCACGCGAGGGCGATCGTTTTCTTGGATCTCTATATTGGTATTGCTAAATTTTTTGCCGCGCCTGGCTGGCGCGAGTTTACTACTTCGCCATCTTCCGCCCGCCTCAGTTCACGAAACGGCGCATTCGGACGTTCATGACCATTCCCAGCGCCAGGAACATAAACAGGACAGAAGACCCGCCATAACTCATTAAAGGCAAAGGTATTCCGGTGACCGGCATAAAACCGACCACCATGCCAACGTTGACCAGGATATGGAAACTAAGCACAGCCACCACACCCATTACCAGAAACGTGCCAGCGCGGTCGGGCGCCGTTTGCGCGTTCTGAGTCAACCTCATTAGCACGATAAAGTATAGCAGTAACAGCCCCAACGCGCCGATAAATCCATGCTCCTCGGCAAAGGCGGCAAAGATGAAATCCGTTTGTGGGACTGGCAAAAACGACAAGTGGGTCTGCGAGCCCTCCGAACTGCCCCAAATTCCCCCGGAACCTACAGCAATTAAAGACTGATTGACCTGATAACCGGAGCCCTGGCTGTCGGCGTCCGGGTGCATGAAGCTGGTCAGGCGATCCCGCTGGTAGGGCTTCAAAACATGCACCCTCGGGACAAAGAACACCGCACCGATCCCCATGGCGGCGATGAGAGCCACGACCAACCCTTGCCTGAGCTGCAAGCCTCCCAGAAAGATGCCACTGATAGCGATTGGGAGGTAAGTCAGGGCCGTACCCAGATCGGGTTGAGCCAGAACCATCAGCATAGGGACGCCGACAATGGCCCCCGCCTTGATGAAATCCGACCAGGAAAGTTCGCGTTGCTGCAAATCAGCAAAGTACTTGGCAACCGCAAGAATCAGGATAAGTTTGACCCACTCCGACGGCTGAAAGTGTTGTCCGCCGGGCATTTTTACCCAGCGCCGGGCACCGAGATATTTCTGGCCGAAGATCAACACAATCATCAACGAGCCCAGGGCAGCGATGTACATCCAATGCACGCGCTCGAGCAATATCTGATAGTTGAGAAAACTGACCAGGAACATGCCGCCAACGCCGCCCACAATCCAATAAAGCTGTTTGATATGCGAGCCGGCAAATTTCGTATGCTCGGTCGCGCTGCGAATCTCGAGGACGCCCAACCCACAAATGGCCAGCACAAAGATCAACAGCACCCAATCGAAATCGCGAAATGAAATGTAACGAGACATAGGAACCGTCGTTGGTCGTTCGTCCTTGGTCGTTGGCTTTTAGCTGTTGGCGGGTGGCCGTTCGCCTAAAACCTTGTCACTAACTTGCAGTCCTTGTCACAACTTTATTACCTCTGTCATCCTGAGTGCAGTGAGTGTTTCGCGGAGCGAAGCACTCACGGAGTCGAAGGACCCCTGCATTCTTCTCTGGCCCGCTCTACTGCAATCCCGGCGCGGCTGCCGCTATCGGCAAATGCTTCTTTGCCAATTCCACCGCAAAATGCCCGCCCAGCAAATCGTCGTCGTCGCCGTTCCACACAGCGCCCACTTCCACTTTCTTGTCGGCACCGGCCACTTTCGTCGGCGATTTTCGTTGCTTGTCCACGTAGGCTTTGATCACCTGCGTCGCCAGGCGCGCCGCCAACTTCCCGTGCTCTCCGCCTTCAAACAGAACGCAAACAATAATGTCGGGATCGCGCCGCGGCGTGAATCCTACAAACCATCCATTCTGATTCAGCGCCTGGTTGCCCATATGCTTGGCGCGGACGGCCAGCGAAACAATCTGCGCCGATCCGGTTTTACCGGCAATATCGATTCCGGGAATGTGGGCCGATTGCGCCGTTCCCTCCGGCAATAAGACCCGGCTCATGGCATCGGTGATGAGATTGAATCCGTCAGATTCGATCGGAATATTGGTCACGTCCTTCATGTGACTTGTCTGCACGTACTCCGGGGGAAGGCCGGTCGGATTGGCCACGTGGGGAACGACCATGCGGCCGTCCATGGAAATCGCGGAGATGGCGCGCATGAGCTGTACCGGTGTAGTCGCAATTGCCCCTTGCCCGATGCCGACTGAAATCGTTTCACCCGCAAACCACTTCTGCTTGAAGTTGCGGATCTTCCATTCTTCCGATGGCATGATCCCACTGACTTCCTGCGGCAAATCGATCCCGGTTTTTTGTCCCAAGCCGAGAGCAGTCGCATATTTCGCGATGCGATCAATGCCCAGCTTTTCCGCCAAGGTGTAAAAGAAAACGTCACACGACTGATAAATCGCTCGCGTCAGATCCACAGCACCGTGTCCACTTTTTACCCAGCAGCCGAAGCGGCGTCCATAGAACATTGCGCCGCCGGTGCAATTCACATGCAGCGTCTGCGCGATGCCTTCCTGCCAGCCCGCAACCGACATCAGGATCTTGAAAGTGGAACCAGGAGCGAGTTGCGCCTGAATGGCTTTGTTGAGCAGCGGCTTGTCGGGATCGTTAATCAGCTTGCTCCATTGATCGCGCGAAACTCGAATGGCAAAATCATTCGGATCGTAAGTAGGACGGCTCACCATTGCCAGGATTTCGCCAGTGTGCGGATCCATCGCGATCATCGCGCCGTTCTTATCGCCCATGGCTTCTTCAGCGGCGATTTGCAAATCGATGTCGACTGTTAAATGCAGCGCCTGGCCCGGGACTGCTGGCTTCTCGGCCAGTTGTCCCATTTCTTTTCCGTGGCTATTCACTACTGCCTGGCGCGAACCATTCTTGCCCATCAAAGTCTGGTTGTATTGCAGTTCGACGCCCGACCTGCCCACCACATCGCCGGGACTATACAAATCAAACTGCGGCTGATTGAGCATGTCGCCGCTGACCTCGCCGACATAGCCAATCAGGTGGGCCATAAAACCCTTGCGGGGATAACGGCGGCGATGCTCGGTGATGACGGCCAACTCCGGCAACTCGTTGCGGTGCGATTCGATGAACGCCAGATCGTCGTTGGTGATGTCTTCTTTGAGGTAAATGGGCTGATATTGCGGCGCGCTGGACATTTTCCTGACGCGGTCGCGGACGTCTTTTACATCAAGGTGCAAGCCATCCGCGATGAAGACCGCATCGGCCGCCAAATCGCGCGATGAATCTCGCAACAACAATGCTGTAGACGAGGGGTAGTTATCGACGATGACGCGGCCTTCACGGTCAAGAATTTTTCCGCGCGGCGCAAGGATCGGAATCGTGCGCACCCGGTTCTTTTCCGCGAGCGCGGAGTACACGCCGCTCGAAGTCACCTGCAACCGCCACAATCCATAAGCGAGCAGCAGAAAGACTCCGAGAATGATGTACTGCATCGCGGTCAGGCGGACAAGCGAAACTTTTTCGTCGCGGCCGAACATAAAATTGGTCGTTCGTCGTTGGCTTGCTTGGGTTGATTCGAGCTTGGGATTAGCAAGCGAAAGCTAAGTTCATTGTAAATCTTCCACCGAGCACTTGACCGCTTGAGGCGTGACCAAAGTCATTAAGGTTTTGTTGTTTAGCCAACGACCAACGACGATTTTCACGTTCTCTGTTTGAACCGATCCAGCACGGCAAACAACGCCACGGCCAGCACCGCATTCAACAGCGCCGAACTCAACTCATGTTGCCAGGTGTAGTGCATGTTCATTTTCAACATGCCGCGGGCCACGGTGAAATACACGACCTCGTGTAGCAGATAAAAGAACAGCGTCACTAGGAAGCGGGCGCCGGCATTCTCAACGTCCAGCTTTACTCCCAACGAAGACGCGCCATAGCCGACGATTGTCTTTGTCAGGCTGTAGAGGCCGATGGGCTGGCTGGTGAGAGCGTCCTGCGCCAGACCAATAATCGCGCCGGTCAGCAATCCGGTGACTTGACTCCGGCGTGCGATGGCAAAAAAGATCACCACCAGCAACGGCAAATCGAAATAAGTAAAGAATGGAAAATGCCGTGGCAGGAAAGCTTGAAAAAATAACGCGAGCAGAGGCACGCCGATGGTTACCGGAATACTGAACCGGTAAACCTCAATCTGCTCATTGGATGTGTAAGTGATAGGCACGCTATTGGGGATTACTCTCCGGCGTGGAATTCGGTTTCGATGCAGGCTTTGTCTGGCCAGTCGGAGATGTGGAATTCACCGGCTTGACGCCTGATGCTGCCGGTTTCGTGGTTGTCCCCGTAGGCGCAAGCGCCGGTTTGCTGGCAGTTTTAGGTGCGGCGGTTGACGTAGTAGAAAGCTTGGAATCCGCTCCTTCAGGTTTCGCGCCAGGCTTCGCGGCGGGCGAGGTCGCCGCCGTTCCATCGATAGCAGTCGGCGGCTTGTCCGGCACTGACGGCAGCCTATCCGTCAAAATATCCACGGCGCGCACCGGGCCTTCGTCCGCCACCGACGGCGCTTGTTCGACTTTCTTGGTAATTACCAGCACTTCTTCCAGCCGGGCCAAATCGGCCGCGGGTTTGACCGTAATCCTCAGAAACGATTCTGGCCCCGGAGCAACTTCGCTCACGGTGCCGACTAACAATCCTTTGGGGAAAATCCGGTCGCCGCCGCTGGTCAGCACTTTTTCGCCGACTTCGATTTGCTCATCGTTCATGATCTTGTCGAGCACAACCTTGCCGGCCGCGGTTCCCTTCAAAATCCCCTGCAAGCGGGACTTCTCCAGAATCACGCCGACTCCGCTCGACTGATCGTTGATGAGCAGCACTTCCGAAGTCGTCCGGTTTACATACAAGACCTTGCCGACAACGCCACCGGCGGAGGTGATGACCGCCATGTCTTTGCCGCGGTCCCTTCCCTTCTCTTTGTCGCCTTTTTCTTTGTCGATGTCGGTCTCGTCGTCCGCAATCTTCGCGATGCCATCGCGCGATCCCTTGTCGATGAAAATCAAACGCGATTGCTCGCTGCCACTGGTGCCGATGACTTGCGCGGGCATGGTCTGGGAAATAAATTGTTCGCGAAAGCCGAGCATGGACTGCAAACGCTGGGCTTGTTGAGCGTCCTGACTCAGGCCAACCTGTTCAAGGCGTAATTTTTCGATCTCTTGCCGCAGATCGCGATTTTCCTGGCGCACGCCCCGCAAATAAACATAGTTGTGCCAAACACCGGAAACCCCACCTTGCGACCACACCAGTAATTTTTCCAGAGGAGTGATGGCGCCGACCACCCAAACTCGAATCAAGCGGCTGGATTGGTTTTCGCTGGATCGCCGGACCTGGATCGCGAGCCCAAGCACCTGGGTAAACAAAATCGCCACCAGAATGGTGACGTTGCGATAGCGGGTGACGAGATTTTCCATGAAATCAGCTACTGGCTTCTAGCTGCTAGCTTCTAGCAGACTCGTTGTAGGTTGTAGTGGCTAGGAGCTAGGAGCTAGAAGCTGCCTTTTTTACTCAATCGAAATCTTACGCAGCAACTTGAAATCGCTGAGCATTTTTCCTGTACCCAGCACCACGCTGCATAGCGGATCGTCGGCAATGGACACAGGCAATCCGGTTTCTTCACGAATGCGCTTGTCCAGATTCTTCAACAGCGCGCCGCCGCCGGTGAGAACGATGCCGCGATCGCTGATGTCCGCGGAAAGCTCTGGTGGTGTACGTTCAAGAGCGACGCGGACCGCATTCATAATGGTCGAAACGCATTCGCTCAAAGCTTCGCGAATTTCGCTGTCGTCGACAGTAATCGTTTTCGGCACGCCTTCAATCAGGTTGCGGCCTTTGATTTCCATGGTTAGCGGTTTGTCGAGCGGATACGCCGAACCAATCTCCATCTTGATCTGTTCCGCGGTGCGTTCGCCGACCAGCAAATTATATTTCCGCTTGAGGTAATTCATGATGGCCTCGTCCATTTGATTGCCGGCCATGCGCACGGAACGTGAATAGACGATGCCGCTGAGAGAAATGACTGCAATGTCCGTAGTTCCGCCGCCGATGTCGACGACCATGTTGCCACTGGGTTCGGTAATCGGCAGTCCCGCGCCGATGGCTGCCACCATGGCTTGTTCCACGAGATAAACTTCGCTGGCTTTGGCGCGATAGGCAGAATCCATGACCGCGCGTTTTTCTACCTGGGTAATTTCCGAAGGCACGCCAATCACAATGCGCGGATGCACCAGCATCTTGCGGTTGTGCGCTTTCTGAATAAAGTAGTTCAACATCTTTTCCGTGACTTTGAAATCGGCGATCACGCCGTCTTTCATCGGCTTGATGGCGACAATGTTGCCCGGCGTCCGGCCCAGCATTTCTTTGGCTTCTTTGCCGACCGCCTCGACTTCGCCGGTGTTCTTGTTGATGGCCACAATCGATGGTTCGTTGACGACGATGCCTTTACCACGCGCATAAACCAGCGTGTTGGCGGTGCCCAAATCGATGGCGAGGTCACTGGAAAAAACACTGAACAACGACCTCAGGTTGTGCAAGCGCGATGCGCTGGAATGGAAGCCGTTATTTGACATGCGTAAAGCTTCTTTCTCTTCTCGGGTTTTTTCTTGCGTTGGGCCCGGCGCTCTTGCGCCGTGTCCAGTTACCTTTGGACAGTAATACTTACCGTCTCGATTCTATGGGAATTCCGGCATTGGAACAGCAATCGAAAGTTCGTGCACCTTGGGTGATAACTGCTCGCGCTCACTGAATCACCACTTTCTTCTGCTCGGTCTTCACCCCACCTTTTTTATTCTGCGCCGTAATGGTGATCACACTCTCGCCCATCGGCAGCGGCGGAGTGAAGTAATGGAACGTGCCATCCGTGCCAATCACCGGCACTTCCTGGCCGTTGACCATGACTCGCGCTTCCACTTCCGTCTTCCCAGTCAGCTCGATGACGTGACCATGCTGAACCATGGGATCCAAATCCAGAGTGATGGTCACGTTGTCATCCTGTTTGGGAATGATGTTAAAGCGGTTTTTTTCGCTCTCAGACGATTCCTTGCCTTTGGCGTCGTAGGATTGCACCATCCAGTAATACACGCCTTCGGTCAGACCGGAGATCAGAATGTCTGCGGTATCAACCTTGCGATTCACCACCACCTTGGTAAAGTTCGGGTTGTGCGCAATCTGTATCCGGTAGCCCACCGCGTTGGTCATTTTTGTCCACGAGAACTCGATCGACTTGGCGCCCTTGGACACAAAGATCGGCATCATGTTGGCTGGCGAGATCGGCACTGGCGGACCAATTTCTTTTACTTTTTCAAGATGCGACTGAGTTGGCGTCCAGCCGTTCACTTTTTCCCAGGGAGC
>DATBAX010000297.1:0-11970 GCA_036271275.1 Terriglobales bacterium
CCTCCGGGCAAGAAGCTGCAAAACGTGCTGCTGCTCTCAGGCGGCGAGAAAGCTCTGACCGCGCTCTCACTGCTGGTCGGAATCTTCCAATATCAACCCAGCCCCTTCTGCATTCTGGACGAAGTCGACGCGCCGCTCGACGAAGCCAACATCGCCCGCTTCACTGAGCTGGTCAAAGAAATGAGCGTGCAAACGCAGTTTGTACTCATCACCCACAGCAAGAAAACGATGAGCATTGCACCCGTACTTTACGGCGTGACCATGCAGGAGCCCGGCGTTTCGAAACTGGTGTCGGTGCGCTTCGGGGCGACGGCCTAACCCAAAGCGATAGGTCTTGCACGACGCGCAAGCGTCGTGCTTTATTTTTTCCAAATTAAATCGTCCCGATTCTCCTCAGTTTTTCCACAACGAATATGCCCGAAAAGCCGTACCCGGTGCCGGATTTCGCGGCACCTCAGTCTTGTCAACTGTTTTCCCTCGAATAGGATGCATGCTTCTTCATGAACTCCGACTTAAACCGTTGACAAATATTTTCGTCGCGTTAGAATACGCAACGTTTCCTGCCTGTAGAATTCCAACATGAGCCCCGAACTTTTAGATACCGTGTTGTTGCGCACAGATTTTCCGGAACTAGAACTTCACGCCAGCGGCAAAGTCCGCGACGTGTATCTAGTCGATAAGGACCACCTTCTCTTCGTTGCCACCGATCGCATCTCGGCCTTCGATTACGTACTGGCAACCGGCATTCCGCACAAGGGCCGCGTGCTCACCCAGATTTCGCTTTTCTGGTTCGACTTTCTGAGCAAAGTTGTGCCTAACCATCTGGTCACGGCGGATGTAACGAAATATCCCGCATCCATTCAAAAGTACGCCGACCAGTTGCAGGGCCGTTCCATGCTGGTCCGGCGCGCCGACATGTTCCCCGTCGAGTGCGTGGTGCGCGGATACATTTCCGGCTCGGCCTGGAAGGAATACAAGGCCAGTGGCGCGGTTTGCGGTATCAAGTTGCCTGCCGGATTGAAAGAATCGGACAAACTGCCAGAGCCGATTTTCACCCCCGCGACCAAGGCGACCACGGGACACGACGAAAATATCTCGTTCGAAGAGATGGTCAAGTTGCTCGGCGTGGACCTAAGCCAGAAGCTCCGCGACGCGACGCTGTCGATTTACCAAAAGGCGTCTGACTTCGCGCGAGGCAAAGGAATTATCCTGGCCGACACGAAATTCGAGTTCGGACTCACGCCCGCCGGCATCACCCTGGCCGACGAAGTGCTTACCCCTGATTCTTCGCGTTTCTGGCCGGCGGACAAATACCATCCCGGCATGGCGCAGGAATCTTTCGACAAGCAATACGTTCGCGATTATCTCGAGGAAATTCGATGGGACAAGAAGCCTCCCGCTCCGGCACTGCCCGCGGAAGTCGCTTTGAAGACCAGCGAGAAATATCTCGAAGCCTACAAGCAGCTCACGGGGCGTGATTTGGATGTGTAGCAGAAACGGCGTTCGCGGGGCGTCCCGATGAACGCCGCGGATTGGATCATCATTGTAGTGATTTTGCTGTCAGTCGCTCAGGCGGCAAGTTCCGGCTTCTTCCGGGAGGCCTTTGGCATTGCTGGCTTAGTCGTTGGATATCTGGTGGCGGCGTGGCAGTATCACCGCGTTGCGGAGCATTTTTCACCGTATTTGAAGTCGATTTGGCTGGGAGAAATTGCAGGCTTCCTGCTCATTTTCTTTGGGATCATGATTCTCGCCGGGATTGCCGGACGAATCACCCATTGGGCCGTCAAGGAAGTAGGCCTCAGCTTTTTCGACCGGCTTTTAGGCGGCGCGCTCGGCCTGCTGCGCGGAGCATTAGTTGTTGCGATTGTCCTGGTAGGTATGGCGGCGTTTACACCGACCTCGAAGTGGCTGGAGGGTTCGGCATTGGCCCCGTACTTCATGGTGGGCGGCCGGGCCGCGATTTGGGTCGCGCCGTCGGAGTTGCGGCAACGTTTTTATCAGGGACTGGACTTGCTTCGTGAGGAACGACAGAAGCCAAGTCCGACGAAGTAAGCACTGACAATTTCCGTTAAAAAGCTTTTCACGACAGATAAGCAAGAAAGAGAGACATCGTGAGAGATCAGCTCGAAGCACTCATCATGCAGATGTACAAAAGCAACATCCTTTACTCCGAGGCTGTTCGCGAGTTCAAGAAACGCTTCATCCTGACCGTTCTACAGGAGAACAAAGGCAACCAGTGCCGCGCCGCGCGCCAGCTCGGCATGCATCGCAACACCCTGAGCCGGACGATTACCGAACTGAAGATCGACGTCCGCCAGTTGCGGGACGGCGGCAAACGCCCTCCTCGCAGCGCGAGGCCGATTCCTTACGAGAAGAAGGCAGCACGCTAGAATTATTCGAATAAAATCAAAGGGCAGCCGATACAGGCTGCCCGAGCCGTTTGCTCTTCCATCAACTCCCTCTCAATCTTGTCATTCTGAGCGCAGTTTTATCGCGCGAGGAACCTGCTCTTTGCCGAACGCTAAACGAAAAGCAGATTCCCCGCTACGCTTCAATTCCCACAAAATAAAAAGGGCAGCCTCGAAGGGCTGCCCTTTGATCTTGCTGCGAATGAACTAGTGCGCCGCAGGCTTGCGATGCACAGGAGCCTTGTGTGCGGGGGCTGCCGGCTTGGCTTTGGTAAGCAGCGTACCGTTCTCCATGTTCATCATGAACGGACTCGCCGTATAAGACGCCGGGGTACCTTGAAAGTCCAGCGTACCTCCCTCGGTCGGCATCAGCTTGGCAGGTACGGGGCCGGCCATCGTCAGCGTGATGTCGACCTTCTTGGCGTCGATATCGTCCGAACTCTCGGCAATATCCATCTCCGTCGGCGATGCCTTGATCACAATGCCTTCCATCTGGAGGGCGACACCCTTGATGACGCTCCAAACCTTGTCGGCATCCTCAGGAGCGCCGGCAGACAGCGCCAATTCCCAATCGGCGAAGCTCATCTTTTTGATGTCGTCGGCTGACTTGTCCTTTACCAGATCATGCGCCTGCTGGGCTGGCGTGGGAGGAACGTATTGGGCGATGGTGAACCCAGGAGGAGGAACTCCTACGGTAGCGGTTTGGGCCAACAGTTCATTCCAGCCGTCTTCCGCGCCATGATATTTCAGGTATTTGCTATGGCCGAATTTTATGACTCCCGCCTTACCGGTGGGATCAGCAATAAGATTGGCCGCGCGAGCGATGAAGAACAGCCCATTCACATCATCCTCGGGTGCTGCCGTCAAATAAGACAAGGCCAGGGGATAAACGTTGCCCACATCGGTGGGGTCCGCCTCGACCGCCGCCCGCAAATACTTCTGGGCGGTGGGAAAATCCTTCAACTGAAGCGCTGAGAACCCGGCCACGCTATCCAAAAGGGCGCCCATCTGTCCTTTCTGCTTGGTGAAATCGGCGTCGGACTTACCGTCTGGCTTCGGCATGTTCGTCAGATTTTGCAGACCTTTTTCCGCATCCTTCTCAGCGTCCGCCCATTTTTGTCCGCCCTTTTCGTTGTAGGACAGCAAGACCAGCGCGTTCACATTATTCGGATTCCCTGCCAGGAGGCGATTGGCCACTTCAATCACCTTCGCTTGGTTCCCCGCTTGCTGGTAGGTTTGCATAAGCAGTTCCAGCGCGTCTTCTTTCATCACGCTATTGGGATAGGTCACCAGGAAGGCTTCCAGTCCACTGATTTTGGCTGCCTGGTCCTTCTGCTGTAAGGCGTTGACGTAGGCGTTGTATTCCGCGGGGTCTTTAATTTCTTTTTTCGGCGCTGGCGTACCGGCAGCAGGGGCTGCCGAAGCCTGCGGGGCTGGAGCGGATGTGGCGGGTGCATTCTGTTGCGGTGCCGCGGGCTGCGATTGCGATGCTGCCTGCTGGCTGGATGCGATTCCAGCGAATGCAATCACAAACGCCACTAAACTGGTCTTCATTCTGATAGCTCCTTGAGATATATGGGGAAAATAAATTTCCGGAAATCGATGACAACGCCCTGCACAACTACAACTTAAAGTCTAAAACACCCGAGCAATAGCAACATCTCTGGTGAGCGGGATTATAAGTATGTCCTTCCCCGAAGGCAAGCTTTCCCGTGCCCCTTCGCTGTTTAGTAAGATGCAGAACGGGACACGTCCGGTAGTTTTGCATCAAAATAGGGCACGTCCAGGATGGTTCGCTATGCCGGAAAGCAATAAAAACACCCTCGTCGGACAGGTCGCGGTCGTTACGGGAGCGGGTCGCGGCATCGGCGCAGCGATCGCCCATGAACTCGCCGGGATGGGCGCGACGGTAGTCCTATGCGGCAGAACTCGCGGACCACTCGACTCAACCGCAGCAGCAATTTCGAAAGCCGGCGGAAACGCCGATGCGGTCACTTGTGATATCTCCGATCTGAATTCCGTCAACGCTCTCGCCGCGCATGTAGAGAAAAAACACGGTCGCGTAGACATACTGGTCAACAACGCCGGCGTCGGAGCTTTCAAGTCGCCATTACATGAGATGTCTCCGGAAGCCTGGGACAAAGTTCTCAACATAAATCTACGCGGCGTTTTTTACTGCATCCGCGCCTTCGCGCCAACCATGATCAAGGCGCGCGGCGGACACATCGTGAATATTTCTTCTCTGGCGGGAAAGAATGCCCTGCCGAATGGGGCCGCGTATGCGGCGTCCAAATGGGGATTGAACGGCTTGAGTTATTCGGTTGCGGAGGAGTTGCGGGCGCACAACATTCGCGTCTCGGTCGTCTGCCCCGGATCGGTGCATACAGATTTGAGTCCGCATGAAGGAAAAGATCCCGCGAAGATGCTTCAACCGGATGACGTGGCTCATGTGGTTGCGATGCTCGTGACTCAAGCGCCGCAATCGTTTGTCAGCGAGGTGTTGTTGAGGCCGACGTTGAAGCCGTGAGCATCAGCGGCGGGTACGAGCTTGCCTAATAAGCCCACCGCAGCAACGTCGCCCCCACGGTAAACCCAGCGCCGACTGACGCCAGCAACACCAAATTACCGTTCTTCAATTTTCCTTCCTCAATCGCCGTATTCATAGCGAGGGGAATCGTCCCGGCAGTCGTGTTCCCGAAACGATCGATATTGATCACAATCTTTTCTTCGGGAAGCCCCAAACGCTCTGCCGTCGCGGTAATGATTCGTTTATTCGCCTGGTGCGGAATAAAAAGATCGAGGTCGCTGACGTTGACTCCATTTCGTTGCAAAAGCTTCTCGCAGACTTCCAGCTGTTTGCGTACCGCAAACTTGAACACGGCCTGGCCATCCTGATGAACGTAATGCATTTTCTTGTCGATGGTTTCATGGGTGGAGGGATTCAAGCTGCCACCTCCGGGCATAAAAAGTGAGCAGCCGCCGGAGCCATCCACTTCATGGATGAAATCGATGATCCCCAATTCATCTTCAGACGGCTCAAGCAGCACCGCGCCGGCCCCGTCGCCGAACAGCACGCAGGTGGTGCGATCGGTGTAGTCGAGGATGGAAGACATCACATCCGCTCCGATGACTAAAACTTTCTTATGCGCGCCCGACGCAATGAATTGCGTCCCAGTTTGCAATGCATAGACGAATGCTGAGCAGGCCGCCGAGAGATCGAATCCCCACGCCCCTTTCGCTCCCAGTTTGTTCTGCACCAGGCAGGCCGTCGAGGGAAAAAACATGTCCGGCGTCACCGTGCCCACGATAATAGCTTCGACGTCGGTCGGGGTGATGCCACGCTGGGCCAAAGCTTTTTTGGCTGCCTCGGTCGCCAAATCGCTGGTCGCAACACCCTTATCGACGATGTGCCGTTCGCGAATACCGGTGCGGGTCATCAGCCATTCGTCCGATGTTTGCACCATCTTTTCCAGATCGGCGTTGGTGAGAACACGGGGCGGAACGTAGGTACCAAGGGCGCTGATTTTGGCGCGGACGAGCTGGCTCAATGATTTCTCCTGGATAAAACCAGATATTGTGAATGATTGAGAGAAGAAAGTCTAACCGCGTGTGGACGTTCGAAAACTAAGTCAGGCACCGGCGACCCACTGCACACGTAAGAGCTCGTTACCGTTGCTTCCTTCCGGACCTGGCGGGGTTGGCGAGAAGACGTCGCGCGGGACCGATACCTGACCAATTCGATTTTAGCATTGAGAAGCCCGCGAGCCTCGCGTTCCGGAAAAAAGCTCCGGAGGAGCGACCAAGCTTAGCCCAGGACGAAAAGTCCTGGGTAAGCAAAACCTTCGGAGCACGCGCCCAAGGCGCAACCCGAAATAACTTCCCCTCCGCGACCCGTACTACGGATGCCTTGGCCGTCCTTCTCAGAGTACACAAAAGTTCCCGTACACCTCAGTACCCTTCCCTTCCCGCGCCGATCGCGAAACAATAGATCAACCATATGGCTCGCCCCACCACATCAAAGATTCCGTTGCCCGCCGCAGTTCAGCGCTATTTTGAAGTCGCGCTTTATCTGCTGGTATTCACCGGCTTCGGAACCCTGGCTTCGACCGGTGGATTGGACACCGTGACCGTCTTGCTAGTCAGCGCCGCGCTTCTGTTCCGCGGATATTTATTAGCGACGCGACGCACCCTGCTCATCCCCGAACGCTGGACCACCGCGCTCACCCTGGGTTACGCAGGGTTCTACATGGTGGATTATTTTCTGATCTCCGGCGCTTTTCTCGCCACCACCGTTCACCTCGTGCTTTTCGTCATGGTCGTGCGATTGTTCTCGGCGCAACGCGACCGCGACCACTATTTTCTATCGGTCATTGCGTTCCTCATGGTGTTGGCCGCGGCCGTCCTCACAGTAAACAGCATTTTCCTGCTGGCCTTTGCCGGATTCATGTTGATGGCAGTCGCCACTTTCATCCTGATGGAAATGCGTCGCGCATCGGTCCACGCCACCGTCGCCGCAAAAGATTCGCCAGACGTACGGGCGTACAGGCAGATGGCCTTTTCTCTGTCCCTGATCGCTCCCGGGATCGTGCTGTGCATTCTGCTTGGGGCCGCTGGGATTTTCTTTTTGCTGCCGCGCGTGTCCGCCGGTTATCTCAATGCCTACACTCCAGGCAGCGACCTGAACACCGGATTCTCCGACCAGGTTGAATTGGGACGCATCGGTCAGATCCAACAATCGGCTGCCGTCGTCATGCACATCCAGATTGACGGCGACAAAAGTGGCGCTTCCGATTTTAAGTGGCGTGGCGTGACCCTCGATGAATTTAACGGCCGCTCCTGGGCAAACCATCACCAACGCTACATGGCGCCCCGCCTGCCGGGAAACACTTCTTCTTTCTCGCTGCACTTTCCTGCTGAGGCAAATCGCAACCTGGGCCCAAGCCGTCCGATCCACTACAAGGTCCTGATGGAGCCCATGGGCACGAATGTATTTTTCCTGGCCGCTACGCCAGACATCTTGACCGGCAACTATCGCGCGCTGGCGATGGACAATAGCGGCGCGGTGTTTGATCTCGATCCCGAACACCCCATCAGCACCTACGAAGCGACTTCCAACGTCGCGCAACCGACTCCGGCCCAATTGCGCGCTGCTTATGCCAATTTCTCTCCGTCGGTTCAATCGAATTATCTTCAGTTGCCTGCACTTGATCCTCGCATCCCGTTGCTGGCGCAGCAAATCACCGCCCAGGCCGACAATAATTACGATCGCGCCGTGGTCATCGAGCGGTATTTGCAGACCCACTACGGATACACGCTTCAGCTTTCTCGCACCGTTCCACGCGATCCTCTCGCGGAATTTCTCTTTGAACGCAAGCAAGGACACTGCGAATACTTTGCCTCCTCGATGGCGATCATGCTGCGCACTCTGCGCATTCCGACTCGCATCGTCAACGGCTTTCGCACTGGAGAATTCAACGATATCGACTCTCAATATTTAATCCGTGAGAGCGATGCGCATTCCTGGGTGGAAGCTTACTTTCCCGGCTATGGCTGGATTAGCTTTGATCCCACGCCGCCGGGCCCAGCGGAGGCGTCCACCGGGTGGCGACGCTTGCGTATGTATACCGATGCCCTGGCCTCGTTCTGGCGAGAGTGGGTCGTCAACTACGATTTAAGCCATCAACAGCATCTGGCTTTCAATTCGACGCACAACGGGCGCGAGTTGCTGCAGACTCTGCAAACTTGGGCCCATCGAAAGTATCAGGCGCTACTGACTTCGGCACATCGCGCGCAAGACACCTTGGGAAAATCGCCATTGGGATGGGGCGCGAAAGGAATTCTGGTCGTCGTCCTGCTTTTGTTGGGAGGAAATGCCACTCGTTTGTGGCGGGCAATAAGCAAGTTTCGATTGGCCGCGCGTCCGGAGAAGTCGCCGCAACTGGCAGCAACTATTTGGTATGAACGGATGACTCGTTCCGTCGGCCGTCAAGGCTGGCGGAAATCGCCGGTGCAAACTCCCGCGGAGTTCGTCATTTCGATTGAAGATCCCGCCATCCGAAAACAGGTGGAAGAATTTACCAGAAGATACGAAAGCGCCCGCTTTGGGGATTCGTCTACCGATGCGGCGCAGTTGCCGGGCTTGTACAAGGAAATCGCAAACCGCCCGCGGCGCTAAAAACTAATTGAAATGCCAGATCACTCCGCTGCCGACGAACAGATTGTTCTGATGGCTTTTCCCGGTGTCGACGTTTAGTTCCGGCACTCCACTCCAGTAATCCCGTACCTGAGTTCGGATGGCGAACCGATGCGTGATCCTCACATCGAGTCCTACGCCGAACTGAATCACTGCCCCATTGCTTCCCGTCTTTCCCGGATTTGGGCCGCCTTCAAATTCCAGATTCGATCCCGACGTGAAATGGCCAAACCCAACGCCCACGCTTCCCCAGGGTGAAAGATACGTCCGAGGCAACAAATTGGCCCGGATGGATGGGGTCAGAAAATAAGACCGGTAGCTGTCCGGAGTCACGTTGTCGATGAAATAGACCTTCTCGTGCGGCACAAAAAGTACCGGAAGTTCAGCGGTAACGGAATAAGCCTGATTTTCTCGCAAGCGGCGTCCGTAGCCCAGTTCGAAACTGATCCCGTTGCTCAGGAGCACGTCTGAATCGAAGCTGGCCACATGGGGATCGCGAATAAACGTGCGTCCCAGAATGCCGCTTACTTCGTTCTTTGGCGGAATGAGGTCTTCGTCCTGGGCGGCGGCGATGCCTGCCAGCATGACCAGCGACACAAAAACGCACAACCCATACCTTCGCCGCGTCATGGAACCTCCCAAATACGACCTTGGCCAGCCTAGCATGCTGAAGGTTCGGAAATGATTGGCTGCATTGGTGCAGGGAGGGCAGCTTCTAGCTCCTAGCCAAGCCCAGGGTCAAACAGTGTGTTGAAAAACTGAGTGTTTGGGTGGAGCAGCCGCTTCAGCGCATGAGGTACATAGCGCCCGCTGTTCACCAAACTGTTTGAGCCATAGGCCTTAGCTAGAAGCTAGGAGCTAGAAGCTAGAAGCTGCTCCATCGATGCTAAAATAGATAGATTGCATGCCCGACAAGAACTCATCTGTAGCCGTCCTGGACGCCCCCGAAACGACTAAGCGGCCCACCAAAATCGGCTTCGTCAGCCTGGGATGTCCCAAGAACCTGGTGGATAGCGAAGTCATGATGGGTATGCTGGCACAAGCCGGCGCCGAGCTTACCCGGCACACCGAAGATGCCGATGTGATTGTCGTCAACACTTGCTCGTTCATTGCCAGCGCCCAGCAAGAGTCGGTAAACACCATCCTGGAGATGGCACAGCATAAGACCGACGGGCGCGCTCGCAAGCTGATCGTGGCCGGATGCCTGGTCGAACGTTATCGCGACGAGATTCGCAAGAATATTCCGGAAGTCGATGCGGTGGTCGGTACCGGCGAGTTGGAAAAGATTCTCGCGGCGGCCGGAGTTTCATCGGCTCAGCCCGACAATTCTCCATTTCATATTTTAGGATCTCGCGCCGAGGGCGACTCCCGCGAAGCGCAAGGACGTTTCTCACGGGAAACCTGGGATGGCGCCATCGCCGACCTGCCCAACTATCTTTACGACGAAGCCACGCCGCGGATTCTCGCCACTGCGCCACACACCGCATACATCAAGATTGCCGAAGGTTGCGATCATCCTTGCAGTTTTTGCATCATTCCCCAGTTGCGCGGAAAGTTTCGTTCGCGCCGGTTTGAATCGGTAATTGCAGAAGCAGAACGACTCGCACAAGGCGGAGTTCGTGAGATCACGCTGATCGGCCAGGACACTACCTGCTATGGCGAAGATTTCGGATTAAAAGACGGCCTCGCGCAGTTGCTGGAAAAGCTGGCCGGAATCAACGATCTTCGCTGGGTACGGTTCCTCTACGCGTATCCCAACAAGATCACCGGGCGATTGCTCGAAACTATCGCCGGACACGAAAAGATTTGCTCCTATATCGATGTGCCGCTCCAACATGCGTCCGCAACAACATTGAAGCGCATGAAGCGTGGCGGCGGCGCGGACATCTTTCTGCGCTCGATTGAAAAAATGCGACGCACGATTCCCGGCGTCACGTTGCGAACGTCCTTCATCGTTGGCTTTCCTGGCGAAACCGAAAAAGAATTTGAAGAGCTTTGCGCATTTGTACGGGAAGCCGAATTCGACTGGATGGGCGCATTCGGATACTCGGACCAGGAAGGCGCAAAAGCCTTCGCTGACAGCGAAAAACTGGACGACCGCGAAATCGAACGCCGCCGCAAGCGTGTGATGCAGATTCAAAAAGGCATCAGCAAGCGCAAGAAGAAAGCCCTGGTCGGCACGGAAGTGGATTTACTGCTGGAGGGCATGTCCGAAGAAACCGACTTGCTGCTCGAAGGACGCACCGCCATGCACGCCCCGGAAATCGACGGCAAAGTTTTCGTCAACGACGTTCCCGACGGAATCGTTCCGCAGGTCGGCGAATTCTATCGCTGCGAAATCACCGAGTCCCACGATTACGATTTAGTGGCAAAGATCCTGTAGGAGTCTTGCTCAGTTATGGCGGGTAACAAAGACCTGAAACTGAAATGTCCGATCTGCAAGAAGGAAGTGCTACGCACCGACCCTGAGTTTCCCTTCTGTAGCGAACGTTGCCGCACCATTGACCTCGGCCGCTGGGCCAGCGGTGCATACGTAATTGCCTCGACACCGCAGGACACCTCCGACGCCACTCCGGATTCGATTCGAGATCCCGACAATGAAGAGTGAGCCCGCAAAGGCTCCTCTCTGGGCCACGCTGGTAGCTACTTTTTTCGGCGCCGGAAGAATGCGGCCCGGACCAGGCACTTGGGGATCCGCCGCAACTGTTCTTCTCTGGTGGTTGCTGACCCGCGAACTCCCGGCAGTGTGGCAGCCGTGGACCGCCGCCGCACTGGCCTTGTTCGCAATCGCCATCGGAATTCCCGCGGCCACCATCGTTGCGCGCGCCGCTTCCAGCAAGGATCCGCAATTCGTCGTCATTGACGAGGTCGCCGGTCAACTCATCACCCTCATCGCCGTACCCGCCTCGTGGAAATGTTTACTGGCGGGCTTTATACTTTTTCGTGGATTCGATATGGTGAAGCCGCCACCCGTCAGGCAACTGGAACGTCTGCCGGAAGGCACCGGCATCGTGATCGACGATGTGGGCGCCGGGCTTTACGCATTGATCGTGATGCAGTTGCTGCTTCATTTTGGAGTTCTGCCGCGATAGAAGTTCAGAGAAAGCTGTGGCCCATGGGAATTTCAGACCGTCTGCTGGGAAAGAAAGATTCGAACGGAAGCCCGCACATTGACGGTGTGTCTCCAAATGCCGCGTTACCCGGCGGTGAAGTTCGCATTACGGGGCAAAGTTTGCGGCCTCACGAGCTTCGCCGTCCACAGGTCCGATTCGGCGAGACTGAGGGCGCCATCGTAATCAGCGCCGACGATTTCCTTATCGCCCGCGTGCCGCAGAATGCTTCTTCAGGCGCAATCGTGGTCTCGACCAA
>DATBAX010000298.1:0-10136 GCA_036271275.1 Terriglobales bacterium
GGCTTCAAATTGCCGTTGCTCATCGGCGGAGCGACCACCAGCCGCAGACATACGGCCGTTAAGATCGCGCCGCACTATAGCGAACCGGTAGTCCATGTGCTGGACGCCAGCCGCGCTGTGCCCGTGACCACAAGCCTTTTGAGCGACGAAGGAAAATCGGCATTCGTAATCCAGCATCGCGCCGATTACGAGGCGCTGCGCAAGGCCCACGCCGCGCCACGTCAGCAGGTCGTCTCGCTTGAAGTCGCGCGCGCCAGGCGGACTCCAATCGTGTGGCGCACCGAAGATCTTTCCGTGCCTTCGTTCACCGGCGTGCGCGTGCTGGACAATTTCCCTCTCGCAACCCTTCGCGAGTTCATCGACTGGTCGCCGTTCTTTCACACCTGGGGATTGAAGGGCGTTTATCCCCGCATCCTCGATCACGAGGAGCACGGTTCGCAGGCACACCAGATTTTCACTGAAGGCAATGCCCTGCTGGACACCATCATTGAGAAGAATTTGATTACCGCACGCGGCGTATACGGATTCTTCCCAGCGAACGCTGTGGGCGACGATGTCGAACTCTACACGGACGCATCGCGCGAAAAAGAACTCGCACGATTTCATTTCCTTCGCCAGCAATCGAACAAAGAAGGTAGCGAGCCTTGCCGGTCGCTCGCCGACTTCATCGCGCCAAAAGAAACCGGGCTTCCAGACACCATCGGCGCTTTCGCGGTCACCAGCGGCATCGGCTTGAAGGAACTCTGCGATCGCTTCCGCGCCGAGAACGACGATTACAACGCGATCATGGCCGAGGCCCTCGCTGATCGCCTGGCGGAAGCCTTCGCCGAATGCCTGCATAAACGCGTGCGCGAGGAATGGGGCTACGGCTGTAAAGAAAACTTGAGCAACGCAGAACTCATTCAGGAAAAGTATCGTGGAATCAGGCCGGCTGCGGGCTATCCAGCGTGTCCCGACCATACCGAAAAAGGCCCTCTGTGGCGTCTGCTCGATGTCCAGACAAACACCGGCATGATGATCACCGAATCTTTCGCAATGTGGCCGGGATCGAGTGTGAGCGGACTTTACTTTGCCCACCCCGAGTCGCGATATTTCAGCCTCGGCAAAATCGACCGCGACCAGGTCGTCGACTACCACGAACGCAAAGGGATGACCGTGGCAGAGGTTGAGCGCTGGCTGGGGCAGAATTTGAATTACGATCCAGTGGAATAGGGGGAAAACCGTCGTTGGTCGTTCGTCGTTGGATAAAAATCAAAACCCTTGTCATCCTGAAGGAACGTTCTTTGTGAGTGAAGGACCCATGCATCTTCAGCGACAGGAAGGATGCATGGGTCCTTCGTTGGGAGTCCTCGGCTTCGCCGAGAACTCCGCTGCCTCAGGATGACAAGGGATTTGGATTTTGGGTTTAGTCAACGACCAACGACGAATGGCCAACGACGGTTTTCAAACGCCCTGAACCGGTAACGACGCCGTCCCAGTGTCCGCGTCGGCTTGGTTGAACACCGCATTTGCCCCCATATGCGCCGGGAGCGGGGCGAGCATCTGCTCTTTGCGATAAACCAAGTTGCTGGCGTTAAACGTCGCCAACTCAAAACCGTGGCCGTGGGTGATGGCATCCGTCGGGCAGGCCTCGACGCAGTATCCGCAAAAAATGCAGCGGTTGTAATCGATGTTGTAGACCTTGGCGTACCGCTCGGCGCCGCTGACCCGCTTCTCTTCAGTATTCTCGGCGGCTTCGATATAAATGCAATTCGAAGGGCAGTTCGCCGAACAAAGAAAACAGGCAACACATTTTTCCAGACCATTCTCGTCGCGCTGCAATACATGCATTCCACGAAAACGTTCCTGGAACTGGGCGCCTTTGAGCGGCCCTTTTCCGTCCGGATAATTTTCAACTTGCGTGGGCTGAAACATCTCCATGAAGGTGATGCTCATTCCCTTGGCGATAGCGGCGATGTCTTTAAGCACTGGCATGCAAAACCAGTATAACGGAAAGCCTTTGTAGCTGGCGAACAGAGAACGTGTTTCAGCGTCTGAAATCTCCCTCAAAAACAGCGTTATACTAGCCTTCGCCAAACGGAGAAAGCATGTCGAGTCTGAAAGAATTCCAGTGCGAGATTTGCGGGATTGTCAGTGCGAATCCGATCCGTTGGTTCGTGATCGAATGCGGAGATCAGCAACTAGCGGTCATCAAATGGGACCTGGCGGCCGCCAATAGCCCCACCGCCCGCCATTTCTGCGGCGAAGCCCACGCGCAGATTTACATCAGTCGCTGGTTCGAATCTTTCTGCACGCCGCCAAAGCTCAATTTCAAAACTTCCTAACGAACGTGTCGTCTTTTGATTCTTATGTTCCCGATCTCCTCGGAAACAAGCGCGCCTATACCCGCTGGCTAATCGCCAGAATATTTCCCTCGGTATCTTTGAACCACGCCGTCTTCGCACCGCCCGCAGTGACGATGCTGTTTTTCATGGTCATCCCTGGCATGTTGTATTCCTCGAATTTCAACCCGCGTGCCTTCAGGTCGGCCACTTCGGCTTCAACGTCAGCAACCTGCCAAAACGCTTGACTGGCCTTGGACGTCCCCGCATTTGGCGTCGGATACATGAACACCTCGGCGCCGCCGCATTCGTAGACAACGCCTCCTGCATATTCCAACTTGGGCCGCAGGCCAATGATCTCTTCATAAAATTTACGGGCACGCGCAACGTCCAACACAGGGATATAGGCGCGAATGGGTGATGTGCTCAACATGGCTGGCTCCTTGGGTATTTGAATGTCATGCTGTTAGATGCGGGACTTCAGTCGCGTGCGCTCCTCGCGATGCGCTGCCCTCATATCACTTGTCTGGCGTTTCGTGTAGTCAATCCCGTAAAGCCTACAGCCCGTCCCTGCCCCGCTCTCTAAACAAGACACTTCTAGTCTAATCACGCCGGGGACAGTTCTGCCTTATGCAGACGTTCCAGCTCCCAAATCAATACTTCGTCACCTATCCTCAGGAGGTATAGCGATGCTCCGACCCAGGCATTCAGGTTTCATATTGGCCGCAATTGTTGTGGTAACAATCGCAATCTTTAGCGCTTGCAATAAAAGTGGTGATGCGGGATCGTCCGCGAGTGCGTCCGATGGTGGAAAGATTCCCGTCACAACTAAATCCGAAGACGCGCGCAAGGAATTCCTTGAAGGACAGAGCCTCGCAGATCGACTGCTCGGTCAGGAATCGATCCAGCACTTTGACAAGGCCATCGCGCTTGATCCGGATTTCGCGTCGGCGGAAATGGCGCGCGCGAATAATTCACCGACCGCCGAGGAATTCTTCGAACATCTCAAGAAGGCCGTCAGCCTCGCCGATAAGACCTCGCCGGGCGAAAAACTTGTCATCCTTTCGGGGCAGGCTGCGACTAACGGCGACGCCACGAAGCAGAAGGAAGATCTCGATCAATTGGTAGCCGCTTATCCGAATGACGAGCGGGCCCAATTCGCTCTGGGCAACTATTACTTCGGCCAGCAGGACTTGCCTCCGGCGATTGAACATTTCAAGAAGGCCAGTGAAATCGCTCCGAACTTTTCCGGCACCTACAACAGTCTTGGCTACGCTTACCGTCAGCAGGGCGATTACTCCAATGCCGAGCAGGCGTTCAAGAAATATATTGAACTGATCCCCAACGATCCCAATCCTTACGATTCGTATGCCGAATTGTTGCTGAAGATGGGACGCTTCGATGATTCGATCACGCAATATCGCAAGGCGCTGACGATTGATCCGCACTTCGTTCCTTCGCACTTCGGCCTTTCCGCCGCTCTCATGTATTCAGGCAAAGCCGATGCGGCTAAAACTGAGCTACAAACCATGATCTCGCAAGCTCGCAACGACGGTGAAACGAGATTGGCGCTCTTCGGTCTATGCGTCGTCGCCGCTGACGGCGGCAAGATGGACGAATCGTTGAAAGAAATCGACAAAGAATATGCGGTCGCCGAAAAGAAATCCGACGTAGCCGCGATGGCCGCTGATCTCCAGGCCAAAGGTTTGATCACGCTCGAAACCGGGAAATATGATGCGGCGGCGAAAATCTACGACCACTCACTACAGTTGATCGAAGGCTCAAGTCAATCGCAGGAAATCAAAGACAACGCCAAGTTGATCCATCATTTCAATCTGGCGACGGTCGACATCGGCAAGAAGGATTTGGCATCGGCCAAAACCGAAGCGGCGGAATTTCAGAAAGGCGCAGAGGCGTCCAAAAATCCAGCGCAGGTAAAACTGTGGCACGAGTTGGCAGGCCGGCTAGCGCTTGCTCAAAAGGATTACGACACGGCTCTTACCGAACTTGCCCAGGGCAACCAGCAAGACCCGCGCAATCTTTATCGTTTAGCGCAGGCATACGAAGGCAAAGGAGAGGCTACGAAGGCGCATGAACTGTACACCCAGGCTGCAGGATTCAATTCCCTGCCCCAACTGAACTACTCGTTCATCCGAACCAAGGCGTGGAAATTGGCCTCGGGAAAACAAGCCTGAACACTCTCTGCTGGTCTGCACCAGGTCCCTCGCCCGGCTGAAGTGCGCCGGATCTTCGGGATGACTGTGGAATTTTCGGGGGAGTCATCTGCATACAAACAAAAGCCGCGCGAACGAAAAAGCAATCGTCCGCGCGGCCCTGAGACCGGAAACCTAAGACCCGAGACCTTGCTTACAGCTTCTCGTAAAATTCACAAGCCGAGCATGAAATAAAAATCCCGCCGGCCACGCCACGTTCGCGATCTTTCACCCGCTTTGCGATGCGAGTCGGCTTGCCGCACTTGGGACAATCCGTGCTCTTGGTGGTGTCCATTTCTTTCTTGCGATCGGCTGTTTTTGCGATCTTGGCCATTTATCTTCTCCTGATGCCGTCTTCTGACAGCAATCTCCCGCTGGGCTGTGGCTCAGGGGTCTGATCAAAATTTGGGAGCAATCTCTGGGCTGGTCCCGCAGCGTGGGCCGCGGGTATCTCGATCCATACTCGCCATTCGTAATTTTACATGAAGTTGAGGGGAAAGTGTCGCATCCATCCGAAGCAAAAAATGCCGGAGGCCCGAAAGCCTCCGGCTAGTCAACTTTACGACAGCAACATTCTAACGAACCGGCCGAACCACTCTTGACGTGTGATTCTTGGCCACCGGCTTGGCCTGAGGCGCCTTCACGACCGATGGATTAGCATTTTCGCAACTGTTCCCTGGATTGTTGAGGCTGCCAACGTTGTAATAGGTGTTGGTTCCGATTGTGTTGTTTGACAGGTTGCCCAAAATCCCCGTGCATGCCGTATTGATCGTGTTTGCCGATACGGTTATGCCATTGCCGGTACCGTTGCAACCGTTGTCCGGATCGCTGTCTATGTGAATTCCCGACTCGTCGCTGCTGAAAATTATGTTGGATTGAACGGTACTGCTGTTGTTGCAGATTTCGATCCCGTCAAACAAGTGAGTGCCGGAAATCTTGTTTGATTTAATCGAAGCATGGTCCGCAATAAGGCCGTCGCCGAGATCATCGACAGCGGCAATTCCATATTGGCTGTTGGAAACGTTGTTGCTGGTCAGGATAATGTTCTGCGATCCGAAAATAAGAATTCCCGCAGCAGCGTCTCCGGTGTCGCCAAAAGTGTCCGGCGCCCAGACATTGCCGTTGACGGTATTCGTAGTTGCGCTACCGGCAGCCCCAAAGCCGAATTGAATTCCGTTTTCAGCGGCACCAGTCGTGGAACCATGACCTACGACGTAACTGCCAGTTACGGTCAGGGTCGTGTTCTGTTCATTTCCGGTGATGCCGTTTTTCTGGTAATCCTCGACCAGTGAGTCGTTGACCTTCACCGTGGAACTTCCGTTCACGCTGTTCAGGATTCCGCTTTGCACAAAAATCCCCAACCCACTTTGGCAGCCGATCAAGTCAGGAGTATCCAGAGTTTCATTCAACACAGAAACCTGACTGATGGTCCCCGAAGAATTTTGATAGAGGATGCCCACCAGATCTGGAGCGCACCCGCTGATCTGATTGTTGCTGCCATTGATTGAAATGTTGCTGATGTTTACCTTGGCAGCGCCCTGTACGACGATTTGCGCGGCCATTGGACTCCCCGAAGACAGGCTGCTTGCATTGGCGACCATCCCATTTGCGGGAGTCACGATGGTCGCGCCGGAACCGCTAGAGGTAAGCAAACCTTTTAGAGTAACGTTGCGAGTGATCACCACTTGTTCGGGATAAGTACCCGGACACACACCGACGGTGGCTCCGGCAGGCACGCTGCTTACTGCCTGTTGAATGGTTGGATATTTTGGAAAGCTCGCGCAGTTTCCGACTTCCACAGTGATAGCTTTCGCGTTGCCAGTCAAAAGGGCGGCACATACGATTGCCAGCCCAAAAAACATCCTGGGTGCTTTACACATAACTTCTATTCTCCTCAGCTCGATTAAGGAATCGAGACAAATTTTAATTTTTGGAATTGGTGAAGCGGGCCCGGTGTTGCGCGAGAACATATATCGCAAAAAATCCGTGTTTACAACCGCACCTTCGGGCCATCATCGATAACGATTATGGTGCGCTTTGGTATGGCGGGATGAAGGCCTTGATGGGCAAGCGTTCTGGACAAAGCGCCGGAGGTTTCCCAGGCGAAAGCACTACGAAAATATTTTTGGGCTGTTCTGGATTTCCACAGCGGAACCCTGGAACCTCGCGGGATGGACAACGCAAATTCATGCACCACCAAGGACACGAAGGTACGCCAAGGAAATCCCTCGGGTGGCTTTCCTTTGTGATCGTTAGTGTCCTTGGTGATTAATCTTGGTTTACGGCTTCGCTTTCGAGAAATCTTCCACCGCGAACCATTGGCCATCACGTTCGGCGACTGCGATGCCGATTGAATCCATGTCCCGATCAAGCAGGTTCGCGCGATGGTTCGGCGACTTCACCCACTCGGCGTGGATGACTTGAGCGCTCGGACCTTGAGCAACGTTTTCTGCAAGCCAGACGAAGTGGGCGCCCGACTGTCCAGCACGGCCGGGAAGACTTGCCTCGCCGGGAAATTGATGCGAGAGCGATCCTTTTTGCGCCATGACCAGGGCGTGCTTTTGGGCGGCGGCAGCGAGTGCATTGTTCCACCTGAGCGCGGGAAGACCCTGCGCGCTGCGCTCGTGATTTGCGTAGTCGAACAGATCGCGTTCGATGATCTCCGTTCCTTGAGTCTGGGCCCAAGTCATCAAAGGAAGAGCGAGCGTGGAAGTGAGCAGATAAATCGCGATTTTTGACGAACGCCGCATGAGATGAATCCTCGTTTCTATGTAAACACTTCTTCGCCGCTTTTCACCCGCACGAATGGCCGATGGGCCAAGCGGAAGTGAAGGCACTTTGGTAATCTCTGACCCGATAGCTATTCGTTGCGCGAATAAATCGCATCTATTTTTTGACTTTCCCAACCGTTGACAGATTTCGGCAGGTTTCGTAAGGTACAGAAGAGCCATGCTGACGAATCGCCATCACCACCATCTTCACCATCACGCGCATAGCGTGCGGGTGGATGTGTGTAGCTGAAGGCGAAGTTAGAAATCAGCACTCACAAGATCCGGCCCGCTGACGCGAAATGCTCAGCGGGTTTTTTGTTTGTGTGCAATCGAAGATACGAGGATGAGGAAATGAACGGGAAGCCGAGCAATCCGGAAATTGATTTTGAAAAGATGCAGGGACTTGCTCCAGCCATCGTGCAGGACGCGGCCAATGGCGAAGTCTTGATGGTGGGTTTCATGAATAACCAAGCTTGGGATCGAACCCTGGACACGGGATATGTGACGTTCTACAGCCGAACTCGCAATGAACTTTGGACCAAAGGTGAGACTTCCGGCAATCGACTAAAAGTCCTCTTTGCGTCTACCGATTGCGATCGCGATACCTTGCTTCTGCAGGTAGAGGTCGAAGGAGCCGGCGTGGTTTGTCATGAAGGCACGCGGTCGTGCTTCACCAAGAAGATCGCGATTCAAGCTCAGGAGACGACTCGATGAAGCTGCGCATTGGTATTCCAAAAGGCAGCCTTCAGGACGCCACGTTGCAACTCTTCGCGCAGGCCGGATTGCAGATTCACACCAATGCCCGTTCGTATTTTGCTTCGACCGGCGATCCGGAAATTGAGTGCATGCTGATTCGCGCCCAAGAAATGGCCCGCTACGTCGAACACGGCGCTCTCGATGCCGGCCTCACAGGATTTGATTGGGTCATCGAAAGCGGCTTGCACGTTGAGACTGTTGCCAACCTGAGCTATGCCAAGCAAAGCCGCGGCAACGTGCGCTGGGTGCTGGCCGTGCCCGAGGGATCGAAATATCAACGCGCCGAAGATTTGGGTGGATGCATCATTGCCACCGAATTAGTGAATGTAACGAAAAGTTATTTCCAAAGCCACAGCGTCGAAGTGAAGGTGGAATTTTCCTGGGGTGCGACTGAAGTAAAGCCACCCATGCTGGCGGATGCAATTGTGGAAGTCACCGAGACCGGCAGTTCCCTACGCGCCAACCATCTGCGCATCATCGATACGGTTTTCGAGTCGAACACACAAATTATTGCCAATAAGAATTCGTGGGCTGACACTGGCAAACGCCGCAAAATCGAAAATCTGGCGTTGATGTTACGCGGTGCCATGGAAGCCAAAGATCGAGTGGGACTGATGCTCAATGTTCGCAAGGAAGATCTCGACGCAGTGCTTTCTGTTCTGCCGGCATTGAAGCGCCCGACTATCTCTACTCTCAGCGATCCGGAATGGCTGGCGGTGAACACGGTGATCGAAGGCTCGACGGCCTGGGATGTGATCCCTCGCCTGAAAGAAGCCAAGGCACAGGGGATTGTGGAGTATCCGCTGAATAAGGT
The DNA here is from genome assembly GCA_036271275.1 of Terriglobales bacterium. Taxonomy (GTDB): domain Bacteria; phylum Acidobacteriota; class Terriglobia; order Terriglobales; family Acidobacteriaceae; genus DATBAX01. The sequence continues at coordinate 8,876 of DATBAX010000298.1, forward strand.
GGTCATGTAATGCGGATTCTCTCTGGACGTGCGGCTGTCGCGCGGGTGCGTAAACTTGCGGATCGTGGCGCGCAATTCGGGTCTGTAGAACCGCAGGTGAAACGCATCGTCAGTGATGTTCGTCGGAATGGAGATTCGGCTCTGCGAAAGTATGCGCAGCGATGGGACGGTCTGGCGAAGGATGCGAGCATTCTAGTTGAAGAAGAGGCCATGCGGGATTCCTGGAAGGCTTCGTCTTCTCAATTCAGGTCCGCATTACAACTCGCCGCGAAAAACATCCGTCAATTCTGCGAGTGGCAGAAGCCGAAAGAGTGGACGCGCAATCGGAATGGAATTTCACTTGGCCAATTGGTGCGCCCGTTGGAATCGGTCGGATGCTACGTTCCCGGTGGACGCTATCCTCTGGTTTCGACTTTATTAATGACAGTGATCCCGGCACAAGTTGCGGGTGTGAAGAATATTCGAGTCGTCTCTCCGCAACCTCGCCCGGAAGTATTGGCGGCTGCGGGAATGCTCGGGATCAAAGAATTTTATCGCGTGGGCGGAGCGCAGGCGATTGCGGCATTGGCCTATGGGACGAAAACCATTCCTCGCGTCGATAAGATTGTTGGCCCAGGAAATCTCTACGTGACTGCGGCCAAAAAACTTGTATCGTTCGGTTGCGCCATAGATTTTCTTGCGGGGCCGACAGAAGTCGTGATTCTTAGTGATGACGGCAAGTCCGAATTCATTGCGGCAGATCTTGTGGCCCAGGCTGAGCATGATCCCGAGGCGTTGGCGGTTTTCATTACAACGTCGAGTAGATTAGCGAAGTCTGTGTCTGCAGCGGTTGTTTCGCAGTCCCGCCAGAATTCTTTAGCGAAGGAATCTCTTCAGCGTCACGGAGTCGTGTTGCTCTCCTCATCGCACGCACAGGCAATCGAATGGGCGAATTTGTTGGCGGCTGAACACATCACGGTCTCCAAACGAGATGTGAATGAAATCCACAATGCGGGCTCGGTATTTGTTGGAGACTACTCGCCACAAGCAGCGGGAGACTACGCCTCTGGCCCAAGTCACGTGCTGCCAACGGCGGGCGGAGCGCGCTTTCGGGGAGGCTTGAGTGTGATGGACTTTGTGAAACTTATCACCGTGCAAGAGCTTTCCTCGAAAGGGCTCAACCGGATTGCTCCGGCGATAGAGTGCTTGGCGGAGACCGAGGGTTTGACCGCGCACGCTGAATCGATCCGGATCAGGAGTCGTCGTGCTTAAGCCTCGGGCG
>DATBAX010000299.1:0-5998 GCA_036271275.1 Terriglobales bacterium
GTTGGAGACGCCGTCACACTCGCTCTGACCGTAACTAATCCGGTGACTGGAAAGAGTTTCCGGTCCAATACCGTTACACTCGCGATTCAGTAGGCCATCTTTCCCACCTTTCGCGGCCAAACGCGATGGCAGCACTATCGGCAGTATCTTTGATTTCCCGTCCGCCGGAATGATCGTCTCGCGGCCTCGGGATTCTCCAGCGATCAAATCACTTCCCGTCTCGACACCCGCCCCGAAGTCGTCAGGATCCCCCGAAAAAGACTCTTCGAAGGGTAAGCGTCCGGCGAAGGCCGTCTTGACGGATTTAAGCGGCGCGGAGTTTGACCAGGTCATGCGCGCAGTTCCTCGCCCATTCTGAATCCTGTCCACGATTGCGGGATTGTGGACACGATTTCGATTGAGGTGACTTTGAGAGTCATGCCGCCTGACCTTCGCCGGAGACACCGGGAACAGGTTCCAGGGCCGGAGTTCACGGATGCGGTTGATCAGATGATCGGCGATCCGGCGCGCTCCGGCCATGTAACCTTCCAGGTCGATCCCGTTCAGCTTCGCCGATCCAGGCAGACTGAGACCGCTGCCGCACGTTCTCCACCGGCATCGGAGCCGGCGAACAGATAGTTCTTGCGGCCAACTGCGACCGTACCCAACGCACGCTCGGCGGCGTTGTTGCCCATTTCAACGCGGCCGTCGTCGACGAAGACCCTCAGCGCGGTCCAACGTTCCAGAGCATAGTGAATCGCCCTCGCCAGTTCGGACTTCTTCGACAGCTTCGACATGGTCGCGTTAATCCATGCCTGCATGCATGGCTTCGAGCAACGATCGCGATCTCGCCTGGCGGACTTCTCTTCGCTCTGCTGGCGATCGCCCTCTGATCTCTTTGGCGATTCCGTAGAGTTGCCTGATCCGTTCGAGCGCCTCTTTTGCCACCGGCGACGCATGCCCATGGAGCAGGTCAAAGACTTTCTTCTTACGTGAGCCCGGTATGCGGCGTCGCAGATCTCGCGCTGTCGTGCAGCCTGTTGAAGCTCGTGAGCGCCATTCCCCCCGAACTGGCCTCGCATGTTCCGCCCCTCATTGCGGGCCCTTCGTCGGCCGCAGGTACTCAAAGTGCTGATTAAAAATGCGCCCGGCTCACCTACGGGTCGCGTCGGTACGTACGGTACCAGTACGGAGGCGATATAAATTTCCAGCAAAAAAGCTCACAATCCTTAATGACTATAGATCTCTCACCTCGGTGAGATTCGTGAAGGGCACATCAATATGGCACGATATAACAGAAGCATCAATCAGATATCACGACGAAAACGCGCAGTTATCCTCGTTATTTGCATGCTCCTGCAGTGCGGTCTTGTTTTTGGACAGACCGCATCCAATCCAAACATACTGATCGTTCCTGTTGGGATTTGGCAGGTATGTGAGAGCGTCTGGGGTGCTCAGACCTCTGTTTGTAACGGCTTTGTGGCCGGAAGTGAGCAGTTCCTGCTTCTTGTAAAGGCCAGCCGACCCGAAACGACGGATTTCCTGTACCAGATCGTCGCCACCATGCCGGACGGAAGCACGCGGGCAGTCAGCGGCCAATTGAAAAGGAACGATAGCCACGCAGGCTATAGCTCTACTACTCTGTTTTTCGGCGGGGTTGCTCTTTCGTTCAATACAACCATTGAAGAAGCTACGATCGCCGCGACGCAAAGCGGAACCGGAAGCTTTCATCCCTGAAAGACCCGGGTCGGTCAGTGAGAGATCAGACAGAGAGACCACTCTCGTTTCGAAGGTCCGACAGCCACTGTCCAGGCCCTACGATTTAGAGCGTTTTGTTCGCCGATGCTGATACCAGCCGAATAATCCCAATCCCGCAGCATAGACCGCGAACATTGCTATGTTGTCAGGTTCCGGCATCGCAACAACTCCGACCACACAAAAAACAAGATTGGCAATCAGCATGGTGAACTCCACCAGCCTACCCCGAAGGCCCTTCCAGTGCAAGAGATATTTGAGGGTGTGGGGATTAATTAATTAACAGCGTCCCGATGTCCTGCAGGTACTGAAATGTTTTTCGGAAATCCCTGATTAACTAATCCGAATAGTCCGATGCGTAGGGCTAAATCGAGGCCGTCGGTTTCTTAGTTTATTACTCTGGGATAGGGCTGCCGGGCGATGAACTTTTTCCCCAGATAGCCCCGTCTAAAACCGCCTATTCTACGCGATGCGGCTGCATAAAAAGTGGTTCGTCGATCTTCTCTGTTTTGGGGTCAGGTGGCCGGAGTGTACGACTGGTGCGCAAAGTTGCGTTCGATCTTTTCTCCGCGCCCGCGCTGAAGCCGTTTGCCACGTTCGCCGCGGACGCGCCGCCGGTTGGCATATACCGCGTCCTCCTCCGCTTGCTTTGCCATCCAGTTACGTACACCCCCTCAGGCTTCTGCTATATACGTCCTGACTTCCAGACAGGCCACCGCCACACGGGCTTCGATAACTGTAGTCGCAAGTGCAGACGCTGGACCGTACGCAGCCGATTTTGCCGTTGCGGCCGGGGTTGCCGGAACAACGGATCCACGACTATGAGCGGCACGGCACGACATCGTTGTTTGCGGCATTGGATATCACTACCGGCAAAGTGATCGGCCAATGTCACCGCCGCCATCGCCATCAGGAGTTCCTCCAGTTTCTGAAACGTATCGATGCCACAGTGCCAGTGGAGGCGGCGAAATACATCTCGTGTTGGATAACTGCAGAACGCACAAGACCCCGAAGGTGATTCGTTGGCTTGCGCGCCATCCGCGCTACCACCTGCACTTCACTCCGACAAGCGGTTCCTGAGTGAATCAGGTCGAGCGCTGGTTCGCCGGAATTACGGATCAACGCATCCGCCGCGGATCATTCACCAGCGCCAAAAGCCACCAGCGCCAAAAGCCTGGAAAAGGCAAATCCAAAGCCGTTCGTCTGGACCGCTGATGCGAACTGACCCTTGGAAAAATCCAGAGACTTGTGAACGAATTTCTAACTCAGAACACCGGCTTCTAGGCTACTTTTGCGACGTGCAGCGGTTCGGTGGTGACTGAGATTCTCTCGTATGAAAGCGGGCGAACCCACTCCCGGTCAATTTCAACCGAAACCGATCGTTGAAGCAATGGCACTGAGACAAACAAGTGAAACTTTTTCTTGATGTCAAGTGTTACGCCTTCAAGACCTTTAAGCGGCCCTTGCTCGATCACGACTCTCGATCCAACCGCAAGTTGTGGCCACGGTTGCAAGAGAAGCCCGGATTGAACCATGGTTTGGATCGACTCTACCTCATGATCAGAAATTGCGATCGGGACCCTGCCAATTCCGACAATAGAAACGACGCCAGGTGTTATCAGGATCGGAAGCCTGGCTTGTACGTCAAACCGGCAGAACAAGTATCCGGGGAAAAGAGGAAGCTCCAGATTCTTTGACCGATCAGACCACGTGCGCCGCGCGTGGTAGAGTGGAAGATACTCTTCATATCCTTTTCCTGAAAGCGCGGTTGCCACGATTCGCTCGAACTTGGACCGAACGCGAATTGCGTACCAGGAATGCGTAGTCTGCTCAGGTGTCACTTGATATGTACTCGATCCAGCGTTTGCAGATAGCTCCAGCATTGGCTAAAACTAAGGGTCTACATTGGCTGTCAACAGCTATTCTGATGAAGAACTATCAGGTCCAGCCGATCAATAACCAACGGGTTCACCTAGAACTATAGCGCAGGTCTGGAAGATGGCCTATCCCGGAAGTACTGGTACTTTAGTCCAGCCGGTCCCCAATGAACCTGCACTTAAGGATCGTTAAGAAATAACGGTTGCTGCCGGCAGCCGAAAGCACGGCGCTGGCGCGCGGCGGCATCTCAGCGGTATCGAAAACCACCGGAGTGTCCCGTCAGGTAATTCGGCAAGGGCTGCGGGAGTTGGAGCAATCACCCACGCATCCGCAGAGCGCATCCGACGACCAGGCGGAGGCCGCAAGAATGCCCGGTAGAAGGATCAGACACTGGTCGCGGATCTGGAGAAACTGGTCGAACCTGCTACGCGCGCCGGCCTGGAGTCCTGGCTGCTTTGGACCAGCAAAAGCGTGCGGAAACTGGCGGAGGAGCTGCGGCGTATGGGGCACGAAGTGAGCTATCCAGTTGTGGCGGAACTACTTCATGAAATGGGATACAGTCTGCAGGCGAACCGTAAAACGAAAGAAGGCAACAGCCACCCCGATCGCAATGCGCCGTTTGAGCATATAAACGCCAGAGTGCAGCAATATATGGACCTCCGGCAGCCTGTGATCTCAGTGGAAACCAGGACGAAGGAACTGGCTGAGTCCCCCATAAAGAGGGACGGTCAGGTGGGAGACTCCACGAATAGCGGTCAGGACTGGAGACCGCGCGGGAATCCCGAGAAAGTGCGAGTGCGTGATTTTCTGATTCCAGAACTCGGGCGCACCGCGCCCTACGGTATCTACGACCTGGCTCAGAATACCGGGTGGGTGAGTGTGGGTATCGATCACGATACGGCATTGTTTGCTGTTGAAACCATCCAGCGATGGTGGCACGCCATGGGCAAGGAAAAATATCCACAGGCCAAACGCCTCATGATCACGGCCGATGGCGGCAGCAACGGATCCCGGCTGCCTCTCTGGAAACTCGAACTCCAGATGCTGGCCGACGAAACCGGGCTCGCGATCGGAGTGAGCCACTTTCCGCCGGAAAGAAGCAAATGGAACAAAATTGAACACCGCTGTTTCCTTCATCAGCAAAAACTGGCGCGGGAAGCCGCTCACAAGTCGATGCGGGTTCATCTCCAACCATGAGTAGCGCAGCTGGCGAGCCAAATCCTGCCTGCTGACCAGAGGCGCAGATCAGTGGTCAGCGTTATCCAGGATAAGGTCGCCGTTCCGGCTACGCTTGTGGGCGGGGTTGCAGCGGGCGCTCGGCCCCGGCTTCGTTACGGCTCCGCTCCATGTTCCGCGTTGCCTGCGCACGGAATTCGACCACGGGGCCGGCATCGGGATCCACACTGGCCTGAGAGCAGGATGGTGCTTGCTCAATTCCAGGTACCGGGGGATGACTGCTCGATATGCCAAAGCGTGTTATCGGGGCGTCGGGCGAATATGTCCAGCAAGCCATTGGCGTTGAGTGCCGGGGCCGCGCCCTCTGACAAGATCCCCCCTGCGCTGTACCAGCCAAGCCAGACTCCACCGGCTGTCGCCTGCCAGTTGTGCCAGAGCGCATTGTCTCTGCCGCGGCCGAAGACTTCCAGCCGGCCATCTGCGTTCACACCCACGGAAGGGTCTGAAATCACGTCCCCGCCCAGGCTGGTAAAGGGTGTCCATTGCCCGCTACCGGGCGATAGCTGAGCGGTGTGCCACACGTCGAAATCGAGGCCATGGGCGAAAGCTTCCAAACGGCCATCCCGATTGGCGGCTACCACAGGCGCGCCAGTAAGCGATCCCCCCAGCGTTGCCCATTGAGACCATGCGGAATTCCCGGGCGATGATTGCGTCCGGGTCCAGAGCGAGTTATCTCCACCCAGAACGAATACCGTCAGATTTCCCTTTGAATCAACGGCGACAGCCGGATCGCTGATGAGATAGCCGCCCAGACTCGTCCAACTCGTCCACGAACCTCCCGCCGTATTTTGCGACATGTGCCAAAGGCCGGAATCGGAGCCGCGAACAAATACCTCCAGGCGGCCGTCCGCATTGCGTCCCACGGCGAAATCACCCAGAATAACGCCACCCAGACCGGACCAGACAGACCATACCTCTGAACCCGCGCTGGTTTGCGCGGTATGCCACAGCGCATGATCGGTCCCGGTGACAAAAACCTCGAGCCGACCATCGGCATTTTCGATGACCGCAGGATTGTTTGTTATCACGCCGCCCAAACCCTCCCAGCCCGACCATGCTCCCCCTGGAGTGGTTTGCCAGCCGTGCCAAACCGCATCATCGGCTGCGCGGGCGAAGACTTCGATCCGACCATCCTTGTTCTCCGCAGTCG
>DATBAX010000300.1:0-11744 GCA_036271275.1 Terriglobales bacterium
CAGCAGACGAAACTCACGGGTAGTGGTGGGCACGGCGCGGCCATCAACTTTTAGGATCATCGAAGATCCGTCGATTTCGATCCCACCCAGCTTCAAGACCTCCGGCTGAACCGATTCTCGCGACCGGCGAAGGACCGCACGCACGCGCGCTACAAGTTCGCGCGGACTGAATGGCTTGGTGATGTAATCATCGCCCCCCAATTCCAATCCCCTGATACGGTCCGATTCCCCAGCCCTTGCGGTAAGAAAAATGATTTGCGCGCCCGAAAGAGGTTTGGTGAGGCGAATATGCCGGCAAAGCTCAAGTCCGTCGCTGCCGGGAATCATGATGTCCAGCAGAAACAATGACGGAGATTCTTTCACGGCCTCCTCAATCACCGAAGATGAACCAGGAAACCAGCGGGTGGCATAGCCAGAGTTATCCAGATGAAAGCAAATCAGGCGTGCGATATCAGCCTCGTCCTCCACGACGAAAACCAGGGGCTTCTTGGCCCAAGGCGCTCCCGTGAGCTGTTGCGGGTTCATTCTTACGTGATTTTGGGGAGGCAAAGACACAGGCCCTATAAGGGACGTCCTGTGCCTAGTGTCTGCACCTGGTATTGCAGGATTGTTGCGGGCAGATTAAAAGTTGGTGAATTCTAGTCCGACCAGGGTTTCGGCGTGCGGTCCCAGCGATGTGGCTTTAATGCTTTTAGCAGCGTTGTATCCAGCGGGCCGGCATCGCTGAGCGCGATATTTTGCCGTACATGATCCAGCTTCCTCATTCCTATGATGGTGGTGCTCACTACGGGATCTGAAATGACGAAGCGCAGCGCCATTTCTGGAAGAGTCATCGAAGCCGGAACGATAGCTTTTAATTTTTCCACTCGCGGGATCGTCTTCGCCAGGTTCTCCGGACCGAAATATTTGGAACGCCAGTCGCTTTCCGGAAATTTCGAGTCCATTGTCATCTTCCCTCCCAGGCTTCCTTCGTCGAGCGCAACCCGGGCGATGACCCCAATATTCAGTTCCTCACAGGCCGGGAAAAGTTTGTCTTCAGGAGACTGATCGAAAACGCTGTAGATGACCTGGACAACGTCTACCAGCCCGGTGCGCATGGCTTTGAGACCATTTTCCGGCTGCCAGCGATTGAGACTCAAACCAAAACATTGTATTGACCGATCACTCTTAAGCTTCTCGACAGTCTTGCGGAATTCGGGATCGTCGGTCCAGCTATCGTCCCAGACGTGAAGCTGCAAAAGATCAATGGTTTCGACACCGAGCTTTTCTCGAATCATATCTGTGTACTTGAACACATGGTCCGCCGGAAAAACGTCGGTGTATTTATCTTTGGGCGACGCCGGCCATTGCTCATTCTTTGGCGGAATTTTCGATGCTGCGTAAAGACGCTTCCCCTTATTTTGGGCCATAATCTTGCCCAACAGGCCATCGCTTTTCCCATCGCCATAAGCCCAGGCGGTATCGAAAAAATTGCAGCCGAGATCAACCGCCAATTGCAAGGCTTCGAGCGACTCGCGATCTTCTGATCCGCTCCAGCCACTCATGCCCCATAGTCCATGGGCGATGTCGCTGACTTCAAAATTTGTTCGGCCAAGCTTGCGGTATTTCATGGTTCTCCTCGGACCCGTTTAATTCATTTCTCTGATTGTAAGCGGAGCCAACTACTTTCCGCTCGCTTCCACATCACGATAGTATTTTTGCAAGACGTAAAAGGCCTGCTTGCGCTGTCCTCGGTCGGAAATCAAGCCTTTGCGATTATGGAAATCCTGGATACCAGGAAGTTGACGGCGAGGCGACCAGAAATCCATCAGCACCCAAGGCGACATTCCCGCCAGTGATGGGATTTTCTTCAACATGTTGATCTGATGCTCAAACAGATTGGCCTGATACTCTTCGGAGAATCTGGTTTCCCTGTCCCCATGCTTGCCATAGACGGCGCCCGCCCCAAATTCACTGACGATTAGCGGCTTTTCGTAAGCGGTCTTCCATTGCAGACGGTCGGCATCTTCCGGCCGGCCTTCGTACCATCCCAAATACTCATTCAATCCGAGCACATCAAGATACTCGCCCAACGGATCATTGAGTGATCGCATGCCGGCGACGCTCGAATCCGTATGATTCATCGCTGAAGTAATGAGCCGCGTGGAGTCAAGCTGCCTCGCATAAGCCGCGAGGGATTTTAGGAATTCTGTTCGTCCCGCCTCGATTGGCGTTTCATTGGAAAGCGACCACAGGACGACCGCTGCACGATTGTGGTCCCGGGCAATCATGTCTCGCATTTGCTCTTCGGCATTCTCGAGGGTAGACGAATTCTCCCAGGCAATCCCCCAATAGACAGGGACTTCCGACCACACCAGCAGGCCCATATGATCGGCCATCCGAATCATCGATTCATTGTGCGGATAGTGAGTCAGGCGCACAAAGTTACAGCCCAAATCGCGCGCCCATTCCAACAATGTGCGGTCGTCCTCCTCCGAAAACGCACGACCGCCTCGAAACGGAGCTTCTTCGTGCATGGAGACTCCACGCAGGAAGATGGGCTTTCCGTTTAACAGAATCTGCGTGCCATGCGTCTCGATGGTGCGGAAACCAATTTCATCGGTAACGGTGTCGCCTTCGCCCGAAATGATCACCCGATAGAGCTTCGGGTCTTCTGGGGACCACAGATTCAATTTTGCGGGAAATTCGAAAACAGCATGACCTGCCGTGTCAATTTGAGCCGTTTGCTTTAAGTGCGCTTCTGGAATTTCGATGGTGACTTCATGATTCGCGGAGACACCGTTGAACTGCACCCATCCGGCAATCTTGTCCGCCGATCCTTTGGCGAGCTGCACGGAATAATCCTGGATAAATGTATTGGGCACTTCGATGAGCTCAACGCTTCGAGTGAGACCTCCATAGCTCCACCAATCAGTGTTGAGTGCAGGCACACCGTCTTTGCTTCGAGTGTTATTCACCTCGACTACTATGCTGTTATCACCCTCAGCGATCTCCGCGGAGACATCGAAGTTGAATGCTGTGAAACCACCCGTGTGCTCGCCGATCTTTTTGCCGTTCAGCCAAACTCGCGCCTGATAGTTCGCCGCGCCAAAATAGACGAATACACGCGTATTCGAACGTTTGTGATATGAAAAATATCGCTGATACCAAAGCGGGCCTTCATAAAAGAACAGCTTGTCCCGTTGCGTGTTCCAATCTCCCGGGACATGCAATTTTTCTGAAGCATCAAAGTCATATTCAACCAACTGACTCTTGTCTTTGGGTTTCGCATTCTGGTAGAACTTCGACCCGATGCCTGTTTCATAAGGATCAATGATCGTGTTCCAAGTCCCGTCCAGACTGATGGTTGTCCGCCCGGAAACATTGGCGATTAGATTCGTAGCCGCAGGCTCTGCAAGGGCGAATCCACCAAACAACCATAAACAAATGAGGAGATGCTTCATTGCGTCACTCCGGACCCGAGGGTATGAGTTCCGTTGGAAAACTGGAACGGGTGCAGTATAAACCTCACGCCTTCCTCGAATGTCCGGCGTGACAATTCTGAACATTCACCTTGTGTACAATCATGGCTCGACGGGCCGAAGTAACTGAAGTTGACCGAGGCTGAAATGTTTCAGGAGACCGGGAAATGAAACGGAAATCATTGCGAGCCGCACTGCTTGGGATAATGTTTGCCCTCCTTTTTGCATTGGCCCTGGCCGGTCTGGATGCTCAGTCTGGGGCACCTTCCGGCCCGAAAACTGCCGAGCAAACCTATAAAAATATCCAGGTGCTCAAGGGACAGCCCGCCGACCAATTGATTCCCGCCATGCAGTTCATCTCGAATTCTCTCGGCGTGGAGTGCGACTTTTGCCACGTGCAGGGCGCCTTCGAAAAAGACGATAAGAAGCCGAAACAAGTCGCGCGCAAAATGATGCAGATGATGACGGCGATCAACCAGGAAAATTTTGACAACCATCGCGAAGTCACTTGTAATTCCTGCCATCGCGGCGCTGCCAAACCCGTCGCCGTTCCGATCATCAGCGAGGACGATCACAAGCCGGCAACGCCGGAAGCCGCGCCTGAGGCGGCCCAGGCCGCATCCAAGCTACCGACTTCCGACCAACTTATCGATAAGTACGTGCAAGCCCTTGGCGGAGCGGCTGCAATTCAAAAGGTGACCAGCCGGGTTGCCCAAGGCAGTGCGAACGTAGCCGGCCATCAGATGCCGATCGATATTTTCGAAATGGCCCCAGACAAGCGCGTCTCATTCATGCACGTTGGAAACGGCGATAGTGTGACTGCCTACAACGGACACGAAGGCTGGCTCGCCGCGCCGGGACGGCCGCTACGGGACATGAGCAGCTCGGACATCGAAGCCGCTAAACTCGATGCCAATCTGCACTTCGCCACTGACATTAAGCAACTTTTCGGAGAGCTCCACGTTGAACACGAAGAGAAAATCGGCGACCAATCGGCCTACGTCATTTCCGCTCTTCGTAAGGGACAACCGCCGTTGAAGCTTTACTTCGACGAGCAATCAGGATTGCTTTTGCGCGAATTGCGTCTGGCGGAATCGCCGCTCGGCCTGAATCCGACGCAGATCGACTATGCGGACTATCGCGATGTGGACGGGGTGAAAACTCCGTTCCGCTGGACGATTGCCCGTCCAAACGGGCGTTTCACCATCCAACTCGAACAAGTAAAGCAGAACGTTCCGATTGACGACGCAAAGTTTGTGAAGCCTGCGCCTCCAGAAAAGAAGCCATAGAACACAAAGATTCCCTTCGTGGAACTTAGTGTCCTTTGTGGTTAAACAGCTTTTCTTTTAACTACCTCAAACCCAACAAGACGTGAAACAGCAGCATCCAGCGTTTAGCATTGCTGCTCATCAGGAAATTCTCTTTGACATGCTCCCGGCCATTCTTCCCCAATTCTGCGGCTACCGCAGGATGGGTCAGCAGATATCGAATCTGGTCGGCGCATTCTTCGACCGAGTGCACCAGCACCCCAGTCAGTTTATGAATCACCTGGCTCGGTATGCCTCCCACGTTGCCGGCGATCACGGGTTTCGCTTTCCAAAGCGCTTCGGTCACCGTCAGTCCGAAACCTTCTCGCAGCGATTTCTGCACAATCAACGTAGAAGCGCGTTGCAACGCATTGATCTCGAGGGCCGACCACGGAGGCAGGTTCAGAATGATGATGTCGGGATCATCTCCTGCCGCCTGTTTCACTTCTTTCAAGACCGTAGCGCCCTCGGGATCATCACTGGCACTGCCGCCTGCCAGCACCAACTGACAATCCACGGATTTTCTGGCCAGTTTGTAGGCTTGCACCACGCCGACCGGGTCTTTCAGCCGGTCAAACCGCGAGACCTGGGTCACAATGGGCCGCGAACGGTCAATTCCGAAATCGTCACAAACTTTTTGTATGTAATTTTCATCCAACTCTTTATTTTTTTCAGAGAGTGGATCAATGCAGGGATAAAAAAGATACTGCGGCACCGGAAGCTGGCGAGCGAACGTGGGCGATGAAAAAATAGTGGCATCATATTTCTCCACCCAGGCCTTCAAAAGCTCCCAAACTTCTTGATTTGGATTTGAAAGATCGATATGGCAGCGCCAAATCCATTTGCCGTGACTTCCGGGCTTTGCCGCCACCAACTGGACCGGCTGAGGATCGTGAATTACCACGAAATCTTCTTCGAACTTCAGGCGCTTCCGGTTTCGTTCGTTGGTCTCGGCAAATACCTGCTTGTCGTGTTCGGTTAACCCACGCTTATCGCCTTGCAATGCGTTATGAATCGCTTTGGTTGCTTCAAAAAAATCACTCTTGCCGTCGATCACCTCCCACTTAGTTTTGATTCCCAGTTCGTTGAGCATGGGAACCAGACTGGTGAGAAGTTCGGCCACGCCGCCACCCAGCGCAGTGGAATTGACCATCTTGACCGTCTTCCCCTTAAGTTTTTGTGCCAGGAAGTAAAGCTCGTCCAATTCCGGACGTCCAACAATCGGTCCGTAGTCTTCCAATTTCGCCGGCGGCACCGCTGGCGGAGGATTTTTTGAAATGATGGGATTCTTGCGGCGCTCGAGTCGCTCCTGAGAAATCTCGGAAGGAGAAACGGATGCTTTCGGCGAGGCCTTCCCTCTGGGTTTGCCTTTGTCCTTTTTCATATTGTCAATTCGCCCGGCCACGCAGGATAGTGATGATCTGGCTTCGAATGTCGTCCAAATTTGAGTCGTAGATATCGAGCTCGTTCAGCCGGGTCGCTGCTTGTTTCATGTCCATTTCCCGGTCCAGCCACTCGGAAAAATCATTAGTCTCAAGTTTCAAGCGGAGCCGGGCTTCGATGAAGTGATAGTGAATGGAATGCACGCTCACCTGCTCAATGGCGGTCACAAATTCCTGAATGTTGTGAGCGACAAAACTGCTAGGCACTACCACCGTTTCCGAGGAACAAAAACAGAAGGGCTTCTCGGCCATCCGGTCTCGGGAAGCTGGCTCGCGACGCAAATAATCCTCGACGATCCGCACGATTTGTGTCCGGAGATCCTCTATCGAAGTCACGGAGCGAATGTCGACTTGGGCAAGTTCCTTCGCTAAGCCTTCTTCCTGATGTACCAGATGGGCCCAATGGGCAAAATCATTGGAATAACCCTCACGAATGTAGTGGTGCTCCTGAAGGGTCCGGAAAGTGTGTTGGAAGATGGAATCCTCCGAACAATTACGGAGAGATTCCAGCAGTTCGCCAAGATTTGCCGCCTTTTCGCGATCAATTTGCAACAAATATGCTGCTGAATTGAAATGAAAAGGTGAGTGAGTGGATTTGGCCGGGGGTGAAGAGGCTGCCGTGAGATTATTCATAATAGGCCGGAAGTGATTTTCGCCGACCTCTTAGGATGCATCTAAGGGCTGAAAGGAAACCAAGGTTGCGATTTCGGGTTCTGGCGTCAGACTATGATGGGACTTTAGCGTGCGACGGAATAGTGGCCCCAGGCACGATTGCGGCCCTGCAACGAATGCGCGCCTCCGGCCGAAAATTAGTCATGGTCACCGGCCGCGAACTTCCGGAATTGCGAGACTTGTTTTCCTCCATGGATTTGTTCGATTTGGTTGTGGCCGAAAATGGCGCGTTGTTACATTTTCCCGCCACCGGCGAAAATCGGTTACTGACCCCCAAAGCCGACAAATCATTCGTCAGACACATGGCCCATCATGGAGTGCCGATATCTGTAGGCCGCGGCGTGGTGGCCACGGTGCGGCCCTATGAAGAAGTGGTGTTGAAGGTTATTGAAGAATTCGATTTCCCGTTGCAAGTCATCTACAACAAAGAAGCGGTCATGGTTCTGCCAATCGGTGTGAGCAAAGCCACCGGTCTGGCAGCTGCGTTAGCCGAGCTTTCCCTGCCGGAGTCCTCGGTCGTTGGAATCGGCGACGCCGAAAATGACCACGTCTTCCTGAGCCGCTGTGGACTCTCCGTCGCTGTCGCCAATGCGATTCCTTCACTCAAAGCAAAAGTGGACCAGGTGACCCGCGGAGAAGACGGTTCCGGGGTCGTAGAAATCATCGACCAGATATTGAAAACTGATCGTGCCTGAACAGTTCAGGCACCGGCCTTGGCCTCGACTCCGCGCAATTTCGCATCCACCGGAGTGTCCAGGCGGACTTCAGAAAGGTCCGAAATCAGATTGCCCGCCCAACGATAAATATTGTGTTCCTTTACCACTTTGCGCATTCGTTGCATGCGCACGCGGCGCTCATCTAGATCCATTTCCAGCCCGAACCGAATGGCTTCGGCTGTCTGCTCAATGTTATAGGGGTTCACGATCAAAGCGTCGGCCAGTTCGCGGGCCGCGCCGGTGAAGCAACTCAAAACCAGGACTCCCTGATCGTCATGCCTCGCCGCCAGAAACTCCTTCGCCACTAAATTCATTCCATCATGTAACGAACTCACCACGCACAAGTCCGCTGTCCGGTAATAGCGATCGATTTCACGATGGCTATGCTGCCGTTTCAAGAACACAATCGGTTTCCACTTGCTGGTTTGCCACCGCCAATTGATGCGTTCGGCTTCAGCTTCCACTTCTCCCAACAGATCGTGGTAGCGCTTGATGTGAGTACGGCTGGGGGCTCCAATCTGAATGAAAGTGAAATTTTCCCGATACTCCGGATACTTTTCCAACAACAATTCAATCGCCAGAAAGCGTTCCAGAATTCCTTTGGTGTAATCCACCCGGTCCACGCCGACTCCGACTAACGATGCTTCCACTCCAAGCTCGCGCAACAAGGTGACGCGCTCTTCGTATGCGGTATTTTCGTCCTCGGTTTGCAGCTGCGCTTCCACAAAATCCACGCTGATGGGAAATGGCTTCACCACGGTGCGATGCTCTTCGCGATTCACCGAAAAATGTTCCCAATCGATGCGAGATTCCAGCGCTCGATCCACTGTTTGCAGGAAGTTATTGCAATGCGATTGAATGTGAAAGCCAATCAAGTCCGCTCCCAACAGGCCATCCAACAGTTCCTTCTGCCAGGGACAAATGCCAAACGCTTCCGGATTTGGCCAGGGAATATGCCAGAAAATCGCCACCCGTGCATCCGGACGCGCCTTTTTCACCATCCTGGGCAAAAGCGCAAAGTGATAATCCTGCGCCAGCAGAACGGGATTTTCGACGTCCGCCATCTCTTCCAGTACGGCGTCGGCGAACAACTGGTTGACCTGCTTATAGTGTTCCCAATCCGAAGCGCGGAATAACGGCCGGGTGTGCGCGATATGGCACAGCGGCCACAGCCCTTCATTGGCAAAACCGTAGTAGTAGCCTTCTTCCTCTTCTTTGCTGAGCCAAACCCGGCGCAAGGTATAGCGCGGCTCTTCCGGCGGAACTCGCAGGCAATCGTTTTTATCGACGGTTTCGCGATCAGCATCACCGCTTCCGTGCGCGACCCAGGTTCCATCACAGGCACGCAGGATGGGCTCCAGCGCAGTCACCAGTCCGCTTGCCGGCACCATGACCTGCACTTCTTTGCCTTCATGAATATGTAAATAAGGCTCGCGATTCGAAACCACAAAGAGACGGCTGCTTTCCAGTTTGGCACGAACATGGACTCCGAGCCGTTCCGCTGTCCAAACCGAATCGCCGGCTTCACGAAGCTGCGCTTCCTTCTCCGCCGCAAATCGCGCCGCGGTCAGGCTGGCGGCAAATGTCTTCATCTCCCGGGCCAGCGGATACAGCAAATCCAGGTCCGGCGGACGCGCCGATCCTTTCCCGGTTCTCAACGCTCTCATCCACTGTGCAGCCCGGGCGAGCGGACCGACAATGCTCAAACGCACAATCAGCAATGTCACAAATACAATCACCACGCCCTGCACCAGGACACGCAGAAAAGTCCCGCGCCAGACACTCACGCTCTGGGCGTTGATGTAGCCGGAATCCTGAACAATGGCGAGGGCGCCGGCAACCTGATCTTTCACATGCAACGGCATCACATACACGTGAATGGAAAGATTGCCTTCATGAATAAATTCCCCGTACCCGTGGTTCTCCACTTCTGACTTGCTCACTGGCGCGGTGTGGCCCGCCAACCGTTCCGTAAGTCCAGGCGTAAGCGCGATCGGCTGACCTTGCGGGTCATAGACGCCAATGCCTTCGAGATGCTCGCGGTTTCCGAAACGCGCCACAATTCGTTGCAGCTCTTTGCGATTGTTTTTTTCGAGCGCCGGCTCGATATTTCCGGTGAGACTTTCCGCCAACACTTCGCCGCGATGCTCGAGATCCCGCCTGAGATTTTGCTTCTCCGATCGCACTTGATAGTAGGAGGAAAGCAAAGAAATCAGGGTGATCCCCAACACGAGGGACACGATTAGCCGAACGCTCAGCAGACGCACATCTTCACCCGGAGCAAACGCATGGCCCTTTGATGCAAAATCTAACACCCACGATATCAGCAGTTTAAACTTTATTTGACGGAGTGGAGGAAGCCGCTTCGAGTAAAAAATCGCTTGCAGCCGCCGAAAACGTAGGATCGCATTCGCCACGTCATACGTATTTCCAAACGATCGCGGGTAGTGGTGCAGCTTAAGAAAGATCCGTGTCAGGGCCGTGCTGACAAACTCGGAGATTCAATCACGCGCGTAGCGCAGCTTTTTGATACGCCGCTCACTCAGGGGCTAAGCCAGCACTTGTTGATATTATTTCGGCACGGCTGAAGATGTTGCGGAAAAACGCCGATTAGCTTGAGCAATCGCTTCTTTGCATGGAGGGCGCGCTGATCGAAAGCATCCACTATCGTGGAAGAGCGGCGCCTTCAGCGCCGCGTAAATCGTGTCTTGCCCGGGACGCGGGCCTGCAAGGCCCGCTCTTTGACGACGGCGCACGCAGCATCGAAGTCTTCTCTAAGCGAACGTTTTTCGCCGGGGAACCGAATTTTTCCGCAACCGCTGAAGCCGGGCCCTGACACGAGTCCCATGTCAAACTGCACCACTACCCCATCCCCGTCCAGCTTCGGAACCGGCGATGATTGATATAAACTAAGGAAATTCACGCCTCATTCAATGCGGAGGGATGTGAGAGTGGTTTAATCATGCGGTCTTGAAAAGTCCCCGACCGACCTGCCTGGTAATAGATTCATCAGGTTAGGTGCGTCCCGTCTAGTCCAAATGGGTCATCATTAGGCCACGTTAGGCTCGTTCCGGGTAGTAAGTCGGGCAGCTACTTCCCAAACTTTTTGCCACGCCAGGCCATTATCACTTGAGTTCTTTGGGTTACCTGCACTCACTAGCAACAGAACCCATCAAAAGTGCTTTCAAGCTGCGCCTCCTGACAGGAAATTCCTGTTGAACTGATTCAACAATAAATATGAGTAGAACGCAAGTTACCAAGAAAAACGGTAGTGCATCAGTTTGAAATTCGTTTTTGTGCCAACTTTCTGAAGACACATGCCGAGTGCCAAGCCAAAAGGCCTGCAGGAACCAGAAGCAGGACATACGGAGTGCCTACGCCAAGAAAATAAGCGATATTGGGCCAGAGAATATCTGCTTTCGTTCTGGAAAGCTTGAGAGCGAAGTTGATAAATGGTAGCGACAAAACTGCCGCTGCTATCAACTCCAT
Organism: Terriglobales bacterium; assembly: GCA_036271275.1. Lineage (GTDB taxonomy): Bacteria > Acidobacteriota > Terriglobia > Terriglobales > Acidobacteriaceae > DATBAX01. The sequence continues at coordinate 11,088 of DATBAX010000300.1, forward strand.
CAAGGCCAGAATCAACCAAAGAGCCCGTTTCATGGTTGCTGTGGTCGAGAAATCCGAACAAGCATTATGAGTACTACCACCATGCCAATTGTGTCCCCAATGTAACGAGCCCTTCCCGCACTATTCATAGGCGATTTGAGTATGCCACAGGCGGCGGCGTGATTCCATGCTATGAAATTTCAAGCTGAGGCACTACCAGAAAAACGGGCCGGCATTTTCAGCCGGCCCTCTCGCCTAGACGAACAGCCGCCGGAGACAATCCAGAAGCTGTGCCTGGTGCTTCTCGGTCGCCGCCTTTTTGAATTCCTCCAGAAAATAAGCGAACCAGGTGCCGTTCGGCTCCCAGCCGTCACAGAGCCAATCTGGGAAGCGGCGATCGTTTGCCGCATTCCCCAGCATGAGAATCCACAATCTCGGCGATCAGTTCACCCAGCTCCAGGCAGGTTTACTGCCCGATCCTCTGGGCAGTAGATTTCTACTTCCTTTATTATCAGCGAGTTACGGGAACACACTAAACAGGCCTCGATCTTCGCCCTACCCGCTTCGGCTGTGAGCGTCTAGGAGGCGCCCAGCTTCGGCATCTTAGCTTTTAGAGCGGCCTCCAGAGCTGCCATTCCCTGCAACGTCAGCTCCGGGGTCTGCTTCTTGTAAAACGCC
>DATBAX010000301.1:0-14940 GCA_036271275.1 Terriglobales bacterium
AAATTACAATTTCTTGACTTCGACACCGTCTCAAATGACGCTGCACCATGCTCAGTGCTGGTATCTGGATGATTCGGAGCTATAATGCTGCGGGACTTAGGTCGAAGCGAGTTTTTTCCGCGGGCCTTCAGGTGAATAGCAGATGGCGATCAGTACTCCTCAATCTTCCAAAGCAATCGTGAGCGAAGTTCCGCAAAATACTGGCACTCCGCTGGCCGTGGTCACCACGCTGTTTTTCATGTGGGGCGCGCTCACTTCGTTGAACGACGTGCTGATTCCCCACTTTCAGCACGTTTTCAGCCTCAAGCTCAAGTTCAGCATGCTGGTGCAAACTGCTTTCTTCGCTTCTTATTTCGTATTTTCGCTTCCATCCGCGAAGATCATCGACTGGATGGGCTACCACAAAGCCATGGTTACTGGCCTCCTGGTGATGGGCCTGGGCGCTTTCTTGTTTGTTCCAGCGGCCAAAGCTCCTTCTTATCCATTGTTTCTGGCCGCGCTTATCGTCCTTGCGGCTGGAATTACATTGCTGCAAGTTGCGGCGAATCCGTACGTGGCAGTTTTGGGCAGGCCTGAGACTGCATCGAGCCGGCTTAATTTGACGCAGGCTTTCAATTCGCTGGGAACGACGATTGCCCCTTGGATTGGCGGTTTCTTCATCCTGTCGTCCGCGGCGATTGCCATGACTCAGACTCCGGTCCAGCAAGCGGCTTCGGTCATCAAGCCCTACGTCGGTCTTGGCATTGCGCTGGTCTTGCTTGCGGGTGTTATCGGCAGTTTCAAACTTCCCAAGATTGCGTCCGCCGAACATCACACCGGTGAAAAGGTCAACGACTCCATCTGGAAGCATCCCAGCCTTATTTACGGCGCGATCGGCATCTTCGTTTATGTGGGCGCGGAGGTTGCGATCGGGAGCTCAATCGCCAACTACCTGGCTCTCGACAATATCGGCCACCTGGTGTCGCCCGCCAGCTTCCCCGATATCGGACTGCGCTATCAGGAGGCATTGCGGGCGGCCGCAAAATATATTTCTCTCTATTGGGGCGGAGCGATGGTGGGCCGTTTCATCGGATCAGCCATCCTGCAAAAAATCAAGACCAGTTCCGTACTCGCCATCTGCACCGTTATGGCGGCGCTGTTGGTCATAGTGTCCGTGATGAGCAACGGCCCAGTTGCGATGTGGTCGATTCTGCTGGTGGGCTTCTTCAACTCCATCATGTTCCCAAGCATTTTCACCATGGGCATTGCCGAGTTGGGTCCGCTGACCGGCAAGGGTTCCGGGGTGATGATTATGGCGATCGTCGGCGGCGCAATCATCCCATTGCTCGTTGGTTACATCGGCGACACGATCAATGCTCGATCCTATGGTGGAGCACTTTGGGGCCAGGGTATCCACTATGCCATTCTGGTTGCCGCGGTTTGCTATCTCTATTTATTGTTCTTTGCCGTGAGCGGATCAAAACCTAACAGTGAACGCTATGCCAAGAGCTAAGTCTTCCAGCAGATGCGGCAATCCTGGGGTGAGAACGTAAGTGGAAAAACATGGCGAATGTGTCGTCGGCGTGGATGTAGGCGGCACCAAAGTTGCCGCGGGAATTGTCACCGCCGGCGGCGAAATCATTAATCAAACCCGCACGCCGATGATCTCGACGGGTGACGCCGCCGCCGGATTTGCCGCCGTAAAATCCGCCATCGATTCCCTGTTTGCAATGGCTCCGCAGACGCCTATCCGCGCCATCGGCGTCTGTGCCCCGGGACCGCTCGATCCCAACACGGGCATCGTCATCAATCCTCCCAATGTTCCCTGCTGGCGCAATTTTCCTTTAGCCAGTGAACTGGCGAAGATCTACAGCGTTCCAGTCAAGATTGACAACGACGCGAATGCAGCCGCATTGGCGGAATCGTTGTGGGGCGCGGGACGCGGCTACCGCAACGTCTTCTACGCCTGCTTCGGTACGGGTATAGGAACCGGCATCGTATTTGATGGACGCATCTATCACGGCCGCACCGGAGCGGCGGCGGAAGGCGGACACATCAGCGTCGACTACCGCGGCCCCCACTGTAAGTGCGGCAAACGGGGCTGTATCGAGATCTATGCGTCGGGCACGGCGATCGCGAGAATCGCTCGCGAGAAGCTTTCAAGAAATTCTCAGGCAGATCGCGCGTCGAACCTGCTGACGTTGGCGCACGGAAATATCGAAGCCATCACTGCCGAGCTGGTCGGCCAGGCCTACCAGGCCGGTGATCCTATTGCCAAAGAAGTTTTGCAGGAGACGGTGGAAGTAGTGGCGCTTTGGCTCAGTAACATCGTCGACCTACTGGAACCCGACGTCATGATTCTGGGTGGCGGCGTCGCGGCCATGCTCAATCCGTTCTTCGACGAAATCCGCAACCGTATAAAGGAGTCTTGTATCAATTCACGAGCCGGAGAGATCCCACTACTCCCGGCACGCTACGGAGCCGATGCCGGCATTGCAGGCGGCGCAGCCCTCTGTTGAAGACTCCATCCTTAAATAAGTGTTCGTTTCCAAGACTATGCACGCAGAGAGTAAACGTTTCGATGCAGAAATGATTAGGCTTTGCTCGGAAACTTGGAATACGATAGCTCCGCTGTAAACCATTACCTCATATCTTTTATATTTTACTTATTAGGAGATTGCTCCGTTTTGATGAGCAGAAATGAATGTGATTAGGCTATGACGCTAACGCCCAAGGGGACCCATGAAAAAGCTGTCCGTTCTTGTCGCACTGATTACTCACGACAACGATTTTCAGCAAGAGCAGGCCGCAGTCGCGGAAGCCACGGCCCGCAAACTCGACATCGACGTAAAAATCATCTATGCCGGCAATGACGGAGTCAATCAAAGCCTTCAACTTGTCCAGGCGATTCAAGCCCCTCTAGATTTGCGGCCGGACGCTATCGTTGTGGAACCCGTCGGTACCACGATGTCTCAGGTTGCAAAAGCTGCCGCATTAGCGGGGATTGGATGGGTAGTGGTCAATCGCACCCTCGACTACGTCAGCGACCTGCGCAAGAAGTGCTCGTGCCCCATCTTCAGCATCAGTTCCGATAACGAAAGCGTGGGACGCATTCAAGGCGAGCAATTGAACGCGCTCCTGCCGGGAGGCGGCAATGTGCTTTACGTGGAGGGCCCTTCAACCAGCGAAACGGCGAGAGAACGCACCGTCGGGATGCTAAGCGTAAAGCATCAGAATGTTGCCGTGAAATCTCTCAAAGGCGACTGGACGGAGACGGGAGCTTACAACGCGGTGAAATCGTGGCTGCGGTTATCGACCTCCAAGGAACTCAAAATAGCGGTTGTCGGTTGCCAGAATGACGCCATGGCGCTCGGCACAAGAAGAGCGATCGAGGAGTCCGTCGAGGGCACGGAACGCGAGCGGTTGCTGAATTTGCCATTCATCGGCTGCGACGGCGTCCCCAGCAAGGGCCAGTCCTACGTAAACCGCGGCATCCTGGCGGCCACAGTCATCACCCCTCCCATGACCGGACAAGCCATGGAAATGCTGACCGCGGCAATTCGATCGAAGAGCCAGCCCGCCGAACATACCTTTACGATTTCTACCTCCTTCCCTCCGGTCAATGCGCTACAAGGAAAGGGACGGCATTCCTCCGGCGATTAGCCATCCCATTCATCTCTTTCCGTCCATAAAACAACGGCCAGGCTTTCGCCCGGCCGTTGTCGCTACCTTGAAATCTAAAATTATTTGGGATCGGTACTCGCTGGTTCTGCTGCAACCGCTTTGTCAGACGAAGGCTCAATCATCTTTCCTTGATCGTTTGCCTGATGAGAATACTTTCGCACGGCTGTGAGGAATATCGCGCTGCCATCTGAAATCGCAGCCTGACCGTTGAGAATATCGGCAAAGGGGACCATTTTGCCGTAGAGTATTCGAGTTTCGTCCTTATCCTGGGTAATCGCCGAACCGCTCAGATCGATACCAGCAAATATTCCGCGAGCCCGCGAATAAGTTAAAATCTCGGCCCGCAATTTCCAGTCCGTGCCAGCCGCTGCGTCTCGTCCCACCGGACCCGCCGCCGCGGACGCCTCTCCGCCGAGTTTGAATTTACTGGCGAGCAGATGCTGCATGCCCTGTTCGTTCATCACCACCATAACCAGATCGACAGCCTGACCTCCGAGTTGCAGACCCCAGCTTCCGCCGGCGATCGTGATCGGCGCCAGAGCGCTCCAGCCATTCGCCGTCCGGCAGGTGGCCACGCCCTTTCCGTGATTCCCCCCAAATCCAATGGCAAACTTGAGCATGGATGGCACAACCGCAATGCACTTGGCATCGCCCATCACTTTGTCTGGAATCGCCTTGTCGGGCGTGGCCATGATTTCATTGAGCACATCAGCGGACGCCTCAATGCGCTTGTCAATGTCCGATTGATCTTTATCGTCTCCAGCCCAAGCCATGCCTGCCAAAAGCAGCAATATGCTGCCAAGCGCTACCAGATATTTCACTGCCGCGTTATTTGCTGATCTCATTGCAGCCTCTTCTGAACTCAAAGTTTTCTAGTTCCGGGTGTGGTTTGCAATTCTATACCCTTGCAGGCGACCGACGACTCAACGGAAACGGTATCCAGGCTTGAGCTCGCACCGGTAGGCCTTGGTTTGGTCGCCATTCCCTCGGACGTTGCAATTCGCCCAGCTCAGAAAAAGATCCGGCCCCAGGGGAAAAATAACCGTCTCTCCATTGATCTCCGCTTCGATGCTCGGACCTTCCGCTGTGGACGGCAACGTGAAATTCAACGCCGGACCAAAAATTACCGGATACGATTCCCGGACCATATCGCTGACCATGGGGTGCACGACTTCCGCCTCCAACAAAAAAGTCGTCGTGTCAGACCAATTGCGCACCGACACACTAATGGCGCGTCCCCCCTGTGAAAAATCGTCAGAGTCGATTTTCGTGAAAGGACATGGCCCCCCAATGCAGGAAACACGGGCATTGCGGAACTGATTTCCTTCTCCCGCTTCCAGCGAGGCGGAGGCCGTCACAGCTTTCCATTTGCCATCGGGCGAACACGGAGGATGCCCTTGGCATGGGGTGTTTCCAACATTCACCACCTGGAACGTCTTCACCCCGCTGCCCACATCCACGGCGCTGGTGCTCTTCATCGAATATCGCACTCGCACGTTGGCGACGATCACCTCGGGACGCGACGACTGAGCGGGCGTCTGCCGTGACACAGGAACCAGATGCGCGATATATAACTTGCCGACTTTGTCGACCGGAATGTCGAGCGGTGCATAGTCCGCGCGCCGGAAGCGAAGCTTGATCAATTGACCGCGTCTTACGCCTTGCCGCAGCGTAAGTCTAAAAAAGCCTGCCGCGTCGGACGTGCCGTCCCCCACAATCAATGTGTCCGCAGTGGCAGAAACCGAGACATCGGAAACCGGCAGTTGCTTATCCGGATCGGAGTCCTGGGTGACGACCGCTCCCTGAAGCGTGATCGGACGCAAAGACCTGAAGCCGGCAATCAGGCCCACCGTCAGGCCTGTCCCTAGAAATACGATGACAATAATCCAAGCAGCGATTTTTCGTCCGCCAGTCATTAATATCCACTCTAACCTGTACTCTACTTTAATATGTTATGACGCTTCTTGGGGACTTCACTCAGCCTCAGGATCGTTTAGATTATTTAAGTGGACAAGAAAACCGACCACCCCAAAATGCGTTCACGGCGGGATTTGCTAAAACAGGTCGCTGGCATGGGCATCCTAATGCCCTTTGCCGGAAGTGGCCTATTGCCGTTGTTGTCCGCCGAGGAACCACACAAACAACCGGCTCCTGCGCCAGTTCCAACCGCTCTTTCCCCTGAAGATGACCAGTTCCTCGAGGAATTGGAAAAAGCGAACTTCTTATATTTCTGGGAACAAGGCCATCCCGAGACCGGCCTGGTAAAAGATCGCGCCAACACCCACGCCCAGGACAATCGCACGGTTGCCAGTATCGCTGCCACTGGTTTCGGTCTTACCGCACTCTGCATCGGGCAAAAACGCGGTTTCGTCTCCTATCCTGATGCGAATGCGCGTGTCCTCGCAACCCTGCGTTTTTTGTGGAAAAAGCTGCCCACCCATCGCGGATTCTTTTACCACTGGGCCGACATCAATACTGGTGAAAGAGTGTGGGATTCGGAAGTGTCTTCCGTCGATACCGCGATTCTTCTCTGCGGAATCCTCTGCTGCCGGCAATACTTTGAAGAGCATTCCGAAGTCACGTTGTTGGCCTACGAAATATTTAATCGCGTGGATTGGACCTGGCTTTCCGAAGATACAACTCTGCTGCCTCACGGCTGGCTGCCGGAAATGGGCTTCCTGCAAAGCCGCTGGGATTACTACAGCGAGTTGATGATGATGTATTTGCTGGGATTGGGTTCGACCGCTTATCCGTTGCGAGCCGATACCTGGAATGCATGGAAGCGCACCAATTTCGAGTATGACGGACTTCGCTATATCGGGTCGTTCGCGCCTTTATTTGTTCACCAATACTCCCAGGCGTGGTTTGACTTTCGTGGCAAGCGCGACAAGTATGCCGACTATTTCCAGAACTCAGTGATCGCGACCGATGTCCATCGCCGATTCTGCCTCGAACTGGGGCGGACGTTCCCCGATTACAGCGATGACCTCTGGGGAATCACGGCTTCCGATTCGATACAAGGTTACGTGGTCTGGGGAGGGCCGCCCGCCACAGGCCCAATCGATGGCACCGTAGCCCCCAGTGCAGCGGGAGGTTCATTGCCATTTTTGACACAGCCCGTCATGCGAGTCCTGCGCAATATCAAGAACCGCTACGGCGCCGCCTGGGGTCGTTACGGATTCGTGAACGCTTTTAATCCTCTCAAAAATTGGTACGACGCCGACGCAATCGGCATCGATACCGGCATTACCATGATCATGGCCGAAAATGCCCGCACCGGATTTGTCTGGGACACTTTCATGAAAAATCCGGAAGCCAAACGCGGCATGCAACGCGCCGGATTTCAAACCTATCCATCCGCAAAAATCCAGGAATAATCTTTAATCAACGACGTGGGCGAGCAAAGGAGTGCCTGAGGATTTACGCGGTAGCATTCCCGTACCCCTCGCGCGGCAAACGAACATACGCCACAGGCTTTTCATGCAGCAGCAGTTCTGTAGCTTGCACTCGCGGCTCGCTATGGAACCAGGTCCGCACCACTCCATGATGAAGAAAATTCGCGATCGCCAGCAGGCTCATGCCCTGGTGATGCGCCATCCATGCCGGCACAAGCTCATATCGCCGATGCCACGAGCGATTGCGAGACACCGTGAAATCCGCGGCTTCATAAAACCCATATGCCCCAATCCAACCCATTTCACTCATCTTTCGCAGATTCTTGAGCGCCTCGGGCGGATCAACATCGAGCGCGAGAAATGTTGAGTAGGGAGAGATAACCAACGACTCCATTTCGTTCTTGCTCAAAGCCAGTTGCGGAAGGCCGAAAGCAAAGTACTGATAATTTCCGGCGTCATCCATTTTGAAATACGCCGACTCGGAAATCCCCCACGGCATGCGTTTGCCTGCCACATGGGCCCGCTGCGCTCTTACTGCGGCCGCCCGCGAGCGTTCGAGGAGGGTGTCAGGATACGACTGCATCCACAACGACGGCATCAGGTATTCGAACATGGTTCCCGTCCACGAAATCAGCACAGGGCGCCCATGATCAACGGTGTGCGCTCGTCCCAGATGGAACCAGCTCTCCTGCTCAATATCGTCCTTGGCGATACCGACGAACACGGCAATGCGAGCTTCGGAAGCGAGCAGGTCGTAACAGGCCGAATGAAGCTTCTGCGAATCCGCATCGAAGCCGGTTGACAACAACTTCCGCCGCGGATTCAGCAGGAACGAGAAATCCATTTCGTTCGCCAGGGTACCCGCCCGAGCGGCAATAGTACGGAGATCTTGTATGAGCCGATCTGCGTTCGAACGCGCTCCCGGCAGTAAATCTCTTAACCGCTGTTTGAGAGATATCTGCTCTCCAGAGTCCGCGGTGCGGATCGCCGAATCAAGGCGTTCACCGAGCTTGTCGATGAAATCCGGCATCCGCTCCAGCGCAACACCGTCCCAGGAGGACTTCAAGTCCAGCGTCGGATCATCTCGCAGGGAAATAAACTCAGGCAGCAACCAGGGAGAGTAGAGCCGCACCGTCTGCTTTATATTCTGCAGCCGCCTGTGCGCCTCTTCCTTAAACCACTGGCCTTCGACAGCATGCTTCGCCGCGCGACGTGTCGACGCTTCATCGAACGCCGTGTCCGGTAGTTGCTGGATGTATTGCAACCAGTCGCTCCGATGTGTCTGCCGCAAAAACAAAGACAAAGATTTTCGTGGATATAAATTCAGTTGGTGCAATATCCGAAGATGATCGGAGAGACCGTGGGCCAACCGCGATTGCAACACCGGCTGATGCAATCGATCCAAACATCCGCGTTGAAGTGTCCACAGCGAAGCCACCAGGTTGCCGCTGTCCACGGAGGAAACAAACATCGGCGCTAGCGGCTCAAGCGTCCGCGTGTCATACCAGTTGAGAAGATGGCCGCGATAGCGGCGAAGCGTGGAAACAGTGGCAAGCGTCCGCAGCGTTTCTTCCGCAAATTCCGGAATGGTTAAATACCCAAACTCACAAGCCACCTGCCGGGCGTTTAGAAGAAGACCGAGGTTCGTCGGCGAAATTCTGCCGGCGATTGCCGGGGGCTTGTCTTGCACATTGTCCGGCACCAGCCAGTTGTGTTCTTTAGTGCTGAACTCCGCGAAATAGCGCCAGGTGCGCAATGCCGCTCGTCGCAGGAATGTTTTGTCCGCTTCCGATGCCTCTTTATGGGCTGCGCGTGGTGGGCGATTCAACCACAGTGAAAGCGGCTTGCAGCCGGCCCACAACACCAGCACCGGCGATGCCGCGAGAAAAGCGCCACGGTGGACAAAGAACACCAACGCTCCGATCGCAACCGCTAGCACCGGCGTCCAGTCCAGATAGATGTCAAGCGCGGTTCGCCGAGCTGTACCCAACTCGACTTCGGCAGCAGTCTCCCATTCGAGGAGCCGCTCGCGAGTGACCATGCGGCGAATGATCGCGCGGGCGACGGCATCGAGCGAAAGCAGCATTTGATTGGCGAGAAAAGTCAGGATCAGGAGAATGCTGATATTGGAAGCAAACAGCACGCTCATTGCGTCGCGGGCAATCGCCATTTTATCTTCGACAATCGCTCGCACCAGATCAAACAGGCAACGGAACCATGCTGGAATCAGCAGAATGACGATGGTCGCGAGGGTCCAGAATAATGGCGTTCCCGGCAGAACCAACCAGCCCAGCACCAACAATAAAAATGTCGCGGGCTCAACCAGGCTCCGGCGCAGGTTATCTAATATTTTCCATTGCGAAATAACTGAGATCGGGTTGGGAACCATATTTCCTGCTTCGCCCGGCACCTTGGATCTGAGCCATTCCACAATCTGCCAATCGCCGCGCAGCCAGCGATGCTTGCGCCGATTGTGGGCGCTGTAATGCGACGGATAATCTTCGATAATTTCAATGTCGCTGGCCAGCGCCGCGCGCGCATATGCGCCCTCGATCAGATCGTGGCTGAGTAATGCATTCCGGGGAAAGCGGCGATCCAGCACCTGATGCAGCGTGTCTACTTCGTAAATCCCCTTCCCGGCGAAACTTCCCTCTCCATATAAATCCTGATAAACGTCGGAAACCGCGCGGGTGTAGATATCGAACCCAGTCTGTCCCGAATAGATTTTCGCCAGCCGGGATCGCGCCGCGCTCTGTACGCTGATGCCGACGCGCGGTTGCAAAATACCGTAACCCGCGACCACGATATTTTTTTCGGAATCAATGATCGCCTGATTCAACGGATGCGCTAAAGCCCCGACCATGCGATGCGCGGAGCCACGTGGCAATTCCGTGTCTGAATCGAGAGTGATCACAAAACGGATTTGCGGGAGGATCGAGAGGTCTCCAATCTTGACCGGGAAACTGTCGTATTCCTTGCGCAGCAGCCGATTCAGGTCGAGCAGTTTGCCTCGTTTCCGCTCCCATCCCATCCAAACTTTCTCGCGCGGGTTATATACCCGGTGGCGATGAACAAGAAAAAACGATCCCATCTCGCGGCCGGCATATTTCTCATTCAGTTTTTCGATAAGGTCGGCGCAAAAAGTAATCAGCGGATCGTCTTCGCGGGATTGCTCCGGAGAATCCGGCAAATCGCTCACCAGGGCGAAATGCATATTGGGATCGTGATTACCGAGAAACCTGACTTCGAGGTCCTCAACCAGCCGCCGTACCTGCTTTTCATTCAGAAGCAGCGTCGGGACTGCCACCAAAGTCAGGCAGTCGTCGGGAATTCCCTCTGACAAATCGAATTTCGGAAGAATCTCCGGCTCTAATATCGATGTCACCAAATGATTGACGAGTTGGACCGCACTCTGCGAACAAGGCAGTAACAACGCCAGGATTGAAAGCAAAATTAATCCCGGTGAACTGTAGGAACCGATAAGTTTTAGGACGATCACCGACAAAATGGCAAATGTGAGCGCCACGATGGCGGGCAAATAAAATTCATCAGGATGCTTTAGCAGATAGGACTGTATGCGTTGGCCAAGCGGGGCGCGAAACGCCACCCTTTGCAGAAGCAGATCGGCTCCTTCGCTCACCAGATAATAGCCAATGTGCGAACGCCGGAGCGTTACTCGAGGATTGCTGTCCGTCAGTTGTTGCGCGGCCCGAGCCAAAGCCAGAGCTTCGAGAGCAACTTCCATCTCGCTGAAATCGGAATGCGCGGCGATCTTCGCCAGCTTAGTTCGATACAAATCACGCGAATCGAAATCCATGCGGGAATACGCGCCGGCCGGATCTTCCCGCAGAACGCGATCGACGACGATCAGCGGTTCGAGCAAGTCTTTCCAGGAGGTCTGGCCAATGTCGCGCAGGCTCCGTACGCAGGAACCGACGCCGTACAACCCTTCTTTGTCTTCAAGGACTCGCGCGCCACGCTCCGCGATCTGTTCCAGCAAGACTAGTTTGAGGGCGGGAACCATCCCCCAAAGTTCGCCGATCTTGAGGACGGTGCCTTCCTGAAATGTGCCCAGATAAACGGAAAAAGCCTGATCGCTGAATTGGCGTTCAGTTGCAATCAAAAATCCGTCCGCCAGAGCGGCGATGCGAGGAACAATCACGCCGCTCGGAGTTCGCACGTAAGGACGCTTTTGCAGTGGCTTCAACGCCTTCTCGATCCCCTGCATTTCGGTATAAAGAAGATTGACGTTCTCATGCAGCCAATGAAAATCGTCGGACACTGGAGTCTTTGGCGCCGGTCCGTGAAGTCTGCCGAGCACCGGTTTCAATGTCTTAATCGCGGCCCTCGCCCGCTCGATAAAATAGCGCGAGGATTTCACGCTCGGCTGCCAGCCGAGTTTCTGCGCTAACTGGGCCGCATTCGACCGCAGCGCCTGGTCATCCGAAGCCACGTCCAATGGGCTTGGCGGCGCTTGGATTGCATCCTCGCGGACAACTTCAGTATCGGGATTTGGCAGCATGTCCATGGAACTTATCGATAACTGGCCGCTTGCATTTCAAACATCTCGGCATAACGGCCGCCGAGCTTCGAAAGTTGATCGTGATTTCCTTCCTCGGCGATGCTGCCATTCTCCAACACTACGATGCGATCCGCCATACGCACGGTCGAAAAACGATGCGAAATAAAAAGCGCCATCTTTCCTTGCGTGAGTTCCGCAAAACGTCGAAAGACTTCAAACTCGCTGCGAGCATCAAGCGCTGCGGTCGGTTCGTCGAGAATCAGCAACTGTGCGTCACGAAGATAAGCCCGTGCCAGCGCGACTTTCTGCCACTCTCCGCCCGAGAGATCCAGTCCGCCATCAAATCGCCGGCCTAACATCTGTTCATATTTTAATGGCAGTCGTCCCACGACTTCATCGGCAAGACTCTTCCTTGCTGCCATTTGCAGTAACGCCGAATCATCGATGGCCTCGATCTTACCTACGGCGATATTTTCGCTGGCAGTCATTTCATAGCGCATGAAATCCTGAAAAATCACGCCAATCTCGCGATAAAGATCTTCCAACGAATATTCTCGAAGATCGACGCCGTCGAGCAACACTTGCCCTTCCGTGGGATCGTAAAGCCGCGTGATCAACTTAACAATCGTAGTTTTTCCCTGCCCGTTTTCTCCAATCAAAGCCACCCGCTCCTGCGGATGAAGATGGAAATTGAGCCGATTAAGGATCAGCCGCGAGCTTCCCGGATAGGCAAACGACACGTTCCGAAACTCGAATCCCCGGACGATCGGTCTCGGCGCGAGAATTGCATTTGGCTTCGAGCGAATCGCAGGTTGCATCCCAAAGAACGCCAGAAGGTCTGTAAGAAACAGCGCCTGATCGGCTATTCCCGACAGCGTGGAAAACATCTGCTGGATATTTGTACTCGCCTGAAGAATGGCGCCTGCCAAAAACGTCAGCGTGCCGATCGTGAGCGCACCCATAATCGTGCGCCAGATGACAAACACATAGGCCGCGTAATAGCCCATGATGCCAATCATCGAAAGAACCGAGCCGGCAATCAGACGCCTGCGTGAAAGGCTAACGTTCTCGGAGTAAATCAGGTTCGATAAACGCGTGAATCGTTCCACCAGGAATTTACTCAGACCAAAAAGCTTGAGTTCCTTGGCCGCTTCCCTGCTTCCGCCGAGAACCAGCAAATAATCCAATTGCCGGCGAATCGGAGTCTGCCGAAAGTTTTTGGCATATCCCAAAAACGCAAAATGACTTTCTCCCAAAAACGCCGGAATCACTCCCGCAATCAACAAGAGCAGGAGCCAAGGCGAAAAGAACATGATGGAAATCGACAAAGAAACTGTCGTGATGACTTGCTGCACCAGCCTTCCGATCGCCTGAATCATCCCGAGCCGATCGGTAGCCTGCACGCGCGCCCGCTCCAGCCGGTCATAAAACAGAGGATTCTCGTAGGTTTGGAGATCCAGTTCCGCGGCATGCGTCATTACCTGAATGCTGACGTGGCGGGTGTAGTTATCGGCCAGCAACGAATCCAAATAGTCGATCAGGCGGGAAAGCACGCTGCCCAAAACGGCCAGCCCAAACTCCCCGGCAACCAGCCACCAGAACCGGGGATGGACCGGCTGGTGAAGAGTCTTGGCTTGCACAATGCCGTCAATGATCAGTTTGGTGATAGCCAGCAGAGCCACTGGCAGGAGCGCGGAAAACACCCGCAGGATCAATCCGAACGCAACTACTGCCCGGCCGGATTCCCAGACAATTGTTAAGACAGGCGGAACATTTCGGAGCGCGGCGAGACGTTGTTGCCATGGACCGCCCGCATTAGTATTCTCCGCCACCATTTCACCGAAAGTTTCAGCCTTCGAGCCAATCTCGAGAGGAACTACAGGCCGCCTAAGTATATAAGTTGAATGACTATTGTTCGCATGAAAGATGCGAAATCCGGGTCGTGGGTTTGTTTAGGCGACCGAAAGCTATTGCGGGAGAGCAAAAGCCACATAAACGCCACCGGAAGCCGACTTGGGATCTTTCCCTCCGCCGGCGGCGATAACAACAAACTGGCGTCCGTTGACTTCGTAAGTAGCAGGAGTCGCGTTCCCGGAAAACGGTAGTGTCGTTTCAAAGAGAAGTTCACCGGTGGTCTTATCGAAGGCGCGGAACTTCTTGTCGAAGTTGGTTGCGCCGATAAACAGCAATCCGCCAGCGGTCACGATCGGGCCACCATAGTTTTCCGTGCCTGTTTTCTTGGTAGCAAGCTCTGGATACTCGCCGAGCGGAATTTTCCAAGCATATTCTCCGGTGTTGAGATTGATCGCATTGAGCGTTCCCCAAGGCGGTGCAACCGCCGGATATCCATCGGGATCCAGAAATTTGTGATATCCGGTGAAGCGGTAGGTCATGCCGGGCGGCGGTGGTTCCGGGCTCTGTACTTCTTTACTCTCACCGCTCACCAGAAATCCGACCAGAGCGTCCAGTTGATCTTCATCCAGGCTGGGAAAGCCGGGCATTCGTCCTTTACCTTGGCGAATGACGCCGGTAATTTCTGAAGGGGTTCGACGGTCTCCAACTCCAACCAGCGACGGAAAAGTTGGCGGCGAACCCGCGAGATTGTCTTGATGACAGACGGCGCATTGCGTCAAATAGATTCCTCGGCCACTTCCGCCGCCGATATTTTCCGCCAGGGCTCCCGTCCAGGCAACGTCGTTTGCGTTGACGTACAGAACTCCGGTCTCTGGGTCAGCCGCAGGACCGCCCCATTCAGCGCCACCATCGTATCCCGGAAAAACCACGGTGTCTTTGCCTACACTAAAAGGAACGAACTGGCCTTCGCTGCGAAATTTTCGGAAATGATCGAGCGCCCACTGATGGATTTCCGGAGTTCGATTGGTCAAAAGATCTTCAGTTAGCCGCTGGCGCGCAAAAGGTTCCGGCTTGGTGGGAAGCGGTTGATCGGCAGACGCAACTTCTCCCGGCACGTCACTCGCCGGATACTTTCGGTATTCAACTGGAAACAGCGGCTTGCCATTCTGTCGATCGAACAGATAAACAAACCCTTGCTTGGTGGTCTGCGCGACTGCATCCACATCTTTTCCGTCGCGCTTTACGGTAAGCAGAACCGGAGGTGCGGGAAAATCGCGGTCCCAGATGTCGTGCTTCACTTCCTGAAAGTGCCAGATTCTTTCGCCGGTCTCTGCGTTCAGAGCGATCAGACAGTTGGCGAAGAGGTCATCGCCGATGCGGTTCGCTCCGTAGAAATCCATTGCCGCCGATCCAGTGGGAACATAGACGATGCCTCGCTTTGCATCGACCGTCATGCCCGCCCAGTTATTGGCGGCGCCACTGTAAGTCCACGCATCTTTCGGCCAG
>DATBAX010000302.1:0-5209 GCA_036271275.1 Terriglobales bacterium
GTGCAGATGATCGACCGGAAGAAATAGCGAATCCTCCTCGCAAGATACTTTTGCGCTTTCCCTGACTTTCATTTCTAATTCTGAAAAGAACCAACTCTGGTCGATCGGGGCGGCCTGCGAATTGAACCATCTACTCTTCTGGATTTTCTTCAATCTGTTTGTGGCTGGAGTACTGGTCCTCGACCTCGGGGTCTTTCATAAGCGTCCGCACGCGATTAAATTTCGCGAGGCCATGGCCTGGAGCCTGCTCTGGATCGCTTTGGCTGGAGGGTTTGCGGTTCTGCTTTACTTCTGGCGCGGGCACACTCCCGCGCTTGAATTTGTCACCGGCTACGTAATCGAGCTCTCACTCAGCGTCGACAATCTTTTTATCTTTCTGCTGGTCTTTCGTTATTTCAAGGTGCAGCCCGAACATCAGTACAAAGTTTTGTTTTGGGGAATTCTGAGCGCGGTCGTCATGCGCGCGGTTTTTATTGTTGCTGGAGCAAAGCTTCTCCAAAGATTTGAGTGGATTACCTATCTCTTTGGAGCGTTTCTGGTTTTCAGCGGAATTAAGCTTTTCGCACAGGGTAAGGCCGAAATTCATCCCGAGAAAAACCTTGCTTTGCGATTGTTCCGGCGATGGGTGCCGGTGACCGACGACTTCGCCGGAGACAAGTTCTTCATACGGAATCCTGGTCTCTATGCAACACCGCTGCTGGTCGTGCTGTTCGTGATTGAGACTGCCGATTTACTTCTCGCCGTGGATTCTATCCCCGCAGTATTGGCGATCACGCTTGATGTGATGGTGGTCTATACGTCTAACATTTTCGCCATTCTTGGATTGCGGTCGATGTATTTTGCGCTGGCGGGCATGATGGAGATGTTCGAATATCTGCATTATGGGCTCGCACTGGTGCTGGTTTTTATTGGCGGGAAAATGGTGGCCGCGCATTATTACGAGATGCCGACGCTGATGGCTTTGGGTGTTGTCGCCGGGATCTTGGTGATTTCGGTGGTGGGTTCGGTGGCGTTTCCTGGGAAGACGGCGAGCTAACCGCCGAGATCGCCGAGGCCGCAGAGAATTCATTGGCGGGCTTGGTGGCGCCCTTGGGCGCGTGGTCTGGCATCGGGATCTCCCAGGATTTCGTCCTGGGCTAAGCTGGGCGCTCCTTCGGAGCTTGACTCTTCCAGCGATGGAGCTGGATTCCTATTCGAACCGGATTGAGCTGCCTTGAAGGACGGAGTGCTTGAGAAAATCGGCGTCGTCGTGTTCGGAGAAGTCGGTGCGGTAGTGGGCGCCGCGGCTTTCCAGGCGCTTTAAGGCTGATCGGGTCACGAGCAGGCTTGCCAGATGGATGTTCTGTGCTTCGTGGGCGCGGCGGGTTTGGGGATTTGCAACCCGCGAGGCGACTTCGTCTAAATGCAGAACAGCTCGTTTTAGTCCGACGTCGCCGCGAATAATTCCGACGTCTTTCCACATTAAATCCTGGATCTCACGAATCACTTCTTCGCTCAGCAGATCGTTAGCGGGATCGCTTTGAATTGGAGTCGCGTGCTCTCCGGGATGCTGTTTCGATGGACGCAGCTCATCACGCATCGCCTTTCCCGCGCGAGCGCCAAAGACTAATCCTTCAAGCAGGGAATTGCTGGCCAGTCGATTCGCGCCGTGAACGCCCGTAGCAGCGGCCTCACCCGCGGCATATAGACTCTTTATCGTGGCTTGGCCTTCAAGGTTAGTGCGGACGCCGCCCATGGCGTAGTGGGCCGCGGGACGGACCGGAATCAAATCAACGGTGATGTCGATGTTGTATTGCAGACAAGTGGCGTAAATCCGCGGGAAGCGAGTCTTGATTTTTTCGGGATCGAGGTGGGTGAGGTCGAGATATACGACGGGATCTATTTCATGACTTAAGTCCAACTCATGCACGATCGCGCGCGCCACTACATCCCGCGGCGCAAGTTCGGCCATGGGATGGTACTTGGGCATGAAGCGTTCGCGTGCCTGGTTCAGCAGATATGCGCCTTCTCCGCGCAAGGCTTCGGAGAGCAGGAAGCGCGGAGCGTTTTCCAAATAAAGCGCCGTGGGATGGAACTGAATAAATTCCATGTCGCTGACTTCGGCGCCGGCGCGAAATGCCATTGCTACGCCGTCTCCCGTGGCGACGCCGGGATTGGTGGTGTTGCGATAGAGTTGCCCCATGCCGCCGGTTGCCAACAGGACAGCGGAAGCTGTGAGGTCGCGGAGTTCGCCTTGTTCGTCGATCAAGTGAATGCCTGACACACGGCCGTCCTGCATTTGCAAGTCGGTGGAGAATTCGAACTCGCGGACGGAAATATTTTTTAGAGTTTTCGCCTTCGCGTAAAGAGCGCGGAGAATTTCACGCCCCGTGGAATCGCCGTGAGCGTGCAGAATCCGGTTGCGGCTGTGCGCGCCCTCGCGTCCGAAAGTTAGTTTCGTGCCTTGGCGATCGAATTCCGTGCCCCATTGAATTAATTCTTCGATCCGCTCGGGAGCTTCTTCGACTAAAACTTTAGCGGCCTCAACATTGCAGAGACCATCGCCGGCGTTGAGCGTGTCCTGAAGATGAAGGCTGATTTCGTCTTCGTCGCTGAGGGCCGCGGCGATTCCGCCTTGCGCCCACTGTGTATTCGAATCGGTGACTTCACGTTTGGCTAAAACCACTACGCGGCCCGCAGGCGCGAGCTCGACGGCGGCACGCAATCCGGCCACGCCGGCTCCAATAACAAGAAAATCGGTTTCCGCTGGCACGGGCTGCATTCATAAAAATGGTAACACGTAGCGATGCAGCGGCCGCTTCGATTGGTACGTTATGATGGAAGGCCATGACTCGCGTCACCATCGCAATTGCGCCGCGTCCCTACGATGCCATCATCGAAAACGGGTTGCTGATGCGTGCCGGCGCGTATCTTCGCGAAGTTTTGCCGGCGCACGAGCGATTGTTTGTGATTACCGTGCATCCTGTGCGTCGTAAGTGGGGTAAGAAGCTGCTGACTTCGCTGGCGGCGGCCGGATTCAAAGCGAATCTTGTCGAAATGCCGGACGGCGAGCGTCATAAAAAGCTTGCGACGGTTGAGTTGTTGGCGGAGAAACTGACCAAGCTTGGCGCGGACCGCAGCGCGGCCGTCGTTGCATTTGGCGGCGGCGTGGTCGGCGACGTCGCGGGAATGGTGGCGTCGGTTTACATGCGCGGCATCCCCGTCGTGCAAATTCCTACAACTTTGCAGGCGCAGGTCGATGCGGCAATCGGCGGCAAGACTGGCGTCAATCTACGCACCGGCAAGAATCTGGTGGGAACGTTTCATCAGCCGCGAATGGTGTTGATCGATCCTGCGGTGTTGTCCACATTGCCTGACCGTGAGTTCCGTTCGGGACTGTATGAATCGTGGAAAGCGGGAGTGATCGGAAGGCCGGAGTTGTTCGAGCGACTGGAAACGGTTTCCGGTAAAGCGTTGCGCCGGGATGCGGTGACTTTGGAGTGGGTGATTGCGGAATCGGTGAAATTGAAAGCTGAAGTGGTTTCGCAGGATGAGCGCGAAGGCGGACTGCGGCGAGTCCTGAATTATGGACATACGATTGGGCACGCGCTTGAGGCTGCGACTGGCTATCGACACTTTCTGCATGGGGAAGCCGTGGCATGGGGAATGATCGCGGCGAATTCGATTGCGGTGGCGAGTGGGCACCTTCCGTTGGATGTCGCTCGAAGAATCAACGAGGCGGTGTTGAAAGCCGCGCCGCTGCCTAAGGTCACATCGCAGAGCCGGAGCATTTTGCGGCTCTTGCAGACGGACAAGAAGACCAGCGCCGGGGTGGTGCATTTTGTTTTGGCGAAGGAAATTGGGCGGGTGGAGATTGCTCGAGATGTGCCGGAGAAAGTCGTGATTCAGGCGGTAGATGAGTTGCGGCGGTTGTCGGCGGGGAAGAGTTGACGGTTCGCGGAAAAGTGCCGAGATCCTTCGACTGCGTAGGAAGTGCGTGCAACGCACTTCCTACTTCGCTCAGGATGACATGGGTCTAAACGATATTTCGAAGACGGTCGTGGTTGGCGCTGCGCCTGAGGGAGCAAGCGATCGCGAGTCGGCTGCGCGGGCTGTGCGCGAGATGTTTACTTCGATCGCGCCGCGTTACGATCTGCTCAATCATGTGCTGTCGATGAATATCGATCGCCTGTGGTGGAACCGGACCGCGAGAGCGTTTGCGGCCATCCTGCAGAGGCCTAATGCTCGTGTGCTGGATCTTTGCTGCGGTACCGGCGACATGAGTTTTGCGTTACGGCGACAATCAGGGAAGTCATCGGCGAAGATTCTGGGCGCGGATTTTTCTCATGCTATGTTGCAGCGGGCCGGCGAAAAATCTAAAGGAACAGATTTGGGCTGGGTGGAAGCCGACGCTCTGAATCTGCCGCTGCAAAATGAAAAGTTCGATCTGGTGACTTCCGCTTTTGGCTTCCGCAATCTGACTGACTACGATGCTGGTCTGCGGGAGATTTTGCGGGTGCTGCGTCCGGGAGGCGAATGCGGCATTCTGGATTTCAGCGAGCCGACGGGAGTGATGGGGCCGTTATATCGAATTTATTTTAAGCATGTGCTGCCAAAGATTGGAACGATGATTTCCGGAGTGCGTGGGCCGTATGCTTATTTGCCGGCGTCCGTCGAGAGATTCCCCGCGCCTGAGGAGATGATCGAACGCATGCGCAGCGCGGGATTCAGCGAAGCGTCATGGACTCCATATACGCTGGGGATTGCAGGACTGTATCGCGGCAAAAAGTAACTCGCGGCGTCACTCATTAGCGGAATCGGGAACTTTTTCAAAACAGTCGGCGAAAGCTTCCGCGATTGTGTAATTGATCACGTGCTCGTATTCGCTGCCCAGAAAGTTCCGCAAGCGATCCGTGTTCATAATGTATTCGCCGGTCATGTAAGGCGTTGCATCGGGCGGGATCGTCGAAATGCCGAGCTTCCACAAGACCTGCAGAATTAATCGAAAGGCTTTTTTGCCGGGAACTTTTATCAGCTTGGCCCGCGCCATCTCAACACAGCGTTCGTAGGTCAAAGGCTCGCCACGTCCAGCGACGTTCAAGACGGTAAGGCGTTGCGACTCGGGATCGGTCTTCCGCAGAATGTGTGAAATCAGGCGAGCCATGTCATCCACGTGAACAAACTGAATGCGCTTTTCCGGATATTCCTTGCCGTAGGGAAGCATGCAAGG
>DATBAX010000303.1:0-10368 GCA_036271275.1 Terriglobales bacterium
CCATTGTTGATGATGAGTTGCCCGATCTCGCGGGCGCGGCGGCTCTCCAGCGAGAGGACGCGCAATCCGTTAAAGCCTGCAAGAGCCATTGAATCTCCCCTAAATGCGTCGCGACCATTATAAGTTAGGGCGTCTGGAGACTTGGCACTTGGCATTTGGGTAGTGGTGCAGTTTGAAATGAGACTCGTATCAGGGCCCGGCTTCAGCCGTGCCGAAACAGAATCAATAGGGACGGGCTTAGCTCCTGAGCGCGCGGCGTATCAAGAAGCTGCGCTACGCGCGTGATCGAATCTCCGCGTTTGCCGGCACGCCTGAAGGCGATGCCTTGACACGGATCTTTTTCAAACTGCACCACTACCCTTTGTCTCCCACGAATCAGCAGTGAAAAGCCCCGCCCTCTCGCAAGGTGCGCGAGAAGGGCGGGGCATCCATTCTCATTAATTAATTTCTCGATATTACTTTCGGCGGGCGCCACTTCTGGTGCCGCCGACGTCGGGGACGTCTTCGCCTAGAGCTGTCGCCAGGTCGATTTGATGGTCTTGTTCATCGACCAGGATCTGGCGGATTTGTTCGGCCAGAGCGAATTCGCCGAGCGCTTCGCATTGCCGCACGCGAATCCGGTAATTGCGAATGGTCTCGTTTTCGTTGTCCAGATCAAAGCGCAGCAACTCTTTGGAATCCTCCGAGATGCGAACCGGCTTCGGGACCACGGTCGGCGTCTTTCCCAGATAGTCGATCTGCCGCGACAGGATCAAGGCATGGTCCAATTCCTGCTTGGCATGAATTTGCAGTTGGTCGGCAATATTCATGAAAGCAGCGCCCTTCAGTACCTGGGAATACACCACATAGGCAATGATGGCCTGATATTCGCGGGAAAGATCTTCATTCAATAAGTCTGCTAGTTGGTCGCGGGTAATTTCAGTTTCGTTCTCGACAGATTTCGCACTGGACATGTCTTTCTCCTGTAGTAAAACTGCGCCGATTCTGACGGCTTCGTGAAGGTATTTAGGATATCACTTTTGAAATAGTTCGATCTTCCTGGCGAAGTGCGCCGAGGACGGGCATCCGGGTTTCTTCGGGATTACAATTGGAGACATGAACGATCCACTTATTATTGCCGGCCGGGAGTTCCGGTCACGGCTCATCGTAGGCACCGGAAAGTACAAATCATTTCAGGAAACGGCTCGAGCGCTCGAGGCCAGTGGGGCCGAGATGGTGACGGTTGCGGTGCGACGTGTGAACCTTGATCGCAGCAAGGAATCTCTTCTGGATTTCATTGATCCAAAAAAGTATTTCATGCTGCCCAATACCGCCGGGTGCTATACGGCCGATGAAGCGATCCGTGCGGCACGACTAGGGCGCGAAGTCGGGCTGTCCGATTGGGTGAAGATTGAAGTGATTGGCGATCAGGCAACGCTTTATCCAGACGTTCAAGGAACGGTGGAGGCGACTGCCGTATTAGTAAAGGAAGGTTTTACGGTTCTACCCTATACCTCTGACGACATTGTATTTGCGAAGCGGCTGATTGATGTGGGCGCGAGCGCGATCATGCCGCTGGGCGCACCGATTGGGAGCGGCCTGGGAATCCAGAACACGGCCAATATTCGCATTTTGCGCGAGATGATCACGGGAGTGCCGCTCATCCTGGATGCCGGAGTTGGCACCGCATCGGACGCAACGATTGCGATGGAACTGGGCGTGGATGCGGTCTTAATGAATACGGGAATCGCTGCCGCTCAGGATCCTGTGCTGATGGCGGAAGCGATGAAGCATGGTGTGCTGGCGGGACGTCAAGCGTATTTGGCGGGCCGGATGGCGAGGAAGCTTTACGCGACTGCGAGTTCACCATTGGAAGGCGTGGTGCGGTAGGTTTTGCTCGGGACCGGGGAACGCAGATTTTCGTTCGGTGGATGGAATATTCCTCTGCGCCTCGCTTCGGAATGACAAGACTAGTGGGAATTCGGTAAATGAAACAGGGCGGCCATAAGGCCGCCCTTGAATTCTTCTTTACCTTTTAATTCCTCAGAGCATCTTCATGCTGTCGACGTGAATGGAATCGCCAGTAATCACGCCAGTAACGGCGATGTGATGTCCTTCATGTCCCTTGAGCGCTTCCGGATTGTCGACGGCCAGGACCTTCGAGTCGCTGTCGGTCACGACCACAACCTTTGCGCCCGCGGCGAGACACTTCTTGGTGCAAGCTTCCGCGCCGGCATTAGCGCCCTTGGCGCCGCACTTGGAGTCGCTGACCCAGCCGTTTACGGTAGTTTTATCGGCTGCGAAGGACAGGCTGGCGATGGTCAGGAACAATACCGAGAGACCCAGACAAGATAACAATGCTTTTTTCATGACTAACATTCTCCTGAAATAGCGGCGTGAGCCGCCGATTGATTTGAAAATTTTCTACGCCGATCCGCAGCGCCGGAAGTCGCCTTCCACCTCAAAACGAACGAACTATACCACATGAAGGCGCATGGAGTTGTCTACGAAAAGTCTATTTCCGGGCGGCGTTGGTACGCGGCGGGGCTGGGGACGCCGGGGCCGGAGAGACGAAGACGTATTCTCCCACCCGGGTGTAATGCAGAGTCTCGCGGGCTTCTTTCTCGATGGCTTTAGGATCGGTGGTCAGAGAGTTGATCTCCTTGTTGTAGGCGTCGTTTTCTTTCTGCAGACCGATGATTTCTGTTTGCAGGCTCTTGAATTCAGCGCGTTTTTGCCGGAAGACGACCATGCCGTTGGCCGCGAACGTGATGTGCGCAAATAACCAGATGGCGACAATCATTACGGCAACGGTCGCGCCTTTGCGTCGAACGCCATAGAACCACGTCATCGCCGGTCGGGATTTTTCCATGAGGCGATTGGCGAAAGCCTCGGCTTCCGGAGCGCGCTCCACCAAAGTTCGCAGCCTAGCTTCAGGACGGGGCAGGATTCGAATTTTTGGAAGAGGGCCTACTCGAAGATCCATTGTTTTGCCACCGCGCTCAGTTTCGCCAGTTCTGCTTCGGTATTAGCTTCGGAGTAGACTCTGACCACCGGTTCAGTCCCGGAAAGCCGATAGCATACCCACCCGCCGTCCTCAAAGACAACCTTTAGGCCGTCTTTGCGAACCACTTCCCTGACCTTGTGGCCGTAGAAGTCTTTCGGTTCCTGCAGTAACTTACTAGTGAACTTCTCTTTGACCTGTTGCGTCAAGCGGAAGTTGTCTCTTTGCGGATAGAAGGAACCAACTTCGGCAAATAGGTCGTGCAATAGTTGCTTTAGAGTCTTGCCGCGGCTGGCTACCATCTCGCAACACAATAGGCCGGCGAGGATGCCATCTTTCTCGGGAACGTGATGTCGAATGGAAAGTCCGGCGCTTTCTTCCCCGCCGATGGCAATTTTGTCCTGCTTAATCAGTTCGCCGATGTATTTAAAACCTACCGGTGTTTCATGAAGCTCGATTTTGTAATGTTCGGCGAGCGCGTTGATGAAGTTGGTAGTGGCGACCGATTTGCCGACACCGTTCTTCCATCCCCGGCTTTGGACCAGGTAATCGAACAGCAACGCGATAATGTAGTTGGGCTGGAAGAACGTGCCGTCTTCATCGACGATACCGAAGCGGTCCGCATCGCCGTCGGTGGCGATGCCAATGTGAGCTTTCGTCGAGCGCATTTTTTCGCGCAGATCTTCTAATAGATGATCATCCGGCTCAGGGGCGTGCCCGCCGAAGAGCACATCGCGATAATCGTGAACCGTGGCAATCTCTACTCCGGCCTGACGGAGAGCGGCATCCGAATAGCCGCGGCCCGCGCCCCAAAGTGGATCGAAGACAACCCGCAAATTCGCTTTCTTGATCACACCAAAATCGATAATCTCCGCCAACCGGTTTAGATACGCGCCCCGGGGATCAAGCGATTCCGGCTTGGGCCCGTTGGAAGCCATCGCCGCCGGAGCGTTTCCGGCATCAAATGCGGCGATTTCAGACTCGATCGCATGCGTGACTTCGGGCAGAGCAGGCGCGCCGTCCGGGGTGGAGAACTTGATGCCGTTGTACTCCGGTGGATTGTGTGAGGCGGTGAAGTTGATGGCGCCGTCGGCGTGCCCGTGCATTACGGCATGAGAGATTGCCGGGGTGGGTGCGGCGTCAGCAATGAGTAGCGGAGTGATTCCGTGCCCGGAAAGGATCTCCGTCGCCGTGGAGCACAAAGCCTCGCCCAGGAAACGCGGATCTCGTCCCACGATCACTCTGGCGCCTTTGGGCTTCTGTGAAGCCACGTAGCGTGCAATCCCACTTACGGCGCGCCGCACGTTGGCGAAGGTGAATTCCTCCGCCATGACCGCCCGCCATCCTGAAGTACCAAATTTGATTGGAGTCGCCATAAGATTTGTCGATTGGATGCAGTTTCGCTGCTAAAGTTTTTAATAGCTGCCGACTGATTTTATATGACTGACAAGAAACTGGTGTTGACGACTGCTGGATCTGCCGAAGAAGCAAAAAAGATCGCGTACGCTTTGATCGAGCGCGGGCTGGCGGCTTGCGTGAATATTGTCCCGCAAATTCAATCTGTCTATCGATGGCAGGAAAAAGTGGAAGAGGCGGAGGAATGGTTGCTGATCATCAAGACTACCTCCGAAGCTTTTAGCCGGGTGCGAGACGCTATCAAGGAAATGCATTCGTACGCACTGCCGGAGTGCATTTGTGTTGGGATCGAGGACGGGAGTGTGGAGTATTTGCGGTGGATTGCGGAGGCGGTGGGGTAAGATCAACCGCCCCGCGGGCTAGTAGACCACCGAGGGCGGCCCCCAGCGTCAGAAATTTAAATGGCTGACAATGCCTGATCCAAATCAGCGAGAATGTCTTCTACGTTTTCGATTCCTACCGAAATACGCACCATGCCGTCGGTGATGCCGATTTCTTTTCTTCCCTTCACTCCGACCGCCGCGTGGGTCATGGTTGCGGGATGCGAGATCAACGTCTCGACTCCACCTAGAGATTCTGCCAACGAGCAGAGGCGTACTTTCTTTAACATTTTGTTGGCATTCGATAGCGATCCGGTTTCGAAGGAGATCATGGAACCGAAGCCGCTCATTTGCCGCTTGGCCAAAGCATGTTGGGGATGATCGGGTAGGCCGGGGTAGAAAACTTTCTTAACCTTCTTGTGGCCTGCCAGGAATTTCGCGACGATTCTTCCGCTGCGATCGTGTTGTTGCATACGTACGGCAAGAGTCTTGACGCCACGCAGGATCAGCCAGCATTCGAACGGCGAAAGAATCGCGCCCGCAGCTTTCTGAATAAAACTAAGTTGCTCGACCTGTTCCGGTTTGGTGCATACAACCACACCGCCCAGGCCATCACTGTGTCCATTCAGAAACTTGGTGGTTGAGTGAACGACCATGTCCGCCCCCAACGCGAGCGGTTGCTGAAAGTATGGAGACATAAAAGTGTTGTCCACTACCAGCTCGGCCTTGCTGTTGCGATGGCATACGCGGGCAATTGCCTGAAGATCGCTTAACGCCATCATGGGATTCGTCGGTGTTTCGACGAACACCATGCGGGTATTCGTGCGAAGGGCCCGCTCAACATTTTTTACGTCAGCGGTATCGACGTAGGTGAACTCGATGCCGTATCCGGCCAATACCTGGTTGAAGAGACGCGGGGTGCCTCCGTACAAATTGTTGCCGCACACTACATGATCGCCAGTTTTGTACATCGTGGTGATGGCGCTGATCGCCGCCATCCCACTGGCAAAAACGCGGGCGCCAATGCCACCTTCGAGTGCGGCAAGATTTTCTTCGAGCCGGGTCCGCGTCGGGTTGGATACACGGGCGTATTCGTATCCTTTATTTTTTCCGATCGCTTGTTGGACATAGGTGGACGTTGGATAGATAGGAGGAGAGACGGCACCGGTTTCGAGGTCAGGCTCTTGTCCGGCATGAATGGCGCGAGTGGAGAAACCGGAGTTAGATATTTTCTTCATAGGAGATCATAGCTTCTAGCTTCTAGCTTCTAGCCGTTGGCACTTGGCATTTGGCCCTTAAGCGGGTGGGAACTTTACGGCTAAATGCCAATTGCTAAGTGCCGATTGCAGCTCTTCAAATTCCGCCTTCGAAAATCTTTTTTGATAAATAACGTTCGGCGGAGTCTGGAATGATCGTGACTACGCGTTTGCCGGAACCCAATCGTTTTGCCAGTTGTAACGCCACAAACACATTGGCGCCGCCGCTTGAGCCTGCTAATACGCCTTCGCGAGCGGCCAGGTCTTTCACCGTTGCAAAAGCTTCCAGATCATTTGCTACCAGAATTTCGTCGCAAACGGAACTGTCGAAGTTGGGTGGAATGAAACTGGAACCGATCCCCTCAACTTTATGCGGGCCTGCTGTGCCTCCGCCTAAAACTGAACCTTGCGTGGTCACCGCGACTGTGAGCACCTTGGGCAAATGCTTCTTCATGTAACGGGCCACGCCGGTGAAAGTGCCAGCGGTGCCGGAACCGATGGCGATAGCGTCGATGCGTCCTTCCATTTGTTTGAAGATTTCAACTGCCGTGGTTTCGTAGTGGTAGTCAGGATTTGCAGAGTTCTCGAACTGTCCCGCCATAAATGAGTTTGGCGTATTCGCGACCAGTTGTTTGGCCTGTGTGATCGCCCCAAGCATGCCTTTATCTTCGGGAGTGCGAGTTACCTGCGCTCCCAAAGCCCGCATGATCAAAGCTTTTTCTTCCGAAAAGCCTACCGGAACAAAGAGGGCCACTTTGTAGCCGCGATTCACTCCTATTAATGCCAGTCCGATTCCAGTATTGCCGGCCGTAGCTTCCACAATGGTGCCGCCAGGTTTGAGCAAACCTTGTTCCTCAGCGCGCTTGATGATTCCAATTGCGGCACGGTCTTTTACACTGCCGCCGGGATTCAGATATTCGAGCTTGGCATACACTTCCGCGGAACCCTGAGGAACGAGACGCTTCAATTGAAGAATGGGAGTTTCGCCGACCAATTGCGTGATGTCGTCGGAAACACGCAGGCGGGTGCCGTCGATGGTTTTGATTGTCACCCTACAGACTACGGAAGGCATCGAGGAATGGTCAATCCGGGGGGAACGTTACCTAAGAGATCTCTGGCTGATTTGGTTTGCGGCGCGGGCGCGTGGTCCGGATCATTGCCTACTTTCGGAGCTTGCACTGCACACGCCCGAAGCAACACTCTCGAACCGACAAATAAGTTAATCTTACGGTTTGCCGCCCGGCCCCGCGTCTTGTCCGGCGTAATAACCGCTGCGGGTGCGGACGGTGAGTTTGCCATCGCCTTTGGCTCGTGCTTCGACCTGGATGGCTCGATAACCGCCCACGCTTTTCGGCGTGGTGGGCTTGTAGCCAATGGTGTATTGGCTGCGAATATCGTGGGCAACGGTTTTACTGATTTCGTCCACTTCGCCGAGGGTCTTTGGTAGAAACGCAATGCCGCCTGTGTGCTCCGACAACGTTTGTAAAGCGCGGCGTGCCCGGCGTTCTTTTTCTTCGCCTAACAAACCGATGGCATATACGGTGGGTCCGTTTTCTTCCGACAAACGCCGGATGGTTTCTTCCAGCGTTGAACGGCTGCCATTGTCCTCACCATCGGTGACGACAAACAGAATCTTCTTCGGCAGTTTGGCGTCCTTCTTGAGATAGTCGCTCCAGGAGGCGATCAGCGCGTCATAAAGAGCGGTCCCGCCGCGGGATTCGACTTTTTCCAGCGCCTGACGCAGCTTGTTGATATCGCTGGTGAAATCCTGGTCGAGATAGAACTCGTCGTTAAAGTTCACCACAAAAACCTGGTCTTCGGGATTGCTGGCGCGCACCAGGTTCAATGCGGCTTTGTTTACCTGATCGCGTTTCTCCCGCATGGATCCCGAATTGTCGATCACGATTCCGAGGTCGACGGGAACATCTTCCTGCCGAAACGAAGTGATGCGCTGAGGCTTGCCGTTTTCGAGAACGGTGAACGCACTCTTGTCGAGGTTGGTGATCAGGCGCATTTTGCTATCGACCACCACCGCATGCAGGACAACTTCCTCTACCTGCTTTTTGAAAACGAAAACACCGCTGTCATCGGCAGGAGCAGATTGGTCGGAGGCCGCGGGTGGAGAAACTCGACTTCCGGTCTGAGGGGTTGCGGAGGGTGGATTTGAGGCCGGTGCTGGTTCCTGTGCTCCACCGCCGGTACGAATGAAAAGAAATGCAAGCAGGAGCAGAAGAACGCGGCTATTCCGTAGGTGCATAGTATCCCGTTTTGGCGTAAACCTTGAGCGGCGGCAGTCCTTTAGGCGGAAGCAATTTCACTTTGATTTTACGCCATTTGCCGTCGTGTCCAGGTTTGATTGGACGGTAACCCAGCACATATTGGTTGCGTAGCTCGATTCCTATTTTTGTCGCGACGTCGCCGAGGTCATTGGGATTATCAATGGTAAAGGCACGGCCCCCAGTCAGTTCCGTGATGTCTGTCAACAAAGCCGGGCCCAACTGTTCTTCCTGCGTGGGGAAATAGTGGTCGTAAAGGCCAATGGCATAGATCATTACATCCGCTTCCTTGACCAGTGACTTGATCTCACCCTCGGTATAGCGGCTGTGATTGTCGCCACCGTCGGAAATGATGAGCAGGGCTTTTTTGGGATATTTCGCCTGGCGCATTTTGCTGACGCCCAGATAGATGGCGTCCAGCAGGGCGGTCCGGCCCTTGGGAACGGTGAATACCAACTTACCTTGGATATCTTCCACCGATTGCGTGAAATCAGAAATTTCTTCCGGCTGGTCGGCGAAGGTAATCATGAAGAACTCGTCTTGCGGGTTAGCAGTCTTGAAAAATTCGACCACGGCTTCGCGGGCGCGTTCGATCTTGCTGCTCATGCTGCCACTCATGTCGAAAATTACGCCGAGGGAAACCGGGGCATCTTCATTGGAAAAATGCTTAATCTCCTGAGCGTCTTTCCCTTCGTAAAGCTGGAAGTTTTCTTTGTCCAAACCGGTGACCAGACGATTCATGGGATCCGTAATCGTGACCGGCACCAACACCAAATTCACTTCCTTCTTGATGGGCGCGGTATGGGTTTTGAGGGAAGGATCGACAATTGTGTCAGACGGCTTGTCAGGCTGGATTCGCGGACTGATGTGGACATCGTCCACGCTGGCGGGAGTTTGTGCCCAGGCAGGAAATGCGAGTCCGCAACAAAGAAAAGCAATCACGCCGACGTTGCGACGCGCAGTAAGATTTCTCTGTTTCGGGGAAGCTACCGGGTGGACGTGTGGGACTGGCCCCAATGACCAGCGCCCAAGCAGGCGGGCCATAACAAACCTCGCTCTAGAAGCCGATCCTAACATAGCGGTGAAAAGAAAGATGTCAGTCTTTTGTCAAAGTTTGCTTTTGCAAACTGGCGATGCGCAAACATTTTGCACGTAAACCAATCCGCACTCTAATTTCGCCTGCAACTCAATCCCCAAATCGAGGAGCCGTCTTGTACAATATTTTCTCCGACTATGGCTCACATTTCAGCGTTTCGTGCTCTCCGTTATGACCCCGCCCGGGTGTCGTTGTCCCAAGTTGCCACTCAACCCTACGATAAAATCACTCCCGAAATGCGGGAAGGCTATTACTCGTCCAGCCCGAATAACCTGGTTCGCATTATTCTAGGCAAGTCCGATCCAGCTGATCACGACCAGCAAAACGTCTATACCAGAGCGGCTGGATTTTTAGGCGACTGGCGGAAACAAGGCGTCCTTTTACAGGATGATGAGCCCTCCATCTATACGTATCTTGAACGGTTTACAGCGCCTGGAAGCAAAACGGAGATGCAGCGCCGCGGCTTTATCGCTTTAGGGCGTCTCGAAGAGTACTCGGCGGGCGTGGTGCATCGCCACGAGCAGACCTTGTCGAAACCCAAGGCCGACCGCCTAAACCTGTTACGGCACACGCAGGCCCACTTTGGGCAGATTTTCATGCTTTACAGCGATCCCGCCGGCGAGATCGAAGGTGTGCTTGCCAGCGATACCAAGCCGGATATGGAAATGCGGGACGAATATGGAGTTTTGCATCAAGTTTGGAAGGTTTCCGATCCGCAACTTATTGAACTGGTTCGCGGCAAAATGCAAGACAAGAAGCTGATTATTGCCGACGGCCACCACCGGTATGAGACTGCCTTAGCCTATCGAAACGAACGGCGGGAGGCCAATGGATCGGCAAAAGCGACCGACACCGCGCCCTACGATTTCGTCATGATGACGCTGGTGAACATGGATAGCCCCGGTTTGGTGATCCTGCCTACGCATCGCGTGGTGCATGGCTTGCCTTCCTTTTCCGCAGAAGCGTTGCGGGAAGGAGCGCGGCCTTATTTCAGCGTTGAAGAGGTCGATCCGACACTGGA
>DATBAX010000304.1:0-4757 GCA_036271275.1 Terriglobales bacterium
AACCCGGCCCTTTTCTTGCTTGGCATGACTGTGCAAACCTCCACGTTAGATTCCGACAAAAAGTCGGAATGCCTGACGCGGAAAGGCTATAGAATTGCGAGTCTTGCGTCAAATGCACAACCCCGCGTATTGTTTCTCCGCACGGGAAACTCCGCGCGTTCCATAAAGCCAAAGTTGCACTCACACCATCACCAATGACTATGGGCCAGTCCAAAAAACTGACTTTCCCTCCCGCCGACGATGTTCACACGTCACACACGTTCTGTGACAACTGCCCTTAGCAATCCCCGCAACCCCGCCTAGACTTCCCAAATGAGGAGCGCGTTTTCGAAGGCGAACCTTTGCATCAGGGTTCCCAATTTGGGAATGGGGTGTCGCTTTATCGCCTTCCCAAATCGGCCTCCGCATGGAGTTGTGCCCGTTTCCGGCCGATGCTGATGTTTGAGCAAGCGGTTCAAAGCAGTGAACCAGCCCCATCGGGCGAAAGAGCATTGTTCGTATTCGGGACGAAGAATCTTCCAAAGGATGTGAAATGTCCGGAACGGTAAAGATGCAGCGCCAACGCGATCTCATTCTGGCACCCACGATCTTTACTGGTGCGTTCGACGCTCTGCCTCTCGGCCTGGCAATAGCCGAAAGGGGAGAGATTGTCTATGTGAATCCCAGTTTTGCACAGCGATTCGCGCTTCTACAGAATCCGAACACTCCTGGGATGAAAGCGTCGCTTCTGAATCGAGGACGGAAAACCCTTCGCCGCGCCCAAGCCGCCTTCGCCGATTTCCAGATGAATGGACGTAGCTTTCAAATTATCAGCATTCCGGCCGCAAATCAGACTGAATCTCTTGAGTCCCAGAAACTAGAGTCCATCGGACGCCTGGTAAGCGGCGTCGCCCACGACTTCAACAATGTCCTGACCGGCATCATGCTGTATTGCGATCTGCTGCTCGTGGAATCAAAAAAACATAGCTCGTCCTGGCATCATGCCAAAGCCATTCGCATGGCAGGGGAACATGGCGCGGCACTGATCCAGCAGTTGATGGCGGTCGCGCGCCGCGAATCTGTCGAACCAAAATTGTTTTCCTGGAACTACGCGATCCTCGACATGAAGAATCTCCTGGAGCGATTGATCGGCGAAAACATCAAGCTCGTGATTGAACTCGAAGAGGAGCTGGGTTTCGTCAAAATGGATCATGCCCAGGCCCAGCAAATCATTCTTAATTTGGTGCTGAACGCGCGCGACGCCATGCCCGCGGGTGGCCAAATCCGGGTGATCACGAGCAATGGCACGAAAGCCGCCATCCATGTCGCGGGAGAAGATCCCGGCATTGTTCCTTACGTAGAACTTCAGGTGATGGACACCGGTACCGGCATGGACCAGGAAACTCGCAAACACGTTTTCAAACGATTTTTTACCACCAAGAAAACGGGAACCAGTTCCGGCCTCGGACTGGCGACGGTCTATGACCTGGTGCAACAGATGAACGGGACCATCGACATCGACAGTGCCATGGGAAAAGGTACATCCATTTTGATTCGTATGCCCTGCGCCAATTCTTTAGAAGATCCGAAAGAAGGTAGACCTTTATGACAACCGCAGCAGCAATCGCGCCCAATGTTCCGCAAATGGAAGGCGCAAATTTTCTAAACCTGATGATCGTCGATGACGAACGCGCCATTCGCGATGTTTGCCGCGAGGTCGCCCAATCGCTTGGATTCACCACTTCGGTGGCCGATTCCGCCGAGCACGCGTATCGCATTCTCGAGTCACAAAACGTCGATGTTCTACTGCTTGACCTCAAGTTGCCGGGAGCCGGCGGCCTGGAAGCTCTGCAGCGCATCAAGGAACGCCGTCCCGACTCGGTCGTCGTAGTCGTAACCGGTCATGGCACGGTGCAGTCGGCGGTGCAAGCCATGAAAATCGGCGCCTACGACTACGTAACCAAACCCTTCAGCATGGACGAGCTGCGAATGCTGCTTGACCGTGTAGCCACTCACCTGAAATTGCGCACGGAGAACCGCATCCTGCGGGAGAAGATTAAATCCAAGCAGGGCTTTGGCAGCATTGTCGGCCGCGCGCCGGAGATGGAAAAGTTGTACCGCATCATCGCCAAAGCCGCGCACAGCAATCATCCCGTTCTGATTTTGGGCGAGAGTGGGACGGGCAAAGAGATGGTGGCGCGGTCAATTCATTTTTCCGGCCCGTTGCGCGACAAGCCGTTCATCCCGGTCGATTGCGGATCGCTGGTGCCGACGCTCATCGAAAGCGAACTCTTCGGATACGTCAAAGGCGCATTCACCGGCGCGATCCAATCGAAAGAAGGCTTGCTTGCGATTGCCGAGGGCGGCACGGTATTTCTCGACGAAATCGGTGAACTGCCCATTGATCTGCAAGCCAAACTTTTGCGCGCCATTCAGGAGAAAGAAGTCCGTCCCGTAGGCAGCACCAAGCGCATCACCATCAATGTAAGGATTCTCGCCGCCACCAACCGCGATCTCGAGCAAGCCGTCGCCCAGGGAAGCTTTCGCCGCGACTTGTATTTCCGGCTGAATGTTTTGAGCCTGCGGATTCCGTCATTGCGGGAACGCCGCCAGGATATCCCACTGCTCGCAGGATTCTTTCTGGAACGTTTGTCCCGAGCCTCCGATCAGGAACGCACGCTCAGCGATGAAGCCATGAAAGTCCTGCTGGCCTATGACTGGCCCGGCAACGTGCGCGAGTTGGAGAATTGCCTGGAACGCTCTTGCGCGCTGACTACCGGTCCTGTGATTCAAGTCGCGGATTTGCCGAGTGCGATCAATGGCAGCTACGGCGGTATCCCGGTCGCGGGCAACGGCGAATCGAAAATTCTTCCGATTGCTGAATTGGAACGGCAATCGATTCTGCACACCATCGATCAGCTCAACGGGGACAAGCTGATGGCCGCGCGTCTTTTGGGGATTGGGAAGACGACACTGTATCGCAAATTGAAGGAGTATTCCCAATTGGATCAAGCCTGATTGGGCGCAGATGTCCCGCGATGGAACCCACCACTGGCCGGGATGCGCCTAAAACCTGCATTTTCAGCGCCCAACGTCTGGCCGCTTACGTGCAATGACTCAGGCATGATCTTGTTGATCACGCCAGCTACCCGGGTTCAGGACTGCGCCAAGGCCATTGAGGAGGCCACGGGCGAGCCGGTGCAGGTCGCAGCCACACTGCAACAAGCGGTCACGCATTTGCGCGCGGCGGAGTATGTGGCCTTGGTCATCGATCAGGCCCTGGTGGAAGGCGCGCCTGACGAAAGCGAACGGGTACTGCAACACAGTGAGTTGGCCATTCCCGTTTTTGTGAACTTCGCCATCAGCGGAATTGAGCGGGTCGTGCGCGAGTTGCGCTCCGCATTACAGCGCCGGACCAAAGAAGTCCAGGTCGCACGAAAGGTCGCAGAAGGCGCTCTCCGCAACGAGCTGAAGGGAACCGTGACCGCAATGCTGCTCTCCTGCGAAATGGCGTTGCAGGTAGAACGCCTGCCTCCAGCAGCCCAGGTGAAACTGCAAGCCATCGATGAGTTGGCAAAAGAGATGAGAAAAAAATTAGGAATGGCTGCAGGAGGGTGAGGACCCCAGAGCTAATTATTCAGTCGTCTCAAAAAACGTGCAGCGAGGCAAGATTCTGCCCCGGAGACAATCCACTTTTATGAACTTACGAAACTCGGAATATCGCTGTCGGCCTATCCCGCGAAATTCCTGGTGAACTCGATCAAACTGCGCACTGCAATGCCCGATGGCCCTTTCGCAATCCATGGTTTCGCGTCGTCCATCCAAGCAGTCCCTGCGATATCGAGATGCATCCACGGCGTGTCTTCGGCGAATTCTTTTAGGAACATGGCCGCGGTGATCGCGCCACCCCATCGTCCGCCGGAGTTGATGATGTCCGCGATATTCGAGCGAATGCTTTCTCGATATTCGTCATCGAGTGGCAGCCGCCAGAATTTTTCACCGGCCAGAGCGGTTGCTTTACTGAAACGCTCGTACATTTTTTCGTCGTTGGCGAATACGCCGGCGTTGAAATATCCCAGAGCGACGACCACCGCTCCGGTCAGCGTAGCGGCGTCGATCAAATGCGTGCAGCCGAGTTGGCGTGCATAGCAGAGTCCATCGGCGAGGACGAGGCGCCCCTCGGCGTCGGTGTTGATAATTTCAATCGTCTTGCCCGACATCGCCGTTTGTATGTCTCCCGGTTTCTGGGCTTTGCCAGACGGCATATTTTCCGTCGCACAAATCAGCGCTGTGACCTTAACTTTTGGCTTCAGCAGCGCAATGGCGCGCATCACTCCCAGCATTGCAGCGCCGCCGGCCATGTCGTATTTCATCTTCTCCATGCCGTCAGCAGGCTTAATCGAAATGCCGCCGGTATCAAACGTGACCGCCTTGCCGACCAATCCAAGCACCGGCTTTTCAGGAGCGCCCGCGGGTTCATAGCGCAGAATCATTAACGCGGGCGGCTCGTCCGAACCTTGGGCCACTCCCCAGAATGCGCCCATCTTGAGTTCCTGGATTTTGTCGCCGTCGAATACTTCGAACTTCAATCCGACTTCCTGAGCCATTTTTTTTGCGCGCTCAGCCATGATGGTCGGCGTCATGTGATTGCTCGGCTCGTTCGCCAGATCGCGAGCGAAATTTTGTGATTCGCCAATGATGTGGGCTTCGTCCAGCGCCTTTTGCAGGAGCTTTTGATCGCCGCTGGCAACCACGGTCAGCGAATCGATGGTCTGATC
>DATBAX010000305.1:0-12943 GCA_036271275.1 Terriglobales bacterium
GAAAACCGCACACTCAAGGTCACGCCATCGCGCCGCGGGAGTGGAAGCCGCGATGGGAGCCGCGAGCACGACCGCCATCTCGCAAAAAAGAGAAAATAATCCTCCAACAAACCTTGCAAGGTAAACTATTCACGATGATCTCTCTTCGACGAATTCCCGTGTGCAGCTTTCTACTTCTCGTGACATTAATCATGATGAACCTTTCCCCGGCTCAAGCAGCGGACAACAGCAATTACCTCGCCTACGTCGGCACCTACTCCGATCGCGGTGGCAAGGGCATTTACGCCTACCGCTTCGACGCGAAGACGGGAAAACTCACCGATCTCGGTTTGGCAGTCGCCACGCCCGACCCCTCTTTCCTGGCAGTCAGCAGTAACGGAAAATTTCTCTACTCGGTAAACGAGACCAGTACTTATCAAGGCCAGCCCACCGGTTCAGTCAGTTCGTTTGCTATTCATAAAGACACCGGCAAACTGACGCTCCTGAACACCCTCTCATCGCGTGGACCCGGACCCGCGCATCTGGTAATCGATCGCAGTGGCAAGTCTTTGCTGGTAGCGAATTACGACGGAGGCAACGTCGCGGTATTTCCGATATTGGAGAATGGCAGCCTCGGCGAAGCTTCGGCTTTCGTGCAGCACAAAGGATCGAGCGTGGTTCCCGATCGTCAAAAGGGACCCCATGCCCATAACATCGCCATGTCGCCGGACAACCGCTTCGCGCTGGTGGCGGATTTGGGACTCGACCAAATCATCGTTTATCCCTTTGATTCAGCCAAAGGGACCCTGGGCACTCCGCATGTCGTGAAAGTCCATCCCGGTTCGGGTCCTCGGCATCTGGCGTTCAGCCCGAACGGAAAATTTGTTTATTTGATCAACGAGATCAAGTGCACGATTGTGTCGTATTCGTATAACGCCGCCGATGGTGAGTTGAAGGAATTGCAAACGGTTTCAACTTTGCCCAAAGACTTTACCGGAGCCAGTGACACCGCCGAGATCGAGGTCCATCCTTCAGGCCGTTTTCTTTATGGATCGAATCGCGGACATGACAGCATCGTGTTGTTCACGATCGATCCAGCGACGGGCACATTGACAAACGCCGGATTTACCTCTACTCGAGGAAAGACGCCGCGCAACTTCGCCATCGATCCCACGGGACACTGGCTATTCGCGGAGAATCACGAATCCGATGATTTTGTGATTTTCAAGATCGACGAGAAGACCGGTCAACTCACGCCACAAGGGGACGCAATGCACGTGCCCGCGCCGGTTTGCATAAAGTTTGTAGCGATTCCGTGATCCGAGCCATTCCGAATTCCGAGAGTGCCCCGTTCAAGCTCCGCTTGAGCGGGGCTTTTTCATTTACTGAAATTGCAGTTCTACTTCAACCCCGTGACCACATACGCCTGCGACAGATTTCGGCTATGCACATAGGCGTACGCAGTGCCATCGCTGGAAAAATGTGGTGGGCCTACTCCTGCGCCCCCGGCAGCCACGTCCGTCCCAAAGGTTTTCCAAAACTCCATTTTGCCGGTCGCAATGTTGACCTTGTAGACCTTCGCAACATAGTCGCCTCTTAGACTGGACATGACGTAAAGCGATGCCCCATCCTGCGACCAGCCGCAGACGTTATATTGCGAATCAAGTCCCGGAACCAGGCGAAGGCCGCCACCTTCGAGCGGCCAGATGCCACGTTTTCCATCGGGGCCCAGGACGGCGATGCTCTTGCCATCCGGCGAGAGCAACACTCCGGCAACGCCTTCCGGGGTGATCGGCTTGGAATCTCCATTGCTCAGATCGATCAGATAATCACGCGCACCGTGACCCGCTTCAATCCCGATCGCAAGCAGGTGTTTGTCGTCCGGCAGCCAGCGCATCGGCTGGTAGCTTATGGCGTCGTGGGTAAGCACTCTTGACTCGCCTGCGCCGGTGGGTACCACGCTCAACTGGCCGCCCTTGGCGGGTTTCGTAATCACCCATTTGTTGTCAGGAGAGATGGCCTCGCCGGTTCCCGGTCCGATGCGTGCCGGGGGCGTGCCGTCCGTGTCGCGAACAAACACGGTGTAATCGGGTCCGCCGCCT
The DNA here is from genome assembly GCA_036271275.1 of Terriglobales bacterium. GTDB lineage: Bacteria > Acidobacteriota > Terriglobia > Terriglobales > Acidobacteriaceae > DATBAX01. Next base: position 2,082 of record DATBAX010000305.1, read on the forward strand.
TCGCCTTCTTCTTCAAATATGATCTTGTGTCCGTCGCGGCTAATGTCCCGTAATAGCGACCATCCAAACCATCCCAGTTCGTGCTCCTCTTTTCCACCCGGAGCCATGCCGCGGATTCCGATGCGAGTTTGCTGAGTCACCATCAATGCAGTTCCGTTGCGCATGTCTTCCAGCCACATGCCGCCGGGAACATTGGTGATGCTCCGCAGCTTGCCGGAAAGAGTCACCGCGCTCGGGTTAGAGGAACTCCCGCTGTTGGTGGAGGTGAACCAGATTTCATCGCCTGCGGGAGACCAGACAATACCTTCCAGAGAAACCCAGCCGGAAGAAAGCTTCTTCTCTTTGCCGCTGCCATCCGCGGCAATCACAGCGACCGAACCTTCGTCATCGCCGCCGGGATTTTCATGGTCGGCGAACGCTACCCATTTGCCGTCAGCGGAAATTTTAGGATGGCTGATCCAATCAATGCCATCGAGCAGGACCTTGCCGATGGGATATTCCAGGCGCCAATGATTGTTCTCGGGAACATAACGGACAATCGCCATATGCTCGCCGTCGGCAGCCCAGTCCGCATCCTGCACGTTGTCGAGTACTTCACGCGGGGTTCCGCCACTGAGCGGCACTCGCGCCAATGTTCCCGTGCGTGCGTATCCACCAAAAAAAACAGTCTTGAGCCGGATCGCCAACTCACCCGCTTTGGAGATGGAAAGCAATTCTGCGTTCTTGATCCCCAATTCGCGCGCACCGGGATCGTCGGTGCGCGACAGATAGAGTTGGTTCTCGCCTACATCCCATGACGCGCTATAGACCACGCCCCCATCGGGCGTAAACCGCGCGTGCCCAATGGAACCCGTGCGAAACGTAACTTGCTGATATTCGGGAGGCTTTACGTGACTGCCGGCCTTGCCAAGCCACCAGCCGAAAGCGAGCATCACCAGCGCAACTGCGAGTCCGCCAGCGAGTGCAACCAGAAGTTTGCTGCGTGGTTGCGAAGCCTGCACCGCCGATACTCTTGCGGATGTACCAGAGACTCCGGAAAGATGTTCGAGATCAAACGCAATATCGCTAGCCGCATGAAAACGCGATTCCGGACTTTTCTCCAGGCAGTGATGAACAATGCGTTCCAGCGCCGGAGACACATTGCGATTGGTCTCATTCAACTCCGGAGGATCTTCTTTCAGGATCGAGCTCATCGTGTCCGCGGCAGTCTCGCCGTGGAATGCACGTTTGCCGGAGAGCATCTCGTACAAGATCGCGCCGAAACTAAAAATATCCGAACGCGCGTCGACAGCAATCCCCCGCACCTGCTCCGGAGACATGTAGCCCGCTGTTCCCAGGACTACGCCGGCTTCCGTGCCGTGAGTGGCAGTCGGCAGGGAAGTGTGAGAACTGGATTCGGCCTGCGTTAATTTTGCCAACCCAAAATCGAGGATCTTGACTCGTCCGTCTTTGGTGACGAAGAGATTCTCCGGTTTGAGATCGCGATGGATAATGCCTTTTTCGTGCGCAGCAGCCAATCCATGTGCGATTTGCAGTGCACAGTCCAAAGCTTTGCGGACTACGATTGCCCCGCTGCGCAGCCGCTCCCGCAGCGTTTCTCCCTCAAGCAATTCGGAGACGACATAAGGCGAGCCATCGCTACTGCCAATATCGAACACTGCCAAAATGTTGGGATGATTGAGAGCCGCAGTGGCCAGCGCTTCCTGCTCGAATCGGCGCAAGCGGTCAGCGTCGAGAGAAATCGCTTTCGGCAAAACCTTGATCGCGACTTCACGTTTGAGACGCGAATCGCGAGCGCGATACACCTCGCCCATGCCTCCCGCGCCTAAGAGCGAAACGATTTCGTACGGGCCGAGTTTGGTGCCGGGAGTCAGGTTCATTGATGCGCAGAATTATACCGCTAAGAAAGAAATCATGATTTCGGGGAGTAGTGCAGTTCGAAAAGAATCCGTGCCAGGGCATCGCCTTCCGGCGTGCCGGCAAACTCGGAGATTCGATAACGCGCGTAGCGCAGCTTTTTGATACGGCACGCTCTCAGGGGCTAAAGCCTGTCCCACTATAAAATTTTATTTCGCACGGCTGAAGTGGTTGCGGAAGAACTCTGATTCCGTTGAACAATCGTTTCTGTAGTTGGTTGGCCCGCTGATCGAAAGCATCGACTACCGTGGAAGAGCGGCGCTTTCAGCGTCGCGTGAATTGTGTCTTGCCCGGAACGCGGGCCTGCAAGGCCCGCTCTTTCACGGCAGCGCACGCAGCATCGGGGCCTTCTCTAAATAAATGTTTTTTGCCCGGAAATCGAGTTTTTCCGTCAGCCCCTGAAGCCGCGCCCTGACACGAGTCTCATTTCAAACTGCACAGTACCTGATTTCGCGAGATTGGACATATCTCGACTCCAGCCTCTATCGTCAAATAAAGAGAGCCATGTCCATGCCACCCGCGAAAAAACATTCCCAGCCAGTTGGCGAAATCGGTATCCGCCATTTTCAACCAGGGGATGCTGCTGCATTCCGAAGGCTCAACGAAGAATGGATCACTCGCTTCTTCCGTGTAGAGCCGGTGGAAGAACTGGTCTTGGCCGATCCGCAGGGAACCATTCTGGACACAGGCGGCAGGATTTTGTTCGCGACCTCCGGAGCACGATGCATCGGTTGCTGCGCCCTGATTCTCATGAAGGAAAAAGAATTTGAGGTGGCCAAAATGGCGGTTGAGCCGGCGTACCAGGGAGTTGGTATCGGTAGAAGACTCATGCAGGCGACGATCGATGAGGGGCGAAGCGCGGGTGCGACAAGACTCTACCTTGAAACCAATCACACGCTGACAACTGCGATTCGGATGTATGAGTCCGTGGGATTCAAGCACATCGATGCCCACCGCGTCATCCCCTCTCATTACGAGCGCGCCGATGTGCACATGGAATTATTTCTGACATAAAAGCTCGCAGGCCAGCGATTGTGATTGCAATCTGCAGTTACGGTGCCGACCTTGTAATAGAATCATTCGGAATATCCCACCATCAGCACCCGGAGGTTTCAATGCGCTTGCGGCGCCTGTCTGCATCTTCGTTAGTGGTCTTGGCCGCCCTATGGTTCGCAACCACTTCGATCTCGGCCCAGAACCATTCCAAGCCAGGATCAAAGACCATGAACTCGGCGTGTCCGAACGACGACAGCGGATTAACGCTTCCCACGGGTTTTTGCGCGACCGTCTTTGCTGACGACATTGGTCACGCGCGTCATGTCGTGGTGGCCCCAAACGGTGTCGTCTACGTAAATACCTGGGCCGACGAGGACTACAAAACTCCTCCACCTCCCGGCGGATTTCTCGTTGCCCTGCAAGACAAGTCAGCTCAGGGAAAAGCTGGCGTGATTGAACGCTTCGGGGAAACGATCCAGACTGGTGGGAAGGGAGGTACAGGTATCGGGATCTATAAAGGATCGATTTACGCTGAGCTCAATGACCGAATCGTGCGCTATTCACTTTCTACTGGCGGTATCGTACCGGCGAGTGCCGCTGAAACTGTTGTTTCTGGACTGCCTCTCGGCGGCGACCATCCCATGCATCCCTTTATTATTAGTGCCGACGGCTCTTTGTACGTGGACGTCGGTACCGCAACCAATTCCTGTCAGCCGCAAAATCGGCAGCCAAAAATACCCGGCGCCGAGCCCTGCGTAGAACTCGAGACTCGCGGCGGCGTCTGGCGCTACGACGCGAACAAAACTGAACAGAAGTTTTCATCGGCCGAACGTTTTGCTACTGGAATCCGAAATGGCGAAGGTTTTGCCTTCGACGACGCCGGCCGCTTGTTCGTGACGCAACACGGAAGAGACCAACTGCATTCGAACTGGCCCGATCTCTACCAACCTGACCAGGAAGCCACGCTCCCGGCTGAAGAAGTAATGCTGCTGAAATCGGGCGGTGACTATGGCTGGCCCCGTTGTTATTACGATCCTTTTCAGAAAAAGCTGGTGCTGGCGCCAGAATACGGTGGTGACGGAGGCAAGAAAGTCGGCGTCTGTGAGAGCAAGCTCGCACCTGCCGCGGCATTCCCCCCGCACTGGGCCCCCAATGCGATGCTACATTACGACAAGAAACAGTTTCCCGCGCGCTACCGAAACGGCATGTTCATCGCCTTCCATGGTTCATGGAATCGCGCGCCTTATCCGCAAGGCGGTTACAACGTAGTCTTTCAGCCCTTCGACGGCGATCACGCATCTGGCAATTGTGAAATCTTCGCGGATGGGTTTGCGGGTGCCGTAAAGACTCCGGATGGCGCCGCGCATCGTCCCTCTGGTCTCGCGGTTGGACCCGATGGATCTCTTTACGTCTCTGACGATATTCGCGGACGCATTTATCGAATTGTTTACAAGGGAGACGTTGCAGGCCATGCCGGTTCGGGCACGCCTTGCCCAAGTACGACGGCGCCCGCGGGTAAGATCGCTGACGGCGCGACCCAGCCAGGGGACGCGAATCCGGATGCAAGTTCTGCAATTCCCGCGGGGGCAACACAAGAAATGGTTGCTCTCGGCGACCGCATCTATCACGGCGAAGTGGGCGGGGCGGCTTGTGCTGGATGCCACGGCGCCGCTGCCAAAGGATCTCCACTGGGTCCCGATCTAACCACCAAGAAGTTCATGTGGAGCGATGGCAGCATTGAGGGACTACTGAAGACGATCACGGAAGGCGTTCCTAATCCGAAAAAATATCACAGCCCAATGCCGCCCATGGGTGGGGCGCAACTGACTCCGGACCAACTCAAAGCCCTTACATCGTACGTTTGGAGCCTCAGCCACTAGCTAACAATAGCGAAGTTTTTCAACCTCAAAGATATTCACCAGGGACACGAAGGAAGGCCTATAACAGGCTTTCCTTCGTGCCCTTTGTGTCCTTGGTGGCTAATCGATCTGTGCCGACTCGAAACTGATCCGGTTCATCGTCTCCAAGCGGCCTGTTATCCGGAATCGCAACCCCTCGTCAGCGATAAGATGCTTTCGCGCAAGAGCCCAGGCAGACTCCATGGCAGGAGGGTTTTCTTATGCGAACTAGAGTCACAACTTTAATCGTGGGATTTGTCCTATCAACTGTAACGGGCCTGGCCGCACAAATCTGGACTTTGCCGTCGGGAAAGACTGTGACGGACAACGGTCCTCGCACCTACCGGTTCACCGTCGAATACACCAATGCGAATACTAAAGGGGATATCTTGCGCCGCCAGCGTTTGACCGGAGAATACACCCGTGGCCTGGCAGCCGGAGATGTGGTGTGGAAGAACGTTGCAGAGCAGGACGCGGACGGCGCTACCTCCCCATTCGGCGTCGCGCAGAAGCGCGACTTCATGGAAGGATTTCGCTATCACAACGATCTCGCCGGTACCTTCAAGCCGGAGTTCTTCAAAGCGTTCCCGCCCGCCGCTGTCTTTGAGCGTAATCTTGTTTGGGACACCGGCATGATCGAGGAGTTTGGCCAGGATCATTTCGATCGCCTCCATCTGAACGTGCCTCTCCACGCCGGTTCCAGCGATGATGTGAACATGCCGGGCGTGGGCATCTTTCACAATCGCGACATCATCCTGGAATGGATTGGACGCTCCCAAAGAAATGGACAGGACTGTGCCTTGATTCGTTTCGAGGCATTTCTGAATCCCGTGGAAATCGTGAATGCAGGGATAACCTTGAAAGGCCTCAGCAGTTATTGGGGACAGATTTGGGTGTCCACGGCGACAAGGCAAATCGAATACGCCACAATCAACGAAACTGTTGTTGGAGACCTGAAATTGGCGGGACAAGACACAACTCAGACCATCAATGTCATCCGCAGTGGCGTTCTGGAACCGGTAACTGTGAAATAGAAATATGGATCCGGTGATCAAAGACAACCGGCGAGCTGCGGCCCGGGGCAAGTGGGCGCTGGCCTTGTTGTGGGTCAATCTCTCCGTGGCAATCGTAGTGCTGGTCGAGATCGCGACCAATCAAATTGGGAGCGCACGAGATTTGTTTCGCCTGGTCGCCTATGCGCTTATCTACGCAAACTTGACCGGGCTTCTCGCCACCTGGGTCATGGGCGGACTGGCGGAGAGATGGGCTTCTCGCAAATTCCCTCTGCTCCCGGCAGCGGCGGTTGGCATTTTAATTTTTACCACCTTGGGATGTTTGTTGGCGCAAACATTGTTGGCGGTGATCGGGTTTGTGGTTCCACAACACTTCTGGCAGGAATATTTTCGTACCCTGCGCATAGCTTTGCCTTTGGGCGCAGTCTTCGGATTGGGCGCAGCAGTCCACGCATCCTTGCGAGGTCGTGTGCAACTCATGGAGGAAAAACTTCATGAAAAAGAAGTCGCCGCCGAGCGCGCCCAGAAATTGGCGACCGAGGCGCGGCTGTGTTCTCTGGAATCACGAATCCACCCCCATTTTTTGTTCAACACCTTGAACTCAATCAGTTCGCTCATAGCCGTGAATCCCGCACAGGCAGAGCAGACTGTCGGGCAGTTGGCGACATTGTTGCGAGTTTCGTTGGACGCTGGCAACCGGCCGCTGATTCCATTGCGGGAGGAGCTGGCAATGGTGCAGAGCTATCTCGATATTGAGTCCGTACGTTTCGGTGAAAAGCTGCGAGGATCCGTGGAAGTGCCCGCCGAACTCCTGGATGTGAAGGTGCCGCCCATGTCGGTGCAGTCGCTGGTCGAAAACGCGGTGAAGCACGGAATCACACCGCAGAGCGGCGGTGGTCAGTGTCGAGTAACCGCGTTCGCCGAAAATGACAGTTTGCACATTGAAGTTCGAGACTCAGGGCCAGGTTTCGACTTGGCAGCCATTTCACCGGGACACGGATTGGACAGCCTGGTGGAGCGTCTGGATGCGTTGTTCGGCGAGAAAGCCTGCCTGAATGTTTCCCGGCGAGACGGTTATTCTGTAGTCGAAATGGTTTTGCCACGAGTATGAAACTGCGTGCCTATTTGGTGGATGACGAACCGTTGGCGCTGGCTCGTCTGCGCCGCATGCTGGAGCGTACGGAACTGGTGGACGTTGTCGGCAGCACAACCGAACCAGAGAAAGCTCTCGCCGATCTGACCGCCGACCCGCCCGATGTGTGCTTCCTCGATATCCAGATGCCGCGCCTGAACGGTTTCGAAATTCTGGCGCGCCTGCCCAGTCAGCCCATTGTGATTTTTACCACCGCCTACGATCAGTACGCGCTGCAAGCGTTCGGCGTGAACTCAATCGACTACCTGTTGAAACCGGTCGAGCCCGAGTCGCTCGAACGCGCACTTAAAAAAGTTGAGCGTTTGCGTGGTGCGGGTCCGATCGCGCATCCCGACATGCGCGCTTTGCTCAAACAACTTGCCGCCTCGCTGCTGGAGGCCAAACCCGAATACCTTTCCCGCATCGCGTCGCGCCTTGGAGACCGCCTGTGGTTTCTCGATCTGGCGCGGGTGACCCACTTCTATGCCGAGGACAAACTGACTTATGCGGTATCGGACGGCAAGGCTTACTGCGTGGACTACACCATCTCCGCGTTAGAAAAGAAATTAGACCCCAGAAAGTTTCTGCGCATTCACCGCAGCACCACGGTCAACCTGGACTGGATCAAGGAAGTCGCAGCGCTTTCCGGCGGAGCCCTGAACGTTCGTTTGAAAGATGCAAAAACCACGGACCTGACCGTTGCCCGGGATAGAGCACGCGAGTTTAAAGAGCGGGTGGGATGCTAGTTCGACCGTCCAACACAATTACTTCCTGATCTGCCCGTCACCAATCACTTCATATTTTGTCGAAGTCAGTTCGGCCAATGCGAACGGTCCGCGGCAATGCAATTTTTGCGTGCTGATGCCCATCTCGGCGCCGAATCCGAATTCTCCGCCATCGGAAAATCGCGTGGAAGCGTTCCAATATACGGCCGCGGAATCGACCTGCCGGAGAAAACGCCGAGCGTGCTCCTCATCGTAGGTGATGATCGCTTCGGAATGTTTCGTTGAATAACGATTGATGTGCGTGATGGCTTCGTCTACTCCAGAGACAATTCGAATCGCCATGCACAGCCGCAAATATTCTTCTCCCCAATCGGAAGCCGTCGCCGGAACAACATTCATTTCGGACGCCAGCCGCAGAGTTGCTTCATCACCCCGAATTTCCACGCCTTTATCCATTAATTTCTTAACAACGCGTGGGACATATTTTGCTGCAATTCGTTCATGCACCAGCAACTTTTCCGCGGAATTACATACTGAGGGTCGCTGCGTCTTGGCATTGATCACGATGCCATCCGCCATGTCGAGATCAGCTGAATCGTCCACGAAAATGTGACAGTTGCCCGCGCCAGTTTCGATCACCGGCACAGTCGCGTTTTCGGTCACAAACGAAATTAATTGCGGACCGCCGCGCGGAATCACCACATCGACGAAACCGCGTGCCGTAATGAGTTCATGCACGGAATCGCGAGTGCTCGAGTCGAGCAGTTCAATAGCGCCAGCAGGCACGCCGACAACCTGCGTCAGGATTTCCACCAGCCTCTGATTGCTGTGCGCGGCTTCCTTGCCGCCACGCAACACAACCGCGTTCCCGGTCTTGAAAGTCAGCGCGACCGTATCGACGGTGACGTTGGGCCGCGATTCGTAAATGATTCCCACCACCCCCAACGGCACGCGAACTTTGCGGATACGCAATCCGTTTGGTCGCAACCATTCGCCGAGGGTCTCAAAAGTCGGATCGGTAAGCTTGGCCACGTCGCGCACACCCGCGGCCATCAGGCGAATGCGGTCGGCATCGAGGAGAAGCCGGTCGCGCATGGATCCAACCAGTCCCGATGATTCCAAATCTTTGCGGTTGGCCTCAATAATGTTTTCGCTGTTCGCTTCGAGTGCGCCCGCCATGACCATCAGGATGGCATTCTTCTGCGCAGTAGAAAGCTGCGCCAGTCGCGTGGACGCCTCGCGCGCGCGCACCAACTTTTCGTTAGTGGAGTGGGCAGTAGTCACAATGGTCGACATCATGAAGCTCCGCGTCGCGGAGGAAAATAAGTACCAATCTTGCGTTCAATGGCCCACGAAATCGCATGCTCGTGGTGTCCATTGACGATAGCCACGTTCACGCCCGCATCGCTCGCCACTTTGGCGGCGCGCAGCTTTGAGCGCATGCCTCCCGTGCCCAGCTTGCTCTTGCCATTGCACTCAGCTTCCATTTCCGGCGTGAGCTTGCGCACCGTGCGCAGCAGGCGTCGACTCTTTCCTTTGGGAACATAAAAACCGTCAACATCAGTCAGCAGCAACAGCCAATCGGCTTTCACCGCCGTCGCCAACAGTGCGCTGAGCTCGTCGTTATCTCCGAACGCCCCGGCCAGTTCGCGAACCGACACCGTGTCATTCTCATTGACCACCGGCACAACTCCAAGCTTCAACAACTCATGCAACGCGTTCTGCAAATTCTGATAACGCACCGGCGAAGTGAAGTCATCGCTCGACAGCAACAACTGCGACACAACTTTCTTGCCAAAAAAAAGCTGCTGATAGGTATGCATCAACGCGCTCTGTCCGACAGCGGCGCATGCCTGCATCAAAGGCACGCTCGAGGGCTTAGCAGTAAGCCCGAGATTGGCCATCCCCGACGCAATCGCGCCCGAGGTGACAATCAAATATTCGTGCCGCGAGAGATCGAGTTGATCCACCAGCGTCCTCATGCTGGTGGTATCGATCCGCCCGCCGGGGGCGATAAGACTGGTTCCGACTTTGACGACGAGACGCATGGGATACTTTTAATTTAACAAGTCCTATCCAATTTGGGCAGTGAGCGCATGGCGCAGGTTGTAGGTCTCCTGATTTAATTAAGACCGAAGATAATCCTTACGAACTAACCCAAATAGGCTAGTTCGTTGAGAATCAAGCCTCTCCCGCCGAACGTTAGCTTCCGAGTAGGAGATTTAATGTTTGGGCGTTTTTAGTCCGAATTCTTTGCACATACAGAGATCGAAGGCAGCATAAAATTGCTCCGGTGTGCCTTTCATCTCGGCCGCATGCTGTCGTTTGCACTTGCGAGCTCTGCGCGGATTGTCTTTTTTTCGATCTGCCTTTGGATGAATGCTCAGCCAGTGTCGTCCCTCTTCTATAAACGCGCAGGCGATGAAGTCTGAGCGGATCTGCAAAGAGTTTTCCCCTGTAGAGGCTATACCCGTCACACAAAACTTGAAGTCTGTTTTTTCGGCGTCGGTCCAGATATTTGATATTGGCGGCAACCCATCATTAACACTTTGCGTGTGCGCCGTCGCCGTCACAAAAAAACTTAAAAATAGCCCCAAAATAGCGAGGTGGGAGATTGGCTTAGAATTTGTTCCCTCAGTCGCCAGCATATCGAGGCGAGTATATTCCAGTTCGGCTTTTGCGGGATAACCAAATGATATCGTTCTTTCTATAGATATTCGCTTTCGCGAGGGTGGCCTGTTCGAACCTGCGCGACAATGTGTACAGCGCTAAACTTGAATCATGTCGATCAAGGACTCCACCAAGCGTTTCTCCTCACGAGTCGAAAACTATGTTCGCTATCGTCCCGGCTATCCCAAAGAAATTCTCGGACTGCTTAAAAAAGAATGCGGACTCACTCATAATTCGGTGATCGCCGACATCGCTTTCGGCACAGGATTATTCACACAGTTGTTGTTGGAAGGCGGAAACCGCGTCATAGGAGTCGAGCCAAATGAAGCGATGCGGCAAGCGGGAGAAGAATTCCTCGCGGCCTATCCGGACTTCACCAGCGTCAACGGAACCGCCGAGGCGACAACTCTTAGCGATCACAGCATCGACATCATCACCGCAGCCCAGGCGGCCCACTGGTTCGATTGTGAAATGGCGCGTACCGAATTTCAACGTGTTCTGAAAACTGACG
>DATBAX010000306.1:0-20821 GCA_036271275.1 Terriglobales bacterium
ATCATGTGCGAAAGTGGAGTCGGGGGACGGCGCCAATCAAACGTTCCGTCCTTGTGCGGCAGAACCAACATCAGGAGTCCATTCTCTTTCAGCACTCGCTTCCATTCCCTGAGCGCGCGTAGAGGATTCGCAACGTGTTCGAGGCAATGGCAGGCGAGAACGCATTCATAGCTGGCGTTGCTGATGGGCCGAAGATCGGTTGCGTCGGCAATGATCAGCCGACCGGACGGCTTAGCCGGATGATAACGGTAGGAATCATCTAACAGCTGTCGCGTCGCGCCCGTCCAGATTGTATTTCTTGAATATATGCAGTTGTCCAGAGAGCCAAGGACATCGTAGATCGGAAACTCTCCGGAGGCCGAGAAAGAAGAACTGGGACCGCCCATTTCAATGCCATGTTTTGAGGCAAGGCGCGAGCGGTACTCCGCAATGGAACTCAATCTTTTGCGAAATGATTTTCGCAGAAGCCCCGACAGCCGGCGACCCAGAAGTCTTCGCGCACCCGCTCGAGCTTTGCTTACAAGCTGCATCACTTGTTAGATGTCATTGCGCCAGTCGAGGTGTCCGTTAGTTTCCTCGGACTCACCAACAAACGCAAAAGTCCCAGAATTAAAGGCAACCTCATTTTGAATCTGTAATGGGTGGAGTTCTTTTTCCGTCCGGTAACGTTTGTGGAATGCCTGCGATAGGCGACGAGCGGCTCGGCGATATACTTTGTTTTGCCGCCGAACAGCGTATTCACACATCCGATCCAGGTGTCGTGATGCGCTTCTTTTGCGCGCGGAAAAGGCAATGCCGCCTGCAGCAACGACGACCGGAAGGCCATCGTGCATCCGTGATATTTGCCGATGATCAGGTTCGAGAAAAGTCCGGCGCGAAAGTTGCCGCGGTTGGCATAAAACGAGTCTCCGATTTGGACGCCGTCTTCGTCGATAAGAGTGGCATCACTGGCGACGAGCATCAGGTCGGGATCGGTTGAGAATGAACGTACGACGGCTTCAACTTTTTGTGGAAGCCAAAGGTCGTCCTGATCGCTGAGAAAGATGATTTGCCCGGCGGCTCGCGAGAGGGCGGTTTCGAACGAACGCAGAACGCCCTGATTGCTGGGATTCCGAACGAGAATAATCCGGGGATCTTGCATCTTGGAAATTACCTGGCAGGTGGCGTCGGTTGAGGCGTCATCGACGACGATCACTTCGTCATTGGAAGTGAGTTGATGGAGAATGGACCGGAGTTGCGCGCTGATGTAGCGCTCGCCCTGGAACGCGGCCATGCAGACAGAAAGTCTCGGCCTAAAGCTCACGTTGCTTACCCACTCTTCCAGCGATTGCGCCGCGTGTGCCGGCCGCCATGGCGCGAAACTTGGCCCACTTCGATTCTTCTACCAGCGCAATCTTAGTGGAATCAAAAACCATGGTTTTGATTTCCCGCCACACCCATGGCCAATCAGATGCGTAACGCGCCAATAGTATCCAGCGATTACGGGCGATGTAATAGCGACGGGCGGCTGAGTGGTTCGTGGCGCCAAAATGAAGGCCGAGCAGGTGATGGTAAGTAGTCCTGCCAAGAGAATGTGTCAGAACTGCCGGAGATTGCAAAATCGACATGCCTTGCCGCCGGGCGCGCAAACAAAACTCGGTGTCTACTCCATCGATAAAAAGTGTTTCGTCAAACAAGCCGAGTTTGCGAATCGCTTTCGTGGGAACCAAGGTTCCGGATGTCATGGTCGCCAGTATTTCGCCATTGCGAGCGCGCCTCAGCCGAACAGGAATTCCGGAGTCGCGGTCCACATACGTAGGGGTAATCAAAGCGACTTTCTCGAGATCGGCCGATCTGAAATAAGTCTCCAACATAATGGAAATGAATCCATCGCCGACAGAGCTGTCTTGATCGAAGGTGCAGATCCAATCGAAGCCGCCGTCAATTGCGTAGTTCACTCCCTGATTCAGAGCTGCGGCAATCCCGAGATTTTGAAGATTGCGAATTATTTTGTAACTTGGACGCGTCTCCAACCCCAAAAGTGGTTTCGCTGATTCATTCGATGAACCGTTATCAACGACGACGACGCAGCCGACCTGCGCGGCTATGGCGGCAACATCCTCGACAAATCTAGCTTGAGGGTTATAGGTAACGATAACGGCGCACACAGATTCGTTCATCCCTCCTGCCCCCAATAGGCCGTGGTCGCGTCGCTCGGGCGTGGCCGTGACAAGACGAGAAACATGAGCAGGAGACTGAGAATTCCGAGAGCACCGTCGGAGATGAGGCTTGCCCAGGCCGCGCCAAGCCATCCGTGCGAAGGGATCCACGCGAGATTGAGAAAGAAGTTAAGCACGGCCACAAGAAATTGCGCGGCGGTGCGATAGCTCTGACGTCCCGCCGCGGTCAACACACCGCCGGATAATTGATGAAGGCCACGCAGTACCGGCAGCCAGCAGAGCCAGCGGATGGCAATCAGGGAACTGGCGAACCCGTGACCAACAATGCGAACAAACAATGGAGCCGCGAGCAAGGTGAGAAGGGTCGCGGCCAATCCCGCCAAAGCTCCGATGGGCACGAGCTTGCGGGCCATGCGCGCGAGAGTAGGCAGACCCGCCTTGTTCAGAGCAAAAAAACGAGGAAGGGAAGCGTTGTCGATGGCATTGACGGGCGCGGTGGCGAAATCAACCACCCGGTATGCCATTGTATAAATGCCGTTCGCGGCATTCATGCCGTAATGGCTCAGCATCATTTTATCGACATCGTTATATACGGCTTGGGTTGACCCGGCGAAAGAAAAACCAATGCCTTCCCAGAAGCGCAGACGAAAAAAGCGAGCGCTGGTACGAATGTTTCCGATGGTAAGTCCCACCCAAACAACCGCAACGCACGCGGCAATCGTTGAAGAGGCCAGAATCCCTAATGAACATTGGAAAGGGGTGGCCCGGTGAAGATAGAACAATAAAAAAACAATCGCGAGGAGTCGCAGCAAATTTGAGAGAGCGCGCAGCCATGCGGTTATTTTTAGCTGCTCAAAAGTCTGAAAAACCATGCTGGCGGAATTCACTACCTGGCTCATAAAGCAGTTGGAGAGCACAAGAATCAAGATCAATGCGATGCTCTGCGACCCAAAAAGTTTGTCTCCAGCGAAGGCCAGTCCCGCCATCAAGAGAATGGTCATGCCGGCGGTGATTATCAGACTGTTGCCCCAGTAAGCCTGCGCAGTGCGGCGGTCTGCGCTCACGTGGCGCATAAAAACCATCTGCGAGCCTAGCGACGAATATGTGGTAACGGAACTAACCAGAGCAAAAGCGCCGGCGAACACTCCGTACTGGGTGACTCCCAGCAGCCGAGCTAAGGCGAGGAAATAGCCGGCCTGGAGAAAAAAGTTGCTGGCCTGGCCAATCAGCATCCAGCCGGTATTTTTAGCAAGCGTACTGCCGCCGATTCCGGTCAGCCTGCTCCAGAAATTAGACACAAAGGCTCCGCCGCTTAAGGTCAGGAGTGATTGTCTGAAACTTGCCTATAAAAATACAATCAGTCCCCAAAATACACTTTGGCCGGTGCCGGCCACTATCTTTTGACATTCTCTTCACCACGACAAAACAGGGACTGGATGGAAGATCCGCAATTACAACCTTCCACGCCGACCAGGATTTTCTGATAGTGGCGGAGAAATGCCGGCATTCCATAGCGCGGATCGCCTTAGTTATCGAGATTTGGTAAAGGCGTCACCGTTTGCCGATGGGGAAACTAAAACCAATTTTGGAGTTGAAATCATTGCGAGGATCCCCCTTTGGATCAAGGAACACCCATTCTGCTGGCGTAATGGCCAATGAAACCCATTTTCGGAGTGGTATTGCAAAGCTGGCGCCCGTTGCAAATGCGAATTGATTGACAATCGATCCGGCATTCGAGGCGCGTACATCTCCGGCCTCGGCGAAGATTGCGGGCTTTATCCTCGGAGAGGTAAATATTTCTTTGCTGACGCCAAAGGTAAAACCGTGGGAATTAATCGATCCTTTATGGTTTGCGCCGTAGTAGTTGGTGAAGTCGGCGAAACCGGAAAAACCTTTGCCGATCGTCACCGACGGGCGGGCGAACCAGCCATTGAGACTGACGCGTTCGTCGTTTCCTTGATCGGCATACAAGTAAGTCCAGCCAACGGCGATCGTAGCAATAGGAGATTTCGGCGGATCGTTATTTTGGGCGCCGCAAGGTATTGAGATCAACCCTAGCAGGACCTGGCAAAACAGGATTGCTATTATTCCCAAAATTGAGATCTTGCCTTGCCGCCAGGCTGTTCGTTCGTTGTTCATACCGAGCCTTGGATGCTGACCATCCAGAAGATGTTTGTTCCATGGCTACTCCAAATGCGAATTTACAAACACAAGATTCTTGACGTAA
This sequence comes from Terriglobales bacterium, assembly GCA_036271275.1. GTDB lineage: Bacteria > Acidobacteriota > Terriglobia > Terriglobales > Acidobacteriaceae > DATBAX01. The sequence goes on from DATBAX010000306.1 coordinate 4,387, forward strand.
ACGGTCGTCGGGCACCTGAATTCAAGCGATCGCGTTCCACCTGCGGCAGTTCAGGCTCTTTTGCAAAGCAACCAGTGAAGTGATTCGACAGAAACCTGCAAGGTCATCGACGGCCTAACGACCGAAGCGTCCGACACGATTAAAGATGTGACGGACCCGGCGGTGCGCGATATCCCACTGATGGGAGCGGCGCAACGGGTCGAACATCATGAGATTGCGGTCTATGGAACTCTGCGCGGGTGGGCCGAGATCCTGGGACTTTCATCCGATGCGGCCGTTCTCGAAAGCATCGAAGTGGAGGAAGAAAATGCCGACGAGCTGCTTACAGAAATCGCGGAAGTGGTGAACATGCCGGAGCCGCATAATCGACGGGCTTTCTCTACCTGACTGGTTCAAGGCAGAGAATCTCGCAGCGGCTCTAAATCTCTGTGAGGGTTGCCAATCAGATCAACCGCAGCAATATTCTGGCGTCGTTACCCGATCCCAAAGTTGCTGAACGCCCTCGCGTGTGCCAGGTCAGCTTATGGTCCCTCGAACCGACGCAGGCGCGTTCCCCTAATCCAACATCCGAGCGTCCAGGTCACCGCCGGGCACTCGCCATCGTGGCTACAGGTGGACCAATCCGCGTCGCAAAGCTGTGACGACGGCTTCTGTACGGTCATTCACATTCAGACGCATGAGGATTGCGCTGACGTGGCTTTTCACCGTGGCTTCCGTGATCCCCAACATGTTGGCGATCTCTTTATTTTTCTTACCATTCATCAGCAACTGCAATACTTCCATTTCTCGGGAACTCAAATCTGAGTCGGGTAAGCGTGAAGCCAAGGCACGCTCGACTGGAAGCGGGACGAAGCGTCTTCCGGCATGAACTTTTTGCAAGGCTTCGACTAAAGTCTGGTACGGCATGCCCTTGATGACATAGCCCTGAGCGCCGGCTTCGAGAGCGCGATGAATGTCGGCGTCTCCCTCATAGGTGGTGACCACAATAAATCGAGCATGAGGATGGCTCGAGCGAACCGCGGCAATGGCCTCCACTCCGCCCAGCTTTCCGGGAAGACGCAAGTCCATAAGCGTCACGTCGGGACGGTGCTGCTGGAAAAGTTTGACGGCCTCTTCTCCGGTTTCCGCCTGAGCGACGACGGTCATGTCCGGCCGGGCATTAATGATTGCGGTGATGCCCACGCGCATCAATGGATGGTCGTCTACCACCATCACTTTCATCTTTGTAATTTGATTCACAGCGCCATCCCGGTCGCCTGTTCTTGAGCGACAATGGCTTTGCGCGGCACCTGGATCATCAATTCCGTCCCTTTACCCGTCTGGCTGCGCAAAACAAATTTGCCGCCGATTCGTTCTACTCGTTCCTTCATGCCAATCAATCCGTAATGTCCGGTTGCCGACGACAACATTGCTGGATCAAACCCCGATCCGTCGTCGCGCACATCGACGCTGAAGCTGTTTTCGTCGAAGGATACGCCGAGGTCCACTTTACGGGGATGGCCATGACGGATCGAATTGTATAGCGCTTCTCGCGCCACCATGAGGACTTCGTGCACTGTGGATTCGTCGAGAGCAAAAGGCTTGCCGGAGATACGGCATTCAATGGGAACTCCGAATTCATGACTCACACGCTCGGCCATGCGCTCGAGCAGCGGGCTGACGTCGGTGACAGCAGAATTCTGTCGGAGGTCCCACACCGCTTCTCTGGCTTCGTCAATCGCGGAGCGCAGATGGGTACGGGCGCAATCGAGCAAGTCGTTTTTCGGATCTGAATTTGTGTTCTCCGCGTGTCCCAGGCTGGAGTGCGCCTCCAGCAAAGCTGAAACGCTGACGCATCCCTGGATGAGCGTGTCGTGCATTTCACGAGCCAGCCGGTTGCGTTCATCCAACACGGCCTGAAAACGAGCCCGCAATTGGCCGAGCCGAAACTGGTATGCTCCCCACGCCAGGCTCCCCAGCAAAAGCAGGCAACCGCCAATGAACCATGGCGTGCGATAGAAGTGTGGTTTCTGCACAATCTCGATCGCGGCCTGCGCCACCTGCTCCGGATTATTCATGGCAAACGTCGCAACCCGGAACTGATATTTGCCCGGAGGAAGATTGGTGTAATACGCTTCGCGCGCCAAAGACGCGTCGCTCCAGCCTTTGTCGAAGCCTTCCATCATGTAGCGAAAGCGAACGCGCTCCTGCGATTGCAGAAGCACTACGCCAAAGTGCACTTCGAGCTTGGCGTTATCGGGATCCAATACAATTTTGTCTGAAGCCAGGGATTGCCGTCCGTCTGCGACTACCTGGTCGATCACGACTGGAGCTGGATTGGATGGTTTAGGCTGGTCTACAGAAACTCGCACCGGGCCCTTGCTGCTGGGAAACCAAACCTCGCCTTGCGTGGTGAGTACACCCGCGGGTTTTTCGCCGCCGCACATCTGAATAGTTTCCAGGCCGTCTGAAACGCCGTAGAGAGTGAGCGCGGCGCGATGCGATGGCCCATCCGCAATAGCGTCCAGTTCACGGCGATTGATGGCGGAGATGCCGTTGGGGCCGCTCATCCAAAGATTATTTTTGCGATCTTCCAACAGTTCGTAAATTCCGTTGCTGGCTAGTCCCTCGCTGGCGGTGTAGTGCGTAAGTTTTCCGGAGCGCCAGCGATACAGCCCGGCAGTGCGCGTTCCGAACCAGAGTCCTCCGTCGGAGTCTTCGTGTATGGCCCAGACTTTTTCATTCTTCAGCGCTTCGGTGGCTCCGTCACTTACAAAGGTACCGTCGTGTAATCGGCTTATGCCGTGATCGGTGCCAATCCAGATGTCTCCATTGCGATCTTCCAGCATCGATCGCGTGCTGAAGTAGCAGAGCCCGTCGCGCATCTGATACGTGGTGATTCCCTCGGGCCGCCAGCGATTTACGCCTTCATCCGTTGCGATCCAGACGCTGCCGTCACGGCCTTGCAGAAAAGCGCGGACGAAATTGTTAGTCAGGCCTTCCTTGGTCGAGTATTGAACCAGGCGCGAACCGACCTGACGATACGCGCCGCGGCCTTCCGTCCCAATCCACAATGCGCCATCGCGTTCGCGGAAGACATTGCGAATTCTGACTCCGGACAGGCCAGGGAACTGATAAGGAGTGGCTTTGCCGTTGTGGTAGCGGAATAGGTTTACCGCGGCGACCCAAAGATCTCCATTGTGATCCTGATATACCGTTTCCGCATCTGAGTCTGCGGCATCCGGCAAGGTGACGGTTCTTACTGGCGTCTTGCTCAAGCGGACCATTCCGCCTTGCGTTCCGATCCAGAGATTTTTCTCGATGTCCTCAAAAAGATTTAAGACAGTATTACTGGGCAGGGCATTGGGCGCGGTGATTTCGGCGAAGCGATTGTCGCGATAGGTATGAAGTCCGTGCCCGATCGTGCCGATCCAGAGCGTACCGTCCGAGGTCTCGCGAAGAAAGCGGACGGTGCCGGTGATTTCCGGCACTCGCGTGAATGCGAGTTGACCGGTAGGCGTCATTTTCTGCAATCCGGAAACAGTGCCAACCCAAACTGTTCCGTGCCGGGTCTCGATGATGGATTTCACTCGGTTCTGGCTGGCGTCGCCTCGCAAATGAAATTCAATCGGAGAACCATCATTGAGACGGACGAGTCTGGATCCGCCTGCCCATAGCCCGCCGTGGCTATCCTCATGGATGGCGTGAACTGCAATGGCTGGAAAGCTGTCAGTATTGTCTATCCGTTGAACTCGCTCGCCGACGATTTGGAATAACCCGTTGTCCGTGCCAACCCATATCTTTCCGGTTGTGTCCTGATACACGACGCGCACAAAGTTGTTGGTCAGGCCATCGCTACTGGAGAACGAATGGAACGCGCCGTTCTTGTAGCGTAGAAGGCCGCCGCCTTCCATGCCGATCCAGAGACTATCGTCGCGCGACACCAACAAACAAAAAACGTTGTTCTCGCTGAAGGCCGGAGTGTTTTCGCGATCGAAGGTCACGAATCTTTCGCCGTCGAAGCGGAGCAGGCCGCCGGTGGTGCCGATCCACAGGTAGCGATCGACCGTTTGGGCGAACGCCTGTACCACTTGTTCCGGTAGACCGTCCTGCATTTGCCAGGTTCGTTCGGTATAACCAACGGACGGGGTGTCCGCGGGGAAGGCTGCAACGGTCAGAATAAATAGACCAAGCGCGAGCAGCGCGATTCGTTTGTGGGTGCGATTCAACATGGAATGGGATGCATTGGATCCCGCGCTCGTGGCCAAGCTTGGAGAATTTATCACACTTTTGGGAAAACCTTTTAACCGCAAAGGGCGGAAAGAAGGGCCGCAAAGATCGCAAAGAAAAACAATATTTTTACTTGCCTCTGGTAAACCGGTCAAAGACTGTTATCGCGGGCAAGGCGTTGTTGTGATCGTCAAACAATCCACGAATCGTGAGCTCTCCTTTTACAGCCGGTTCCCACCAGAAAACCCCTTTGCCTCGGCCGTTCGGCGTCTCCATGACTACCCGATTCAATTCATCGAGAAAGGCACGCTGTCCTTCCGGAGATTCCGGAAACGGAGCGGGCTTATTCAAGTAATTGCCCGGCCGCCAGTTGTATGCGGTTTCGACCACGACGATGTCTTTTTGATAACGCGCTGCCATAAATTCCAGGTTGCTGCGCAAATCATTCAGACTGCCATGCCACCACGGATAATAAGACTGACCAATGATGTCGTAAGGCACTTCGTAGGAATTCAGCTTGTCGAGAAACAGTTTCGTTCCTTTTACATCACCACCGCGATCGATGTGGATCATGATTTTCGGACGTGGGCCATTTCCTCTGCCGGCGTCCACGCCGTTAATGCCCGCGTAAACGAGTTGTGCGAAATTGTCCCAATTTTCGGGGAGTTTCCCATCAGGCCACATCATGCCATTGGTGATTTCGTTGCCGACCTGGACCATGTCTGGCAAAACGCCAGCTTTGCGGAAGGCTGCAATCGTGTCTCGGGTGTATTCGAAGACCGCCTGCACTAACTCATTGTGGGATTTTCCCCGCCATGCTTTCGGGATGGGCTGTTTGCCGGGATCGGCCCAATCGTCGGCGTAGTGGTAGTCAAGCAGGAATTTGAACCCCAGTTTTTTCGCATCTTTGGCCAACGAGATGGTGTATTCGAGATTGTTGGGAAGCTCGCTTGGCGTATGAAACAAACGAAGGCGGACCCATCCGTAACCATGATTTCGTAAAATTTGCAGACCCGGCGTGGCGACGCCGTTGTCCTTGAACACCACTCCGTCGTGTTCTGCCTGCGCGAGAAAAGAAACGTCCGCTCCTACCGCATAGTCCTGGCCGCGAGCGGAACTGACCATCGTGGCCAGCAAGGCTCCCAGTATGAGAACGCAATGCACACTGCGTGCTTTCATGATTCCTCCCATTGGCTAGTGCGTAGAAACTGCTGGTTCCGCGGACGCACCTACTGCTTGCTCAGAATGCCAATCCATAAACTTCTCCGCTGCAACTGCACCTGTTGGCCGCAGCAGAGTCAGATGCAGCTTCAGTGCCTTGGCTGCCGGTTGGTTCCCGACATCTCCTGAGACGGTTTGAGCGTTGCTCATATCGGCAAATTGTTTTTCGCCACTCGTCAACAGGCTGCCGCTTTCATCGCACAACTCCCATACCAGCCGGTAGTTGTGAAGCGGATAAGAAGGCAGATCGGTCTGGCTGTTCGGCGTAACGGTGACCGTATAAGAAGATGGCGGCCCTGCCGCTCCCGGATTCCAATGGGCGTCGATTGCCGCCGGTGCATTCAAGTCTTTCCAGACATAGTAAGAAGGTTTGCGTTGCCGGTATTCGTCCACTAATCCGTGGTCGATGTAGCCTTCTTTCCAGCCGGGCCGCTGATTGATGCGAGACCTGTAATCCTGGTAGCACCACAAGATCGCACCAGCAATCCAGTCGCGACGGGCCAGTTCGGGCATTTGCTCCTGGATGATTTTTACCCTCATCGGATCTGCGTCCTCAGGGAGTTTGGCAAAAATTCCTGCGAGCCCGAATTCAGAAATGATCACCATTTTGTTGGGAAACATCCGGTCGATCTTGTCGAGCGATGTGGACAAAGCGGATTCCGGACCGTGCCAACTCCCGAAATATTGATTCATCATGACGAAGTCGGCGTCGTTGGCGGCGGAATCCTCCGCTCGTTCTAAGCTCGGAAGCTTGTCATCGGCGTAGCTTACAAACCGGTCGGGATCGATGCTACGGATGAAATCGCGCATGGCACGAAAATAGGCGATTCCACCCGGCGTTCCGGTAGCGCTTTCATTGCACACGCTCCACGCGAAAATGCTGGGATGATTGCCGGCCTCCTCAATCATTTCCCGCATCTGTTGTTTAGCCAAGGCCAGTATCTTGGGGTCCTGCATTTGCGCTTCGCTGAATTGCCAGACAGGGATTTCCGGGATCAATAGGATTCCGTGCCGGTCTGCATAATCGAGGATGAAAGGATTTTGCGGATAGTGCACGGGACGAGTTAGTGTCACCTGCAGCGCTTTCATGTCGTCGTAGTCCGCACGCATCGTCCCCGGAGTTTCGGCGAGGCCTTCGCCGGGGGATTCTTCATGCCGCGTTACGCCGGTGAGGCGCACACGCTCGCCGTTGACTAACAAATGGCGATCGCGGATTTCAATTGTCCGAACGCCGAAGGTATCGCTTTGCTGGTCCAGCTTTGTCCCCTTGACACTCGTGATCTGCACGACCATCCGGTAAATATTCGGATTATCGATGCTCCACAGTTTTGGGTTCGTCAGCCTCAGCGAGATCGTCGCATCGGTTTCGCCTGGCGGCAGCGAAAGAGACTGGCTTTGGTGAGCAGCCGGCTGGTTGTCAGGGCCGAAAGCCGTTGCGAGAATGGAGAGTTGAGCCTTCTCTTTCAGGTGATTTCCCAGGAAGATGCGGTCCTGAACCATGGCCCCGTCCTGCTCGATGTGACTGCGTATCTGTTGCCGCCGAATCTGGACCGGGTTGCCGAGTGTCAGCCATACATCGCGAACGATCCCACCGTAGTCCCACCAGTCAAACCAGGAATCCTCTTTGCCGCGATTGGCAAAACCCGGAATCGTGGCGGCTCCGATGCGATTGTCGAGCTCGACTGCCAGATAGTTGATCTGCCGTAAATGAGGCGTGATGTCAAAGGAATAAGCGGTATACCCGCCTTCGTGTTTGCCGAGTTCCACTCCGTTCAACCAAACCCTGGATGAATAGAAAGTGGCGCCGAAATGTAGTTCAACATGCAGATCCGAAGGGTGCGCTGGCATTTCAAACGTTCGGAAATACCAAGCCTTTCCCAAATACCCATCGTGTCTTCCGAGGTTCCAGGTATGCGGGATGTCAATGGATGCGGTACCGGCAGGAAGCTGCTTCTGCCAGCCCGTAGTCTCACCCTGTTGATCGGGATCGGTACGAAATTGCCAGTCGCTATTTAGATCTAATCGGGTCGCGGCCACGATGTGTGCTGAGAAAGCCAACAGCATGATCGCGCCCAGCACAATCGTTTTCATGATTCCTCTTCAATAACGTATTAAGGATGACTGGACCCGTGGGAAGCGTATCGGACGCTATGAACCTGTGATTCTATCCGCCGAAGGGAAGCGGTGAATCCTCCTAAAGTAGGAGCCAATGCGGTTCAAACACGGTGGGCAGATTGCGTAGAAGGTTGTCAAGCTGAACATTTTCTACTCGATCCTACTTTCGATGGATTCTTGTATTTTCAATTGAACATAGAATCCGGTGCGGTAGACGACACGGCAGAGAATGTCCAGAGCAAATCTTTGCTTTGCCGGCGCGCTCCTCTCAGATCTCGACAAACGACCGCCAAGTGGGCGGCTTGAGACCGGGAGTGTACATCCTGGAGGTTTCGTGATGAACGATGCATTGCGCAAGTTTGGTCAATCCTGCTTGCTGTTGTCCGTAATTTTCTGCATGACCCAATTCGCTTTGGGGCAGAACGCGAACACCGGAGAAATCAAGGGAACTGCCACGGACGCTACGGGCGCAGTTGTCGAAGGTGTGACTGTAACCATCACGAACGTGCAAACCGGAGTGAATACTGTCGTCACGACCAATGGCCAGGGTATTTACGATGTGCCTGCTGTTGCTGTCGGCATGTATAAGGTCACCTTCGCAAAAGCCGGTTTCCGTAGCCTGGTGCGTGATGGGATCACTCTCGAAATCCAGACCATTGCCGTGGATGGCGCACTGCAAGTCGGCTCGACCAGAGAACAAGTGGTCGTCACGGGAGAAGCCCCGTTGGTGGAAACCGAAACCACCGATCAGCATGTGAACCTTAGTACGGAAGCGATTCGCGCTGCACCTATCGTCGGCACCGACTGGCGCGCCGAAATGACTCAACTGATTCCCGGCGTGAATGCCGGCGGAGGCGCAGGTGAAGCCAACGGACAGGCAGTTGGAGTCAACGGTACTCAGTCCTACAACGTAATGTTTCTCTCTGACGGAGGTCCAGCCACCGCACCGAGAGATTTTAACGGCAGCAACTACTACACGCCGGTCGACGCCATTGGCGAAGTGAGCATCAATTCAGCGAATGCGGCCCCGCAGTATGGCAGCGGGCTCACTTCCATTAACGTGATCACCAGGAGCGGAACCAATCAATGGCACGGTAGCGGCTACGAATACATTCAGAACACTGCATTCAATTCCAGAAGCTTTAATAATCCTACGGGCCCTAAGGCTGTCGAGCACTGGAATACGTACGGTGGCAGCGTGAGCGGGCCAATCATCAAGAACAAGCTTTTTTTCTTTTTCCTTTACCAGCGCAATCCCGCGTCTACTCCAACTTCTGGAATTTACAGTTATCCGACCGCCGCTGAACAAGCCGGAGATTTCTTCGGCGTCGCCGGCGCAACCGGTCCGGCATTTGATCCCACGACGGGCGTGCTCCAGGGAACCTACGATCCGGTCGCGCAAAACCTTCAGAGTTTTCTGCCCGCATCGAACGCTCGCGGATGGCTTCCAGGCTGCCCGGGCCCAGTGAATGTTTCCGCTGGAGTCGCCCAAACCTGTCCGCAGATCAACAATTTCGTGTTCAACGGGAGCAGTCCGAGTACGGACACCTGGTACACAGGCAAGGCCGATTACAATTTTTCCTCCAAACAGAAACTTTCGTTCAGTTTCAATTATTTTCCTACGACCACCACTTATGTCCCGGCGGACCCGCTATTCCCCAACGACGCCACCTCGACTCAAGAAGGAAAAACTGACAACCTGACCGCGCAAATCTCGGACGTCTATACCTTCAGTTCAAATATGCTGAACGAGTTTCGCGTAGGCGCGAGCCGTGAGCTCGATAAGTATGTCCCGCCGTCGCTTGGCAAGAATGATCCGACCACAATCGGCCTTGAGCCAACCTACGGCACCAACGCTCCGGCCAATGTGTTTCCCAATATCAAGATTGATCAGGGTGCAGGAGCCGGCCCAACCAATTTAGGATCCAATACCGGCGGTAACGGTAATATTTCGGCGGTTCTAGGCGAAGGAATTTACACGGTTTCCGATATCCTTACGCTCATCCACGGCAGGCATACCATCAAGGTCGGCGGCGAGTTCGATAAGCTCTACCAGAACTACACCAACTGGGGAGACATCAGTTCGGGTAATTTCGAATTCAACGGAGGCGTCACCGGAATCCCGTACGCCGACTTCCTCGCCGGCAACGTTTATGGATGGTTCGTTTTCGAATCCGATCCGACCAGCGCTCATAGTCACAATACGGCGTTGTTCGCCAGCGACGACATTAAAGTGTCATCGCACCTTACGCTGAATCTTGGATTGCGATGGCAGACCCAATCCGGCTGGGGCGTGAGCAACAATTTGTTTGGTACTTACGATCCCTTCTTGCCCAATTCAGCGGATGGCGGGCTCTTTAAAGGGGCCATTCTGTTTGGCGGACAAACGGATAAAGCCTTCGGCGGAAAGTTGTCGACCATCCAAAACGCCGACAACAAAGAATTCGCGCCCCGCATCGGCGTGGCTTGGTCACCTCATGAAAATTGGGTGCTTCGCGCCAGCTACGGTGTTTTTGACGCGCCTCGAGATGCTGAAAATTACACGGATGGCGCGCTCGGTTTGGGCTTTAATCCCCATCAGGTCGGGCCCAATGGATACGTCAATGGCAGCTCTGCATTCCAACTGGCATCAGGACCGCCTGCCGGAACCATGGTCGTCTTTCCGACGCTGCAAACGCTTTCGTCGGAGATCAACAATTTCAGCAGTGTCGAGTACTATCCCCGGAACATGCCGACGGTCTACGTGCAACAATTTCTGCTGAGTGCCCAGCACCAGTTTGCTGGTGGCATCTTGTTGGACACAAGTTACGTGTACACCCGCGGCACGAACCTGAACTTTCAGACCGATATCAATCAGGCTCCGGCAAGCGCATTTGGATGTATGGGCTATAACTGCGGAAATCCCAATCCCGTCTTCAACAGCATTTCCGCACAAATCTACGACGGATATTCGAATTACAACGCGCTGCAATTGCGCTTGCAGAAAAGAATGTCGTACGGCTTGAACTTCCAGCTTAACTACGCCTGGTCGAAGTCGCTCGATACCGGGACCGGCAACGGTCACGGATCGGGTATTGATATCTACCAAAACGCTTATAGCCCTTCGGCAAACTACGGTTTGTCCGATTTCAACTCGACCAATACTCTGGTCGGTCAGGTTGCCTACGAGTTGCCGTTCGGCCGCGGACGCCGGTATGCAATGCACGGCGCGGCGGACCAAATCGCCGGCGGCTGGCGAGTCTCTAGTCTTTTCCAGTGGCATGGAGGAGTTCCGTTCACGCCGGTGATCCAGGGCTCCACGATCGCGTCTGCGCTAGATCCCGGGCTTTCGCCATCCTTTAATGCTGGTTCCACGCTATATCCCGAGTTAGTTGGAAACCCGAAAGTGTCGAGTCCTTCACACGCAGAGTGGTTCAATCCCGCAGCCTTCGCCAACCCGGCGCCTGGTACGTTTGGCGATAGCGGACGCAACACTCTGTTTGGGCCGGGTTTCGCGAATGTGAATTTCAGTCTCGCAAAAGAGTTCTCGATTCGCGAGTTTTTGAAACTGGAAATCAGGGCGGACATGTTTAACGTGTTCAATCACATTAACTGGGCGAATCCGGATGCGAACGTGGGGATCGGTTGCTCTAATGCCCCGGGCACACCGCCGCTGCCCGGCACTGGCTGTCCAATCATATCGGGCGTGCAAGGCACTCCCGAACTCGCCGACTCCACCGCCGGTAGCGTTACGAATACTGTTGGAGGCACCCGCATCATTCAATTAGGCGCTCACGTAAGATTCTGACGCCTTTAAAACGGATCACGCGGACGCGGACGCTGAACCTTAGCTCGTCGTGAGAAAGCTGCGGGCTACCGCTCGCAGGGCAGGTGGGGGCATCCGCCCGTACGTGAGCATCGGACTTCATGGTATGTTTCGCGACGAGGAACTCTCCATGAAAGAATCCCAACTTTGCAAGGTTCAACGATCGGGAACCTGCTTCGGCATCCGGGTGCTTGTTTTGCTGCTCACTCTTGCTGCGAGCGCACTCTCGCAAGCTGGATCTTCCCGCGCTACCGAGATCCACAATCATCTTCAGAAAGCGGCGGAATATCTCAAGGCAAACAATCCGGGCGCCGCGGCCGTGGAGTTCAATGCGGTTCTGGCACTCGACCCCAAAAACGCCGATGCTTATGCAAACTTGGGTGTCATTGCGTTTCTTCGGCGCGATTATCGGAAAGCGTCGGCGCATTTGCGCAAGGCCCTGGCGATTGATCCGTCATTAGTGAAAACGCAGGCGCTTCGGGGAATCTGTCAAAACCGGTTAGGAGATCCGTCGGCCCGTGCAAACCTGGAAAAATCGTTTTCAAAGCTGAAGGACAAGCCATTGCGTCTCCAGGTTGGCATGGAATTAGCAGGTCTCGACGAGCAACAAGGAGACTCCGGGGCAACGGCATCGGTCATGCAGTCGCTGGTGGACCTTGATCCCGACAACGTGGACGTACTCTTCATGGCCCAACGCGTTTATTCCGAACTGGCCGATGACACGCTGAACAAGTTGGCGATCCTGGCGCCGGGTTCGGCCCGCATGCAACAGGTAATTGCGGAGTACTCGGTCAATAACGCAAATCTAAAGCGCGCAATCGAGCATTACCGCAAGGCTCTTGAAATCGATCCGCATCTTCCCGGTGTGCACTTTGAATTGGCGGAAGCGATCCTGGAGTCTTCTCCGAACGATCTAGCAGCGCAAGCTGAGGCTGAAAAAGAGTTAACGACCGCGATCGCTACCGAAGGGGACAACGCCAAAGTGCAATGCGAACTTGGCAGAATTGCTTTTCTACGTTCCAATTTGTCGGGCGCGCACGAACATTACACGCGCGCCTTCACGATGGATCCGAATAATCCCGGAGCTCAACTCGGACTGGGCGATGTCTTGATGAGCATGGAAAAACCGCAAGAAGCCAGGAAGTATTTGGAAATGGCAATCCAGTCAGATCCCTTGAACGGGCAGGCACGTTACCGCCTGGCCATGGCGTACCGGCGCCTGCAGATGCCGGAAGATGCCGAAAAACAAATGCACTTATTTCAAGAAATCAAGAAGACGAAAGATCAAGTGAAAGTCTTGTACCGGCAAATGGATAAAGAGACAAAGCCACAAGATGATGAATTGCTCGGTAGTGATCAGTAGAGGAATTCGAAATGCTTTCCAAGCAGCGGTGTACTTGGCTCCTTCTCGGTCTCGCCTTAGGCCTTATTTCAAATGCGGGTTGCGGCGGCAGCGGGACGTCTGGCGGATCGCCAACTCCTCCTCCGCCGCCAATCACGCCTACAGCGCCTCCTACCCAACCAGTCGATAAAACGCCGATCAATGGTGAGGTTTACTACGTCATAAATCAGTTGAGTGGCTTGCAGGCGGATCTGACTAACGACTCGACCGCCATCGGCGACCACGTGATTCAGCAACAGCGCAGCTTCACCGATCTAGGTCAAAGATGGGCATTCACAAAGCTTTCTGCCGGCGGATGGCAGATCAACAACATGTCCAGCACTTACTGTTTCGACACTGCGATCATTTCGAGTGTCACTTACGTCGTGCAAAATCCCTGCACCGGCAGTGCGACCGAACAGTGGACGCTTACCCCGTCCACAAACGGCTATTACACAATTGCGAATACCAGCACAGGCTTTGTGATGGATGTGTTTCAGGCATCGGCATCTGGCGGGGCGTGGCTGGATTTGTCGGCATTGTCCGGCAGTCCGACGCAAGCCCAGCAATGGCTTTTGCGTCCAGCATTTTTCCGTGGTGTAGACAATGCACTTTTAGAAAAACAGGAAGCGGCTCGTTCTGCCGCTGGACTTTCCTGGTGGAAGGACGCGGGCACGCAGCAGGATGTCCTCGGCATTCTCAAAAACCACGGCGTCAACATGGTGCGCCTGCGTCCAAGTTCGGCACCGCCTTATTCGAATCCTTCGCAAGCCGGATGCTCTGGAAACCTCTGTTACGGAGAAACCGAAGCGCAGGATTTGGACCTCGCCAAACGTGCCCGCAATTTGGGGATGAGCATCGAACTGACTTTGCTTTTCGACGGCAGCAGTTCTTCCAGCATTCCGTCCTCATGGACGAGCGATTCATTCGCGCAGTTGCAGACCGATATTTACAACTACACCAAACAAGAAATAGAGAAATATCGACAGGCCGGCGTCATGCCGGACCTGGTGTCGATCGGCAACGAAGTCGATACGGGATTTCTCGGCTCCAACAGCCCGACAGGAGCCAACTTCGGAGATTTTGCGATCATCCAGAAACAGGCGATTCAGGCTGCGCAGGATGCTGCTGCCGATACTTCATCTGGCCCGGCGCTTCCTGCGCCACTAACTTGTATCCACATTACGCCCGCGTGGGACCTGACAGATTTCTTCACGCTCGCAAATCAAAATGGCATTCAGTACGACGCGATCTGTCAAAGTTACTATCCGATCTTCCATGGGCCGCTGACCCCCGCACAAGCTGCCGCTTCCAATCCGAATAACCAGCCAATAGAGCAATCGGTTCTTGTTGCTGCTGCAAATAACATTGCCAAGCCCATTTTTATTATTGAGGCGGGAGAGCACTACGAGAATGGTTTTCAATCGAACGATCCCTGGTACGCTCCGCCGAGCGAAGCATCGCAACGCCAATTTCTGATCGATCTACAGAATGTCGAGAACGCATTGCCAAACAATCTGGGAATGGGTCTGGAATATTGGGACGCGACCGGCGTCAACGTGCCCAATCCTAATATGGGGCTGATCAATGGAGACAATGGTCCGGACGCGATTTATGTCTGGAACGGTCTTACGCTCTTCGACAACGCGGACAGTTCCGGAACTACCAATCCGAGCGCCGCGAATTATTCCGCAGTGCTCCCTGGCATCGACGCACTCGGGGGCAAGTTCGATTCCGTGCTCAACTATAAGCTGGTGAATCGCGCAAACGGGCAAGTACTGTCAGTCAATCAAAGCTCCAACCAACCCGTCGCGATGCTCAACACCGCAGTTGACACGGGAAATCGAAGCTTGGCCCAACAATGGAAAATCTCCAGCAACAACGATGGATATTTTCAGATCGCGAGCGCCCAGCCGGGCCCGGGCAACACTACGAATGCGCTGGACGATTCCGCCGGCTCGACTTCCAGCGGCGGCGTGATTGTCCAATCCCTGGCTGATGGTTCCGCAGAGCAGGAATGGGATGTCGTCTCCGCCGGCGGCGGATACTTCAATGTCGTGAATCACCTTAGCGGCCATGTTCTGGACGCTAATGGAGGCACTGGGCCGCAAGCTGGATTCGTAGTGCAAGAAGTCCCGAGCGCCGTTCAAACGCAGCAATGGGAGATCGTCCCAGTGCACTGATGTCCGGCGCCGCCAAAATGCGGAAAGATCCCTTACCGCGTGGACGATGGATGCTAAGATTACATCCAATGCCCCGGCATCTATGGGGCTTGGCATAAACGGTATGGCGAGGTCGGTACTTTTTTTCACGTTCCTTTTTCTGATCAGCGTCTTATTGGCATTTCTTTACGTTCATGATTTTCCCCGCGTATTTATTGCAATCCTGAGCTTCACTACACTATTCATCGTCTACCTGTTGTTTCATCCGCGAAACCAATGGCTGGTTGCGAATCGGTCGCGAGTCGATGGCGCGCAATGCGTGGCCTTGACGTTCGACGACGGTCCCGATCCGGTGTACACGCCGAGATTACTCGATCTACTCAGGGACAAAGGCGTCAAAGCAACCTTCTTCGTGATCGGGAAACGCGCGGACCAGCACCCGGAAATCGTACGCCGCGCCTGGGCCGAAGGACATCTGGTCGGCAATCACACCTGGTCGCACTATCCTCTCTTTTGTTTCCTCATGCCCGGTCGCCTGCGAGCTGAGATTGAGCGGGGTGCGGAGAGCATTCGCAGCAATTGTGGTTCCTCTTCGCGTTTTTTTCGTTCGCCGGTGGGTCTACGCCACCCGCTTCTGGCGCTCTATCTTGAGAAGGCGGGACTCGAGTACATTTCCTGGAGCATTCGGACTCTTGATACCTTCACCAAGGATTCCAGTGTTCTGGCCCAGCGCATTTTGCGCAGAGTGGCGGGCGGAGACATTATTTTGCTGCACGATCGCTTGCCTCGGGGAACGGATGCCATGCTAGAGGCATTGCCTGGGGTTATCGATGAACTCAGGGAACGAGGATTCGAGTTCGTTCTCGCCGGACCACGGGAGAATGCAAAAGGTACACTGGAATAGAAGACATGCGAACCTGTGCGCTAATTCCCGCCTTCGACGAAGCGCCTTATATCGCAGACGTGGTGGAGCGAGTCCGCGAGTATGTGGCGGAGGTTGTGGTGATCGACGATGGGTCCGCTGACGGAACTGCGGACATCGCCCGCGCTGCTGGAGCGACATGTTTGCGCCTGTCGAAAAATTGCGGCAAAGCCTCGGCCCTGCGTGCGGGCATTGCTTACGCACGCGAACACAATTTTTCTTACGTCATCACTCTGGATGGCGACGGACAGCATTCGCCGGAGGACATCCCGGTCATGCTTCGGGTCGCCGAAGAAACTGGCGCCGATCTGGTCATTGGCGCACGCAGTTTCGATCGCGCCCTGATGCCACGCTCCCGCTATTTCTCGAACGTCATAGGCAGCCGGTTGGCGTCCGCGCTGGTTGGCCGAGAAATCCGCGACAGCCAAAGTGGATTCCGGCTATTCCGATTGGACAAACTCGATGCGGGAAAACTGCGTAGCCGGTACTACGAACTCGAAATGGAAATCCTGATCAAGATGGCCCGGTCGGGCTGCACCATCGCACACGCTCCCATCCGCATGGTCTATCACGATGGCCACGCGCGCTCCAAGATGAAACCGGTTCGAGACACGGTGCGG
>DATBAX010000307.1:0-5951 GCA_036271275.1 Terriglobales bacterium
CGTGAAGACCTGCGGTGAACGACCCAGTGAGATTGCAGAAAAACGGTAATCGCGCAGTTCGGAAAAACGATTCGTAGCAGAGCATTGCCTTCATGAATGCCGTTAGATCCGGATCAGCTATTCCGGGCCGCCGGTTGATTGATAACGGCAGCGCCTGCCTTGCTGATGATTTCGTCTTGGGAATCCGTGCCGCCCGAAACACCGATGGCGCCGATAATCGCACCATGCTCGATCAGTGGAATGCCGCCGCGAGACGCGATGACGTCATCGAATGCCAGCAGATAGTTGAGGCGCATGAGTTGAACGCCGTCCTCGAAAACTTTCGTTGGCCGCCGGAAGGTTGCGGCGGCTCGCGCTTTGTGTTGCGCAATCTGAATGGATGCGAGCATCGCACCATCCATTCGTTGGAAGGCAACCAGGTTCCCGCCGGAATCTGTGACTGATATGTTCATTTTCCAATTCCGCTTTTCGGCCTCGGCCAGTGAAGCGCGAATAGCGGCCTGGGCTCGATCGAGCGAAATGGGAGGCCCATAGGGCACATCGAACGGAATTTCGTCAGGGACGGCATCAAGCGGATTTGCCGCAGCGTTCCCAGTTTCAATGGCGATTGTTGCTTTGTTGCCTGACATACATTTTTCCTCCAACTTTCCCGAGATGCAGATTTGAATCCGTATCTTCTTTTTCTTTCTTTGGAGAGTTCTTGTGACATCGCTTCCGACTCCATGCGTTGCGATGCAGCGATTAAACGCGGTGTGCCCTGGCGGAACAATTGGACGATGGTATTGGGGACACCTTAGTGTGGGTATGGCTATGCGCGTTCACTTCGAGCGGTTCATCCCAAAAGTAGGGATGTCCACGAGCGCACCCGGTGAAGGACGACGATGGGAAAGGGCTATTTTGCGAGCCCGCGAACATCCACGCGGGAGGCGATAGTCCCTTTCAAATCCAGAATCAT
The DNA here is from genome assembly GCA_036271275.1 of Terriglobales bacterium. Lineage (GTDB taxonomy): Bacteria > Acidobacteriota > Terriglobia > Terriglobales > Acidobacteriaceae > DATBAX01. Next base: position 956 of record DATBAX010000307.1, read on the forward strand.
GTTAACGACAGCTGCGTCACCGATCGCGGTGTTAATCATGCTGTGGTAGATTGCGCGGTCCGGCCATTGCACCTGGAAATATTTCTGGATGAAATCGGCGCGTTCCCGATCGATGGTATCCACGAGTTGCTCGGCTTCATCTTCACTTTTGCCGCGAGACAACAAGCGCCGCACTTTGTCTTCTCTGGGAGCATAAAGAAACACTCGCAGCGTGTCCTGGCGATTCCGGAGAAAATGCTGCGAGCCTCTTCCGACGATGACTGAGTTGCCGGATTTAGCCGCTTCCTGCACCACGATTTCAGTGAACTTGAGAATGCATTCGCTGTCCACCGTCTTTATGCTGTGCGCGTTGAGGCTGCCTTCGTAGCTCCCCCGCATGAACGATTTAAAGAGACGGTAATAGAGGGGATCGTTTTTTTCCTCCCGGCCTTCAACAATTGCCTTGGGACACTCCGCACGCCGGGCGATTTCCTCGGTCAGCAACTGGTCCCAAAGCTTCCAGCCAAGCTGCTTGGCTAGAAGTTGAGCAATTTCTCCGCCGCCGCTTCCGTATTCGCGTTCGATGGTGATAATTTTTATCATGAATATTTACTCCATTACTCTTGGCCCGCCACCGCCAGGATCATTTTTCTTCAAGGCAAATGATAGAAAGAACATGATCCCCGCACCCACACAAAGAATCATGAAAGTGTCGATGTAGGCGAGGCTTGCCGCTTGAGCTTGCAGAGATCGATAAATCCTGGCGTAGGCGGTTGCTTGCGCTTCGTGCTTGCCGACGCCAGAGGTCGCGAGACGATGAGCCAAGCCGTTCGCCGCATTCACAAAGTTGGAATTTTCGACCCTGACGGTCTCGACCATCCTGTCCTGATGAAATTGCGAACGCCGCGCGATTAGCGTGGTCACCAGAGAAGTCCCCACGCTGCTTCCCATATTGCGCATGAAGTTCACGATACCGGCCACTGAATTGTTTTTTTCTGGTGAGATTCCTATGTACGCCACCAATGTAATCGGCACGAACAAAAACCCCAGACCAATCACCTGAGTAATGCGCAGCCACGTGGCCGCACTAAAACTGATCTGCAAGTCTATCCGCTTCGTGGAATAGAACATTGCGATGGACAAAGCCAGCCAGCCGAAAGCAATTAAATAACGAGCCTGGAACTTCGTTGTCAGCTGACCCATGATGGGCATCTCAATGAGCAAAACCAGACCACCGGCGGAAAGCGCAAGGCCTGCCAGTTGCGAGGTGTAACCAAGGAGCGTCTGAAGAAATTGCGGCATCAGGACCAGGCTGCTGAACAACATGATTCCGAGCATGAACATCATCAGGCTCGCACTCGCGAAGTTAAAGCTCCTGAACATGCGGACGTCGATGACCGGCGTCTTGTGATGCCACTCCCAAATCACCAGTGAAACCAGGCACACCGTAGCGATGACGACGAGAGTCGTGATGAAATGTGAGCCAAACCAATCGTCCTCCTGGCCCTTGTCGAGCAACACTTGTAGCGCTCCAATGCCGAGAGCCAGCAGAGCGATCCCAATGTAATCCAGCTTGACCCCGGCGGCCTTGATCTTGCTCAGATAAGGAGGGTCCTCGACAAAGCGCCGCACCAGGAACCACGTGATGATTCCGACTGGGAGGTTGATGAAGAAAATCCACCGCCAGGAATAATTGAAAGTAATCCAACCGCCCAGGGTAGGTCCGATCGTTGGCGCCATGATTGCCGTAATGCCATAAAGCGCAAACGCCAAGCCGCGTTGATGCGGTGGAAAGGTATCAGCAAGAATGGCCTGAGCCATCGGCTGGAGACCGCCTCCGCCGGCGCCTTGCAGCACCCGGAAAAGAAGCAGAAACCCAAGACTGGGCGCGATACCGCAGAGCAGGGAACTAACAGTAAAGACACCCAGGCAGCCCATGAAGAAGCGCTTCCGCCCCAGGGTACTTGCGAGCCAGCCGCTGATCGGCAGGATGATCGCATTCGACACCAGATAAGAAGTCAGCACCCACGTACTTTGATCGTTGCTTGCGCCCAGATTTCCTGCCATATATGGCAGGGCGACGTTGGCGATGCTGGTGTCGAGGACCTCCATGAAGGCCGCCAGCGCCACGACCACAGCGATCAGCCATGGATTGTACTTAGGCCGCCAAACATCCTGATCGAGAGTGATAGCTGCGGAGCTCATTGCAAATAGACATCCGGAACCACGTTCATCCCTGGTCGAAGCACACGGTCACGGTTCTCGCCAGGTTCGAGAACGATCTTCACCGGAATCCTCTGGACAATCTTTACGTAGTTTCCGGTGGCGTTCTCCGGTGGAAGCAAACTGAACAGCGGGCCGGTTGCGCCTGCAATGCTATCCACATGGCCTTTCAGAGTCCGGCCACTCGAATCCACATGGATTTCCGCCTTTTGTCCAACTTGCATGTGCTTAAGCTGGGTCTCTTTAAAGTTGGCTGTGACCCAGACTTCATCGAGTGGAACTACGGTGATGAGTTGTTGTCCATCTTGAACGTTCATTCCAACCACCACAGTTTTGTTCACGACTCCGCTCACCGGGGCAAGGATTTTGGTGTATTGCAGATTCAGTTGGGCCTGCTCAAGTAGCGCGCGCTTTTGTTCAACATCCGCGATCAAGGCTCGTACGTGGGCCTTGGTCGAGGAAACTTGTTGCGGTCCAGTCTCCGCGTATCGATGGTTCGCATCCGCTTGCGCCAGATGGCTCTGCGCCTGTTTCACCGATTGTTGAGCGGCCGATTCGTTGGCGCGGGCCGCTTCCACCGTTGCGGTGCTGGATTTGGCCGTAGCCAATGCCTGATCGTAAATTTGCGGCGCGACCTCCCGCTTATCGACCAGTAACTTGTAGCGATGAAGATCGGCTTGCGCGCGTACATCGTTCGCCTCGGCCGAATCTACCTGGGAATGCGCGGCATTCAACTGCCTCTGGGCGGCGATCACTCCAGCGTCCGCATCTTCGATCCCGGATGCAGCAAACTTCAATTGGCTCGAAGTGTTCACTGAAGTAATCGGAACTGTAATATTCAACGATTGAGCGGTCGCTTCCGCATTGTTGAGATTGGCCTGCGCCTGCGCGAGTGCGACCTCATAGTCTTTTGGATCAATCTCCACCAGTACCGTGCCTTTTTCGACCCACTGGTTGTCGTTAATGTTGACCTTCAACACGTAGCCGGCGACCCGCGCACTGACGGGATAGAGGTGGACATCCGCTTGAGCATCGTCTGTCGATTCGTAGCTGGCGAAGTAGCGCCACAAAAACACGGCGGCAAAAAGCGCCACTACGACGACAACTAGAATTATGACGTTTCTGCGGCGCTTGGATTTCTGACGCGCAGGCGAGACATAAGCCCTATCGGCCGAGGGCGAAGGATTGCCCGTCGATTCCTTGCCTGCCTCGGGCGCCGAACGGGTTGGGTTTTCTTCCGCCATGTTCATTTTCCTTTGAAGTATTCCTGGACGCCCGCTTCAGCAATACCGAGAGCGCGGACCAGGGAAATTTTCGAATAATTATAGTTGTAGAGACTGGAGATGTATCTTTCATGCGCGCTGGCGACTGCCTCTTGCGATTGAACTACCTCAACCGTATCGGTGACGCCGGCGCTGAATCGATCGCGCGCCTGGACCAGGGTTTCATCCGCCAAATCAATATTGCTGCGCGCTACTTTCACCTGCTCCGCCGATGACTGCAGATTCAGGAGTGCGGCCCGCACGTCGGAGTCGATCTGTGCCCGCAGGCTGTCCAAGCGTTCGCGGCTCTGTTCGAGTTTCGCGCCGGCCTGCATTACATCCCCGTGGACGGCTCCGCCCTGAAAGATCGGAATCGAAAGTGTCCCACGCACATCCCCTACCTGCGTCGATGTAGAGGGATGCGATCCTCCCAGCCCGTAATCGGCGTTGAAGGAGAGGGATGGAAGATATCCAGCCATGGCCGCTCTGCGGGAGAATTCCGCAGCTCGAACGTTGGTCATGGCCGCCTGATAATCGGAGCGCGAAGCATAGGCGCGTTTCAGGGCCTCATCTACGGTAATGTCTTCGATTGTCTGGTACGGCGATTTATCGGTAAATTCGAATTCCTGTCCCGGAGCCAATCCGATTACGCGAGCCACGGTCAGCTTCTGAATCGCCAGGTTGTTTTTCGCCTGGATCAATTCTTGTTGCCGCGTTTGAAACTCGACCTTGGTGCGCAGTCCGTCGATGTCCGGCGAAGTGCCGGCATTGATCTGGTCTGCTGCCTGATCATAGAGGGCCTTCGACGTCTCAACCTGGGCTTGAGCAGTTTCGACGCGGGCTTCATCGGCAATAGCCTGCAGATAGGTATAGCCTACGGCCAACACCACCAGATCACGAGCGTCCTTGAAGGTATAGCTCGCTGATTTCACATTCTCGTTGGCCGCGCGGGTCGCGTTGATCGACTTCCAATCGAACAAAGTCTGAGTCACGGACGCACGTGCGTCAAAGTAAGAAAAAGGGCCCACGGACCGCGGCAAGGTGATGCCCGCAAAACTTGTGAGGCCGAGTTCGGCTAGATTTGTTTTGGAAACATCCAAAAAAGGCGCTGCATTTACGTGCGGTAAAAGAGCGCTCAACTGTTCCCAGCGCTGCCCTCGGGCCGCGTGGATGTCCGCATTCGAAAGCAGCAATCCAAGATTTTGTTTCAATCCCCGCTCGATGGCGTCCCGCAACGAGAGTGGCAGGACTCCGGGAACGAGCTTTGCCGGCACGCTGCCCGAGAAAGAACTCACTGCGCCGGTTCCGGGAATCGCCTGTCCCGGGACGCTCGAACCGGTGGTCGCCTCAGTTTGTGCAAACGATGTTGCCGTTGCGCAAATCAAAAGCCCAGCCAATAAGAAAATGTAGTTACGTCGGTAAATGGAACTCAAGGGGATCTCCTTCCGTTCGTCGCAACGACGTGCTTCCGCAAACGGTGGATGAGATGATACGCCAACCGGGTTGCGACGGAAATCTCCCCGCTCTTTTTT
>DATBAX010000308.1:0-19585 GCA_036271275.1 Terriglobales bacterium
CGAAGTTGCAGTTGGAAATCACGATTGAAGCCATCCATCAGAAAGTCACCGCGAAGGTGGTGAAGATTCCGTTCTTCAATCCGCCGAGGAAAACTGCGGTGCCGGTCTAAATTCCGTTGCTGCTGTCGCTCGACGACGCCTCTTCCGGTTTCTCAAAACTGAAGAGTTTGACCAATATCTGATGTCGGGCGACAATCGCGCCCAAGCTGTATGCGATTCCCGCATAAAACGGTGCTGTGACCATCATTTGAGCCGCGATACGAACGACGTCAGTTGTGAACAGAGTGGCGAATGTTGGCATCACTGGCTGAATTTCGAAAAAATATCGAAACGCCGACATCGAGTTGTCGAACATTACGGATGAGGGCGGGTGGTATTGCAACATTTTATAAATCAAAACAATAGTGGGCACCGTCCACGCCCAAATAGCGGTGGATGTGGAGCGGTGCTCGTTGATTGGCCTACCGAATATGGCCGGAATAAACCTGCCGACATTGATGTATCCAGCAATCAATGCGGGGACAATGGTCACCCATTCCAAATGCTGAAGGTACCAATCCGCCGGGCGCACACTAGGCGAGGTTCGCAAAATCGGTGCGACCCAGGCGAACCATCGAGAGACGAGAGTTCCAGACACACGCTGGGCGAAGGTGTAGACAATAAGGACATCTATCGGGAACGATATGAGATAGCCGAATGACGATTGCCTTGGTTCTGGTCTCGCCGGAAGAATTGAATCTGCCATGTCCAGCGCAAACTAACACCAGCTTAACTTGCCTGGCAAGCTAATTTGGGGCCTCCCGCACAGCCCGCCGTCTCCCCGCAATATAAATCCACGCGCCGATTAGCACCATCAATCCTGACCCTCCAACGATCTTGATCACCGCCAAAAGTTTGTTCGGTTCGTCGGGTTGGGGAATTAGGGACAGAACGATTGTCATAATCGTAGTGAGAAATCCTACGATGGCCACGAGGCGGGCAACGGGCGAGCCTCCGGGCACGCGAATCACATCCGGCCCAGCGGTTTCGTTTTGTAGCTTGTACATCGCCGCGAACAGGTACAAATACGGAATGAAATAAGTGATGACGCCCATGCTTACCATGACGTCGTAGGCGCCCTTAATACTTGTGCCCGCCTGGCCCAGGAAAACGAACAGCACACCAAGTCCGAATTGCGTGAGCAAGCCGAGCCACGGCGTCTTCCATCGCGGATGCAACGCTCCGAACACCGGTGGAAGAAAGCGATCGATGCCGGCGACAAAAGGCAATCGAGCCACCGAGGCGAGATAAGCGCCGGCTGCTCCCACATTGCTGAGCGCGATTAGAAAAGCGGTGACGGGAATGATCGCCATGAACCCAACGCGTTCCGCCATTGCGGAAATGGCTTCCATCAGTCCCTGCAAATTTCCGACTTGCGATGCCGGCAGCGCAATCAGCACGCTGATGGTTCCGACGATGTAACAAATCGCTACCGTGATTCCGCTCAGGAAAAGCGCCCATGGAATATTGCGGCGTGCATTCTTGATTTCTCCGCCCATGATGGATGCGGTTTCGCATCCGGCGAAAGCATAGATCAGCACCGACCAAAAAATAATGTCGTTCAAGTGAAAGCTCGGCCGCATGGAGTGAAGAGTGAAATGCGTCGCCGCGCCATAGCGATGCCACATCAGTCCGGCCATCCCGATGATGATGACCACTGGAATCCACATGGCCAGCGCGCCGAGATCATGCAGCCAGGTGCCGATGTTCAGCCCGAAAAGATTCAGCAACGTTGCCAACGTCAGCGCCAGCACCGAAAAAATAATGTAATAAGTGGTGCTGGTGGAAAGATGTCCCCAGGATTCATGCCGGATGTAAAGCGCGTTGCTGGCGGCGAAATAAAGCGCCGCAGGGAAGTAGGGCAGGTTGCATCCCCAGTACGTCCAGGCGGTAATAAATCCGGCGAAATCGCCGAAAGCGCGCTTGCTCCAAACATAAATTCCGCCCTCTTCGGGATAACGCGAAGAAAGTTCAATCACTGAGAGCGCCAGCGGCGTGTAGAAGACCAGCCACGCGCCAATCCAGATGATGATTGAGCTGGGGCCGGCTGCAGCGGCAGTCGCGATCCAGCGCAAGCTGACGCCAGTGACTACATAGAACAGCATGAGATCGCGAAATCCCATGACTTGTTTTGGTTTGTTGGGGTCGTCGGAAGTGGAGGAAGAAGATTCGAATTCTGCCAATCGATTAATGTCCCGGGGTCAGGTCTAGTCGCTGCATGGTTCGATCAAAACGAAGGTAGGAATAACATCGGATGAAAGCAAGGGCAAGGTAAAAGTTTTCGGATCAGGTGATGTCATCGTAGCTTGACGAGAAAAAGTCTGGTTTTGCCAGAAATTTTTCGTAACATTCGGTGCATAACCAACTCAAGCCATTTGTATAACCCGTGCCATGACCAGGACTGTCGGTCGATTCGAACAGCTCCCAGTGGCAGATGGCGCAATGGTCTTTTTTCCAGCCAGCCCGCACCAAACTGAAATTAGAAGATTCTTTGGCCAGTGATAAGTCGAAAGAGATCGCGCCGCTGTTACGTTGGATCACAATGTCTCTCGCAACCCACGCGGATTTGGTCCAGAGCCAGGAGTGTTGACGGCATTTCGTGACGGCGTCGAGAATGTATTCGGTATTCCAACTTGCGCCGTGAATCTTGATTGTATCCATGACGATGCGGGATGGTGGCCTGTGACCTGCAGGATTTTCAAAAGAAGGCCACCATTCTATCGGTCTCTTTGCGAGTTCCAGTCGCAGCACAGAAATCTGTACGGAATGTTTTTTCAGTATCTGCGCCGCCACGCCCGTCCCTTCCTGCAACAATCCGAGTAGGAGATGCTCTGTCCCAATATGTTTGTGGCCCAGTTCATCGGCGCCCTTGGCGGCATAATTCAGAACGATCTTGCTGGCTACACTAAGGGGAAGATCAATGGTGGTGGAAGTAGGCGTAGGCGACGGATAGCCACGCTCGATTTCTTGCCGAATGGAATCAGCGCCAGCAGCCGACAACAGCGTTCCCGCAAACTGCTTGTTTTCTCGCAATAGGCCAAGTAGGAGGTGTTCGGTATCGATGGTTGGGGAACCGTATTTGCTGGCTTCGTAGCGAGCGAAGAAAACTACTCTTCGGGCCTTTTCGGTGAAACGCTCAAACATGAGCCACTCCGCAGCGACTGTTTCTAGTGCACCCTTTTCCAGTAAAGAAATCCCGGCACGCCAAGCAGCACAATACCTGCACCCAGCGCCGCTTCCATGGGACGATTAAAAATTGTGTTCAAAGTCCATGCGCCGATCACGAGAACATAAAATCCCGGCAGCCAGGGATATCCGGTACAGCGATAGGGACGTTCAGCGTCCGGCCGTTTCGAGCGCAGAACGAACACGCCGATTACGGTGAGCGTGTATGACAGCACCATCCCAAACATGACGTACGTATAGAGCTGGTCGTAGCGTCCGCTCACGGTGAGGACTGCCGCCCAAGCGCTTTGACCGATCAGTGCGAATGCGGGCGTCCGCCATTTGGGGTGGACTTCGGCCATGCGTTTGAAGAAGACGCCGTCTTTAGCCATCGCATAGTAGACCCGGCTTCCGGAGAGGACACAACTTGCCATCGCTCCAAAACATGAGAGCGCGATCAAAGCCGAGAGCCATGTTGCGGCGGCCGGCGAGAACAACGCGACTGCCGCGGTGTGAGCGATGGTTTCGTGCTTGGCGATTTCCGTGAGTGGCAGCGCGTAGACGTAAGTCATATTCATCGCCACATAAATCACGCCGACAATAATTACGCCGAGTACCATGGATCGCGGGATGTTGCGGCGTGGTTCTTTAACTTCGCCGGCGACCCAGGTGATGTAGACCCATCCGTCGTAAGCCCAGAAAACTGCAATGAGTGCGACGCCGAACGCCGAAAGAAGTTGGCTGGGATGCATGCCCATGGTGAGGCCGGTGATGCTTCCCGTATCGCTCGAAGTGAAGTGATGCCAGTCGCCTTTGCCGATGGCGAAGCCGAGAATGACAAACACTGCCATCGCCGCGAACTTTGCCCAGGTGGCGACATTCTGCAAAATTGCGCCGCGGCGAAGTCCAACGACATTGATCCAGGTAACGACTGCGATCATGACCAGGGCAACGATGTGAGCGCGAGTCAGCACGATCCCAAAGACAGAAAGAACCATGCGATCCTGCGAAATCGCAGGCATGATTCCGCCAAGATATGCGGCTGATCCCACGGCCAGGGCCGCGATGGTACCGCCATTTCCTACGGTGAACAGCATCCATCCGTAAAGAAATGCTGGAAGATCGCCGTAGGCTTCGCGCAGGTAAACGTATTGGCCGCCGGAGTCGGGAAACATCGAACCGAGTTCGGCGAAGGCGGTGCATCCCAGCAAAGAAATTCCGCCGCCGATGATCCACACCAGCAGGAATAAAACGGGATGAGGCAGAGGACCGGCGATATCTTTCGCGGTGAGAAAAATCGACGAGCCGATAATCCCGCCGACGAGGAGTAGAACAGAATCCAGCAGTGAAAGGCCGCGAACCAGAGTTGCCTGAGATTGCGACTGCGTGGCCGGAGGAGCGAGGACGGGGTCCATGTGTATTCGATTAAACTTATCCGATGCCCAACTCGTCCGATGACTCCAGCGGGCTGCCGCAGCGCCTGCAGATGACCGCGGAACAATCGCCGCAAGTCAACGGGTCGCTGACCTCTTCCGTACACAATGGGCAGTACAGCATTTCTGGCTTAGGGTCAGGCGGCGGTTGTGAACTTGGTGCCATGAGGAAGGCAAATGTAGCATATTCAGGTGTACCTTGGTGACCTTCGTGGTGAGTGGCCGAGTCATTAAGCTTTGCTAAGGAGAAAAATTTGTCACAGACATTGGCGATTTCGGACGAGAGACTGCAACAGGAATTCAACCGCTGGGCGGCTGAAGGGGAAGGCGAGAAGATGGAACACCATCATCTCGACATCACCGAGAAGACGATTCGGCTGATGGATTTGCGTCCCGGCGACCGGGTGCTTGATCTGGGATGCGGCGCCGGTTGGGCCACACGGCTGATGGCGCGACGGGTCGAAGATCAGGATGGCTCGGGACAAGTGATTGGTCTGGATGTATCCGACGAAATGATTCGACGTGCGCAAGCCATGCCTTCGGATTTTGAAAATATTTCGTACGTTTGCGGATCGGCACAGAAAATTCCCGGCCCTGATAATTTTTTCGACAAAGTATTGTCGGTGGAATCGTTTTATTACTATCCGGATCAAGAGCGAGTGCTGCGTGAGCTCTTTCGCGTGATGGCGCCGGGCGGGCGCATGTTTATCCTGATTAATTTATATAAAGACAATCATTATTCGCTGCAATGGGTGGATAAGTTGAAAGTTCCAGTGCATGTGCGATCGGAAGCGGAATACATTTCGCTGATAAGTAAGTTTGGATTTGAAAAAGTCGAAGCGCGTCGGGTTCCGGACGATACGCCCACGCCTGATGATTACAAGACGAAATCTTTTTATAGCCTGGAAGATCTTCGTGGATTCAAGCGCATGGGCGCGCTGCTGCTGATGGGATCAAAGCCGTCGTAAGATCGCAAATCGGCGAATTCGCGGGTTTTCATTTTTTGTTGCGGCAATACTTTACGGTGTAAGAGCAGGCCTTTCAGGTCCGCGTTCTAGACAGAACGCACTTTACGCGGCGCTGAAACCGCCGCTCTTCCACGGCGAAGATGGCGGCGTGGAAGTAATCGCCTGCCCCGAATTTACTTCTGCAGGCGGTTGTATTTCTTCAGCACTTCCCGCAGCCGATCGTGGGGCAGGGCAATCACGGTGTGGCCGTTGATTCCTGTCATGGTTTCCGCAGCGACCATTGCGTTGACGACGGCTTCTTCTGTGGCTTGGACCGTTGCCAAAAATAGCGGATCGAGATCATCGTTTGGAAGCATTGATAACTGTCGCACACCCTTATTTTCTCCTGCGCCAGGATTCGCGGTCGAGAACGCGATAAAAATGTCGCCCGAGCCGCCTCCGGAATAGCTGCCGTCCCGCGCGAGACCTAAAGATACGCGCTTGGCTAGTCTTTTAAGTTGGTTAGGAATCAACGGCGCGTCGGTGGCTACCACTACGATGATCGACCCCACATCTTCTTCGCGAATCGTGTGATCGGGAATTTCTTTTCCGACGGGAACACCGGCTATACGCAATTGATCGCGTTGTCCGTAATTACATTGCACTAGCACGCCGATCGAGTAACCGCCGAGCTTTGTATCGAGCACGCGCGAAGATGTCCCAATGCCGCCTTTGAATTCGTTGCAGACCATCCCCGTCCCGCCGCCCACGTTGCCTTCTTCAACGGGGCCTCCGTGAGCTGTATAGAGGGCATGAAACGCGTCTTCGGGCTTCACATGAAATCCGTTGATGTCGTTTAGATAGCCGTCGTAAGTTTCCGCGACGACCGGCAGCGACCACCAGTAGCCCTCCTGATCGGGTTTGCCTTGCTTCACTTTCCATGCAATCGTCGCGTCTCGTACCACGCCGACACTGTGGGTGTTGGTGATCATCACCGGGCCGTCGAGAAATCCGGATTCTTCGAGCCATGTGGTCCCGGTCATTTCGCCATTGCCGTTCAAAGTGAACCATCCGGCAAATACAGAGTCTTTGGACTCTTTGCCGCGGGGCAGGATTGCCGTTACACCAGTGCGCACCGGACCGACTCCAACTTTCAGCGGGCCGTCGCCAGAAATCAAGGTGGTATGGCCGACTTCCACGCCTTTCACGTCGGTGATTGCGTTCAGGGGCCCAGGATTGCCGTCGAAGGGAACACCCAAATCGCGGGCGCGTGGTTTGCCTTGCGCGAGTGCTGCAGTCAACAACCCAAAAAAGACGAAAAAACTTCTGACTCCATGGCCCGGGTTCCGCATCCAATCCCTCCAAGCGCCCCGAGGCAGTATAAGGCAGCGGCTTACATTTTGATCCTGGGAGGAACGAATGAAGCATTGGAAAAAAGCGTTAATCGCAACCTCAGCCGGCGCCAGCGTCGCGCTATTCCTGCACCGCAAGAAAACGGCGGGATTCTTGTTAGCCGGAGTCAGCGCCGTCGCGCTGGCTTCCGAACACGCGAGAGAGTTCGAAGCGCTGTATGAGAAATTTCCGGATTACGTTGAACAGGGAAAGCGACTGCTGAAAACCGCATCGCAAATTGGCGAGCAAGTCGCACAACTTGCCGAGCGGCGAGGGATGGCGGCTTGGGAGGAAATCAGAGAAGTCAGAATTTAGAAGTCAGAATGCAGAAGTAAAAACTCAAGCTAACAGGGTTTACTTCTGACTTCTGATTTCTTACTTCTGACTTATTCCTCGATCCCCAACTGTTTTTTGGCTTCCGGGCTCAAGCGTTCCGGCCCCCATGGCGGAGTCCAGACTACGTTTACGGTGACGTTGGCCACGCCGGGCAGTTGCTCGACCCTGGCTTTCACCTGTGCGCTAATGTTGACGTGCTCCGGGCAGCCTTGCGAGGTGAGCGTCAAGTCTATAGCGACATCCTGATTTTCCTCGGTAGCGTTTTCGAAGCGGATATCGTAGATCAGGCCGAGATCGACAATGTTGACGGGAATTTCCGGGTCGTAGCACTGCTTCAGCGCGCTTAAAATTTCGTCTTGAGTGATTGCTACTGGCATAGTGCTCTCCTCATCGATCTACAGTTTAGTTTACTCCAGCACGACAGATGGTAGTTTCCGGATGCGAAAGGTTTAAGGAATGAAGCAAAAGATCCAAATTGTGCTGGTGCTGTCGATGATCGTGGCAGGGTTGAGGCTGGCTTACATTTTGTACGAACGGCATGAAACCCGGGTACAAGATGCGAAGAAGCCGGAGGTCGTGCCCACCAACCCGGATTATCTTGTTTTCCCGAAGAAGCTTCGTCCTTATGATCTCAAGTCGGCCCAGGATTTGTCTAAGCAGCCAGTCTGGGTAAAGGTCGGCTACAGCATTACTTATTTTCCCTTCGACGGCCACCACACCGACTTTGGCCATGAGGCTGGACTGCTGCTTCCCATCGAGCGCCTTGAAATCAAGAAAGTAGTCACTGACATCTTTCCGAAAGCTCCCGGCGAAAAGCAGATCATGGCGGTGTTTGTGAAAGACGGCAAGAGTTATGCGTTCTCCATCGGCGTGGTGAAAGGTGAGGACTTCCAGATTTATTCCGATGACATGCTGTTCATCGAAGACCCGCACGAACTCTACAAACATTGGCCCAAAGATATTTGGGATTCAATCGACAAGCACGAAGTGAAGCCTGGGATGAATGAAATTCAAGTGAACTTCGCGCTGGGGATTGGGACCGCGGGTTCCGATGATGGAGTCGATAAGACTTTGAATTATCCCAATGGCGGGAAGCCGATGAGCGTTACTTATCGCAACGGCAAGGTAGAACAGATTAAGGCAGGTGCATGAACCAGCAAGGACACCAAGTAACACGAAGGAAATCCAAATAGGGTTTTCCTTCGTGATACTTCGTGCCCTTGGTGGTTATCAGCTTTATTTCAAAATCGGCGAATTTTCGTCGGCGGCTTTGTCTTCGCTTGCGCGGATCTTGCCGTCGTCATTGGAATAAAACGACCGATGCAGCCCGTCCAGTTGCTTGGGGGTCAGAGCCAGTTCGTAGGTGTCTTTGTCTTTGTGGGAGCGAAAGCTGACGGTGTAGTCGCCGCGATCGGTTGCGGCCATGCGTCGAGTAAACGATCCCGTATGCACCAGATCCATGAGGGAAGTGGCAAATTTCCCGTTCTTTTTCTGATACACATTTTGCGCCCGAATCACGGTTCGCATATAGCCAAGCGCGCTGGCTTCGGAGTTCGATCGTGCCGGATCTCCATGAAATTTGGGCGTGTAGGCAGATTGCGTTGAATCCGTCTGGGCTGACACCACCAGGGGCACGGCAATCATGATTCCCAGCAAAATAGGCACAATCCAGCGTCTACAAGCTCCAACCTGTCGATTCATCCTGCCCCACCCCTCTTTTCCGGAATAATCCCATGTTACTCCCGTAATTGGCAATTCGTTACTGTGCTTTGCATCGTGGCACAACATCGTTATCCTAAATACACTCTTTCACCTAGGACAGCCATGAAAGCTGCAACCGCAAGGAAACCGCTAATTCGTATTGCCGTAGTGGAAAGCGATCCGCTGCGGTTCGTTGGATTTCGAGCTCTGTTCGATTCCGAGCCCGATTTCGAGCTGCTCTCTGCCTCGTTGGCGGACATCAGCACGCAACAAGGCATCGACCTCGTTTTGCTCGGCAACCGCAATGGGCAGAATCTGTTCGATCTCATGGCGAGCCTGAAGGCCACGCGTCCCGACCTGCGGATCATTGTCACCGGTTCCGGGATTGACGAAGAGACGATCTTGAAGGCGATCGCTTCCGGCGCCAAAGGCTATGTTGACGAGGCAGCCTCGCCCGCGGAATTCATTCAAGCCATTCGGATTGTGCATCAGGGCTCCGTATGGGCGCCCCGGCATGTGCTTTCCATGTTTATTGAACGTGTGAGCTCTTCTCCGGGACGCATCTTCCCAGCCGGCCGTGTGACATTCACTGACCGCGAAAAAGAAGTGCTGGAAATGCTGGTGGCAGGCCGTTCCAACAAGGAAATCGGTTCAGCTCTGGGGATTGAAGAGCGCACCGTGAAGGCCCATGTGGCCAAGCTGATGCGCAAAGTCGGTGTACAAAACCGTATTTCACTGTCAGTTCATGCCATTACACACTCGCTCGTAACTGCAAAGTAAATCGAGCTATTTCTTCGGACCCCGTCGCAGCAACCTCCGCGACGGGGTTTTCTATTGCTATCCTCCTTGCTGGCGATCCGTCTAAGTCAGGTACCTTGTCCAGCTTTGTTGTCTCTAAATCCCTGTTGGCATTGCATAGGAGATCCGGCGTGCGCTCATTCAAGATTTTTTCTCAGATTCTGATTTTTTCGTGTTGTAGTTTGGCCGCGGCCTGGGCACAAACATCTTTGGCCCAAGCGCCTAAAGAGCCTGACCATTTTGATCTCAATTCGGTCGATACTTCGATTGATCCTTGTGTGGACTTTTATCAATACAGTTGCAAGAAGTGGCTCGACAGCAATCCTATCCCCGGCGATCAGGCATCATGGGGACACGGAGCCAAGCTGTCGTTATGGAACCAGTCCGTATTGAAAGATGTGCTGGAGAAGGCATCCAACGCCAATGCCAGCCGTAGCGTAGTGAACCAGGAAATCGGCGATTACTACGCAGCCTGCATGGACGAATCAGCCATCAATGCCAAAGGCATCTCTGCGCTCAAGCCAGAACTCGATCGGATCGACGCCTTAAAGAGCAAGATGCAACTCGCCGGGGAATTGGCCCACCTGCATGCCATCACCACCCAGTTGGAGCCGCCCACGGATTCTGGCGCTGAAACGGCGCTATTCGGATTCACTTCGGGTCAGGACCTTGATGATGCTTCAAAGGTGGTGGCTTCACTGGACCAGGGCGGCCTCGGCTTGCTGGATCGCGACTATTACTTGAACGACGACGCCAAATCCGTTGAGACCCGCCAGCAATATGTGACGCATCTGCAAAAGACTTTCGAGCTATTGGGAGAAAATTCGGCAACCGCAACGGCGCACGCGAAAACAGTAATGGAGATGGAGACCGCCCTGGCCAAGGCTTCCATGAATATTGTGCTGCGACGCGATCCTGCCAACTTGAACCACAAGTTATCGGCCCAGGAACTGCGGGCGCTCACTCCTGATTTTTCGTGGGACGAATATTTGAAGGACGTGCAAGCCCCTGCCACTCTTCACTATCTGGTCGCGTCGCCTGACTTTTTCAAAGGCGTAAATCAACTCATCAAGAGCGAATCGCTGGACAACTGGAAGACATATTTGCGCTGGCAATTGGTGTCCGCTTCATCGTCGCTGATGGGGCAGCCTTTCGTCGAAGAGAAATTTGATTTTTACGGACGTAAGTTGGTGGGCCAGAAAGAGCAGCGTCCGCGCTGGAGGCGTTGCACTCAGTTTGTGGACCGCGATCTCGGAGAAGCTCTCGGACAAGCGTATGTCGATCAAACCTTCGGCGCGGAAGGCAAAGCCCGCATGTTGAAAATGGTGCAGGCGCTGGAAGTCGCTCTGGGCACCGATATTCAACAGTTGGACTGGATGAGCGACACCACAAAAAAGGAAGCATTGGTCAAGCTGAAAGGTTTTGAAGGCAAGATTGGATATCCCGATCAATGGCGCGACTATTCCAGCATCAAGATTGTTCGCGATGATCTGCTGGGAGATGCTTTCCGCAGTGGCGCATTCGAACTTCATCGCCAGATGGAAAAAATCGGGAAGCCTGTCGACCGCGGCGAATGGGGCATGACACCGCCCACGGTGAATGCCTACTACGATCCACAACTCAACACCATTAATTTTCCGGCAGGAATTCTCCAGCCTCCGTATTTCGACAAAACGAAAGACGATGCTGTGAACTTTGGTTCTATCGGCGCTGTCATTGGTCATGAAATGACCCACGGCTTTGACGACGAAGGCCGCAAGTTCGATCCCACCGGCAATCTTCGCGACTGGTGGACCGAGCAGGATGGCAAGGAATTCGAACGGCGCGCACAATGCATCGCCGACGAATATTCCGGCTTCGAAGCTACGCCCGGCACCAAAGTAAATGGAAAACTGACCCTGGGAGAAAATACGGCAGACAACGGCGGCACGCGCATAGCCTTGATGGCCTTGAAGAACACGCTGGCTGCCGATGGCAAGAGTGACGAGAAGATCGACGGCTTCACCGCCGAACAAACTTTCTTCATCGCTTTTGGCCAGGGCTGGTGCGACAACCTGACTCCCGAATTCCTTCGGGTCATCGCGCAGTCGAACCCTCACTCTCCTCCACAGTTTCGTGTGAATGGAGTCGTTTCCAACATGCCGGAATTCCAAAAGGCTTTTAACTGCAAGAAAGGCCAGCCCATGGTTCGCGACAACGCCTGCCACGTCTGGTAAAACCTGGCCACGGATTCTCGCTGATTCGCACGGATCTTTCTTGCAACTGATCCGTGAAAATCAGCGTGATCCGTGGCTAGTTACTTTAGGACAATGCCCTGCGTAATCTTGCCGCTAATCCCCGACCCGACGCATACTCGCTTCACCTACCACAGAACCTGGGAGACGGGGTTGGGAGCGGAGATTTAGGGTCACCGCTACTGGCCCCGCATTTTTTTGCGCCTGCAAGTACCTGAATCGGCAACAGATCGCCCCGCCGGTGGATAACAACCATTTTCTCCTCATCCGAATCCTTTAGAATTGGCGTTACTAATTCCCGGTAAAAAATCCGGCACATTCTTCGTCCGGATATTGTCATCATTTTTGAAAGCTGAGGAAAAATGAAAAAGTTGCTACTGCTGTGCGTAATTGCTTGCCTTGCCAGTCATCTTGCGTTTGCCGCCGACGATGACGACGAGAACAAAGCTGCCGACCGATTGAAGGCCGCCGCCACCGTTCTCGACGAAATCCAGGGCGCACCGGACACCGGCATTCCTCAGGACGTGCTGGGATCGGCCGAATGCGTGGCCGTGGTGCCATCCATGCTGAAGGCGGGCTTCGTGATCGGCGCTCGCTACGGCCGCGGCGTGGCCAGTTGCCGCACGCCTACGGGCTGGAGCGCGCCGGCATTCTTTACCATCAAGGGTGGCAGCTTCGGATTGCAGATTGGCGGCCAGGCCGTCGATCTGGTCATGCTGATCATGAATCAAAACGGCATGAAGAACTTACTATCCAGCAAGTTTAAGCTGGGAGCGGATGCCAGCGTTGCCGCCGGCCCCGTGGGCCGCGCCGCGACCGCCGATACTGACTGGAAGTTGCGGGCCCAGGTATTGAGCTATTCCCGCGCCCGTGGCGTATTCGCCGGCCTGGAACTGAGTGGCGCCGGCATTCACCAGGACAGAGACAGCACGCGTGAATTTTACGGACACATGGTACCGTTCCGGACTTCGCTCGCCGGAGGCATGGAAGCTCCGCAAGGCGCGTATCCGTTCCTGAGCACCCTCGCCAAGTGGGCGAAGGTAGCGAGCAAGTAAGAACACGTTTTACAATTTGCTGAAAGCCTGTGGTTTTGGGTGGACCAGCCGCTTTAGCGCTGCCTTAAGTTGTCGTTTCTAATAGTGCGCTTCAGCGCCTGAAATCCATGACGCAAGTGTTTGGGCAAACTGTTTGCGCTCTGGGCACAAGAGCCAGTTTCATTCCCAGAGACCTGACACCCAAGACCTAAGACCGAACTTAAAAAGCCCTTCCCCTGAATGCGTCAGCGATTCGAGTACGCGTTAGCGTGGCTGTTTATCAAAATCATCGGATCGCTGCCTCGCTTCCTGGCGCGCGCCGCAGCCATAGCCCTTGCCTGGACGATTTATCTGCTGCACGTCCGCCTGCGGCAGGTCGGCATGCGCAACCTTAGGATGGCCCTGCCGGAGAAGAGCCGGCGCGAGCATGTCAGGATCCTGCGCGGCGTGTTCACTTCTCTAGGCCGTCAGTTTGCCGAGCTTTGTCTATTTCCCAAATACAGCAAAGAAAATGTCAGCAAGGTCGTCGTCTACGACGGCTTCGAAAACTTCGAGCGCGCATTAGCGCGAGGCAAGGGAGTGCTGTTCCTGACTGCCCATCTCGGGGCTTGGGAACTCTCTGCATTCGCGCACTCGCTGCACGGACATCCTCTCAAGATCGTCATGCGGCCGCTCGATAATGTTTATCTCGACCGCCTTTCGCGCCGTTATCGCACCATGCACGGCAACGCCACCGTCGATAAAGACGATTTTGTGCGCGGCTTGCTCTCCGCCATGAAGAACGGCGAAACCGTTGGCATATTGATGGACACCAACATGACTCCGCCGCAGGGAGTCTTCGTGGATTTTTTCGGAATACCCGCCTGCACTGCCAGTGGTTTGGCGAGAATCGCACTGCGTACCGACGCGGCTGTCGTTCCCGGATTCACCGTCTGGGACCCAGTCCTGCGCAAGTATCGTTTGCGCTTTGATTCCGCAGTCAACTTAATCCGCACTGGGAACGACGATGCCGATGCGGTAGCGAACACCGCATTGTTCACCAAAATTATCGAAGACTACGTTCGGCGCTATCCCGATCAGTGGCTATGGGTGCATCGCCGATGGAAGACGCGGCCAGAGGGTCAGCCGCCGTTGTATTAGCAGCTTGCGATCACCACAAAGGAGCCACAGCCTCCTCATTGAGCACGGGTTTAGGCCCACCCACATTGGATAGGCGGAGCACAGCCAGATATGGTTTGGCTTGTGGATCATAAGTTACCGTGATGGCTCCGCCCCTGCCATTTGAACCATTCGAGCCGTCCTGTCCGCTGCTGCCGTCGCTGCCGCTGTTTCCGCTGGGTGTTCCACTGCCTCCGGATCCGCCTCGGCCGCCTCGGCCACCCTTTCCTCCTGATCCGCCCTGGCCCCCGTCTGCCCTCACTGTGAGCGAACCCCCCTGAGGATCAACCAGGTACAGTTTCTGATGGCCTGCTGCGGTGACTCCCACCTGGAGGAGCGGATGGCTTCCAGCCCTGAGCGTCATGCGGATTTGCACCGGCGGCGCGTCTCCTCCGTTTCCTCCGTTACTGCCATCGGTGCCATTGCCGCCACTCGAACCGTCTCCGCCCGCCGACGGATTATTCGGATCGGTGGATCCCGGACTGCCGCTCATCCCGTCCGATCCCGCAATGCCATCGGAACCGTTGTTTCCATTGCTACCGGAGAAATTCGATACAAAATTGAAGTTGTATCGCACTGGAATGTCGAGCTCGGTTTTGATGTCGGGATGACTGGGGATCGTAATCGTGATGTGTCCCAGCTTGCCGTCTGTTTTCCGGGGATCGTGCGGAAAAGACAAAATGCCTTTCTTGTTAGCAGTCACGACTGTTGTCGTAATGCTGAGGTCTTTCCACATGACCTTGCCCTTGCCTTTGCCTTCGGTCTGGAGGACTTTGCCATCCGGTTCGGTGACTACCACCACCAGCGCCGATTTCTCTCCTGGAGCGATCCCCGGCCCTTTGGGCAAAGTGGCCGCGATCGAGGCAACCGGTATCTTGGCCAGGTAAACCTTCATTCCCAGCTTGACCTTCACCGAGGTACAGCCGCTCAATGCGAGCAGGGAAGCCGTCGCCATGCAGGCCGCAACCATTCCTAAATTTAAAGCTCGTGACCAAAAACCGTTCATGGTGGCCTCTGTCAGAATGTTTTCACGCGAGATGCTTTGAGGTTTCGAACCCTAAATCAATCAGCATGTTGTGCCCTCGACGTAGCATTGGCAAGTAAAGGTTTGTGAAGATTGTGCGGTTCTTTGTACCGAGGCTGATGAACCACCAAGGCCACGAAGTAACACGAGGGAAATCCCACAGCGATGTGGCTAGCCTTGGTGTGACTGAGTGTCCCTGATGATTATAGAAATTTCGGAGGCTACGGCCAGAGCCGAGAGCGCACTCGTTTAACCAATCGCTACGACAAGCGGCCCACCTTCTAGCGGATCGATTGGCACCCCCACTTCCCTGACAAGACTGCTTACAAGGATTACAATCGCGGCTCATCTGCTCCGAAATGTATTTTTGTAAAAACAACCGTCGAAGTCGAAAATGATTCCAAGGACCAAGGAGAAATTCCCCCATGCGCATCCCCCGTTTCGTTCCCATTGTTTTTCTTTTTGCAATCGCAACCCTGAGTTTCGCGCAAAAAACCGTGACGGTGATTCAACCCAAATTGACTCCGCAAAACAGTGGCACCAAGCAATTGTTGATTGCGGTCAGTCCGGTGAATGACAGAGTGGTCTGGGCTTCCGGTGCTGGGGGGACATTTGCCCTCACGACCGACGGCGGAAAAACCTGGAAATCCGGAGTGGTGAAAGGCGCGAAAGGTCTGCAATTTCGCGATGTACAGGGGGTCAGCGACAAGGTCGCGTATCTGCAATCCATTGGAAATTTTCCGTATGACTTTCGCATCTACAAAACTATCGACGGCGGTGAAACCTGGACCATGCAATTCAGGGACAAGACCGTAGGCGCGTTCTACGACTGTTTCGCCTTCTGGGGGCCGAACCGTGGAATTTCCCACAGCGATTCCGTCAATGGAGTCTTCCCGGATATCCGCACCACCGATGGAACCACCTGGCAGAGCATCAGTAGCAATATGCCGCCGGCATTGGCGGGCGAAGCCTCGTTCTCTTCAAGCGGCACTTGCGTCGCTACCCAGGGGCAAAACAATGCCTGGATTGCGACTGGCGGTTCGTCCATTGCAAGGATTTTGGCGACCACCGACGGCGGTGACACCTGGAACGCCTATAACACGCCGATCGTAAGTTCGCCGAGCGCGGGCGCATTCACGGTGGATTTCCGCGATGCCTCGAATGGGATCGTAGGCGGAGGCGATCTCGATCCAAGCGACCCAGACAATGCCCGAACGGCGATCTCCAGCGATGGCGGCCAAACCTGGGCGCTTACAAACGCCCCTCCAGTGACCGGCGCCATTTTCGGACTCAGCTATGTGCGAAAGCTTGGCGCGGCCTGCACCACGACTTTATGCCAGGTGACCGCGCACTATGTAGTGGTAACCGCCGATAGCGGCGGAGCGGCCTGGACGCCAGACGAAGGCACCACTTGGTATGTCCTGCCTGGTGTGACCGGGGGATGGGCGGTTGCATTCGCGAGTCCGGGATTCGGCTGGTTGGTCGGCAGAAATGGCGAGATCTTAAAAATCAGCTACTAAGGAAAGAAGGGGTGGTGCAGTTGAATCGAGGTTCGTGTCAGGGCACGGCTTTTTAGAGGTTGCAGAAAAATATTGATTCGGTTGAACAATCGCTTTTGTACTCGATTGGCGCGCTGATCGAAAGCGTCGACTACCGTGGAAGAGCGGCGCCTTTAGCGCCGCGTGGATCGTGTCTTTCTTATAACGCGGGCCTGCAAGGCCCGCTCTTTCACGGCGGCGCACGCAGCACCGAAGTCTTCTCTAAACGAACTTTTTTCGTCCGGGAATCGAGTTTTCCGCAGCCTTTTTCAGCCGTGCCGTTAAGCAACTCGCTTTCAAACCCGTTTCAATGCCGAGTTTCAGAGAGCGGGTTTCAAAACCAGTCGCTGCGATAGGCTACCCACCAACTGAAGTACAGGATGGGGATGGTCGCAGCCAGACCCCACCACAGACCCAATACAAAATCCGCCGCGGTGCCGAGCACAGAAAAGACAATCCAGAAAATCTTCTTCTCCATACCTTGCATTTTAGTCCTCGGCCCGCCTCCCGGCTTTTCTTTCCTACGCCAAACATATACAAAGGTGCAATGAGTAGCACTGTACGAGCGGTGTCTGAATCCGTCCACGGGCGTGTGGCCGGTGACGGTGAAGTCGTATTGAGTGGGATGGCGAGCATAGGGGCGGCTTCGTCCGGCGATCTGGTATTTGTCGAAGATGAAAAGAATCTGGCTTTGGCGCTTAAATCAAGGGCTTCCGCAATCATCGCCGGAGAGTTTGCCGCTGAAAAGAAATACGCAAAGCCAGTGATCGTCGCCACGCAGCCGAAGCTGGCGTTCGCCCGGGCTGCGAAACTTCTTCATCCCGCAAAGGCCCATCAGAGCGGGACGCATCCCACCGCGGTTGTGCATCCGTCGGTGCGGCCTGGGGCAAATGTCGTAATCGAAGCACGCGTTGTCGTTGGGGAAGATGTGCTGATCGGCCAGGGCACTTGGATTGGCGCGGGCAGCGTGATCGGCGCGGGCGTGAGTCTCGGACAGAATTGCCGGCTTCATCCCAACGTGACCATTTATCCCGGAACACGGCTGGGAGATCGCGTGGTCATCCACGCCGGCGCGGTCTTGGGCAGCGATGGTTTCGGATACGTACAGGACAAAACCAGCGGACGCCGCGAGCAATTCCCGCAAATCGGCCGTCTTGAAATTGGCGACGACGTCGAAATCGGAGCCAACTCGACCATCGATCGCGGTGCTCTGGAAGTCACCCGCATCGGCCGCGGCGCGAAAATCGACAATCTGGTCCACATCGGACACAACTGCCAAATCGGCGAAGATGTCGTCATCGCCGCGCAAACCGGCCTCTCCGGCAGTATCGTGATCGAAAAAAATGTCATTCTCGGCGGACAGGTAGGCATCGGCGAACACGCCCGCATCGAAGAAGGAGTGATGCTCGGCGGACAAGGCGGCGTGCTCCCGAACAAAGTCCTGCGCGGCAAAGGCGTAGCGTTTTGGGGAACGCCGGCGCAACCGGTGCGCGAGTATTTGAAACAGTTGGCGGTTTTGGCGAAGCTGGCGAAGAGAAAATAGCTGCTAGCTAAATCGCTAACTAGAAAGCAAAAGGCAAAAGCTTAAACCACCAAGGACACGAGGTAACACGAAGGAAAGCCAAATCGCTGTGGGATTTCCTTTGGGTAACTTCGTGTCCTTGGTGGTTTAAAGCCTTTCATTGTGCCCCTCATCGTCATCGGCGGACACTCGCGCAACGTCGGCAAGACCAGTGTCGTCGCCGGCCTCATCGCTGCCTTGCCCGAATACAACTGGACCGCCATGAAGATTACGCAGTATGGCCACGGTGTCTGCTCGCTGAACGGCCAATCCTGCCACTGCGCCACCGACGATCACACCTGGGCAATTTCAGAAGAAAAAGATCGCTCTGGAGAATCCGACACGTCACGATTTCTGGTTGCAGGGGCGGCCCGCGTGTGGTGGGTGCGGACAGAGCAGGGAAGACTGGCCGAAGCCATGCCGACAATCCGCCGCCGTCTCGAGGATGCGAAAAATGTGATTCTCGAATCGAACAGTATTCTGAAATTCGTCCGACCCGATCTTTATCTGACTGTCCTCGACCCCGCAAACGCCGACTTCAAAAAATCCGCACAGGAATTTCTCGATCGCGCCGACGGCGTCATCCTGCACGAAGACGACAACGTCGAATCCACGCCGGCCTGGCAAGGCATTTCACTGAAGCCGGTTGCCGGACGTCCCATGTTCTTAGTTAGTCCGCCCAAATACCTGACACCAGAAATTATTGATTTCGTGAGGCAGAAACTTACAGTCCGCTCCATCACTTCTGCAGTTTGAGATGAATCGCGTCCAGTCGAGTGCGCACCTCGCTCATTCCAGGAGCAATCTGTAACGCGGATTGATAAGCGAGAGCTGCAGCTTGCAGATCGCCTTTGTCTTCGAGGACGCGTCCGAGCCAAAAATAGGCCACAGGCGATGGTGCGATTTGCGTGGCGCGTGAAAAATCCGCGAAGGCCGCATCGAGATTATGTTTCTGGTACTCGATCGACCCTCGCCCCAGATAACTATTCTGCTCATCCGGATTGGCGGCGATTGCGGCCGAGAACTCTGAAATAGCGGCCACTGGCTGATTTTTCTGCGTCAGCAAAACACCTAAATTGTTATGAGCCTGGGCCGCTTCGGCTGGATCTGCAGTCAAAGTAAGGGCCAGTTGATACTCGTGCATAGCGGCGTCCAATTGATTCTGCCGATGCAGCACGGTCGCCAGATTGTAGTGAGCGGTGGCGAGTTGCGGGATCAACTGGAC
>DATBAX010000309.1:0-3954 GCA_036271275.1 Terriglobales bacterium
AGATTTTTCTCAACTGGTCAAAGCTTTCGCCGTCGGTAGCGCCAAAGCCCAGGACGTGGTCAAGCAAATCAAGGAAATTTTTGGTGACAACAAACAAGCCACCATCCGAATCAACGAAGTCAAGTTCGTAGCCGCCGATCCCGCCACTGGCGATGTTTCTATCGCCGCCCAGATCGCTGCTCAAACGCTTGGCCCGGAATTCAAGCAGTGGTTGAACGATCCCCAAAAACTCCTTCAATTGATTGCAGCAGCTGAAGGCGCGCATCAAGGCGGTAGTGGAGTTGTTGGTGGCGCTCCCGTCGGAAGCGTTCCTAACACACCAGGCGACGGCACAGTTGCCGTTCGCGGCGGTGGTGGCGGCGGGACAGGTACTGGAGCCGGAACCGGCGGAAACTGGAGTGGCGGCACGGTCCCGCTCCAAGAAGAAGAAGTTATTCAGGCGATTCGGCTGTTGACGCGCTTCGGTGAAGTTGGCGGCGATCCAAATGCCAAGACGGAATCGTTGCAAGCCGAACTCAACCAGACTGATCCGAATACGAAACTCAATTTGCAGCAATTGCTCGAAGGCCTGGCAGCCACAGTTCCTTCCCAACAGAACGATACTCCGCTGCTGATGAAGGCCGCCGAGCACATGGCCATCCGCTTCGCTCTGGAACGTTTCCAGAAGGGCGAAGTCAAAGTAAATGCCGTCCATCAGATGCTCGAACACATGAGCCGTCAGATGGACACGCTCCGTCAGATCCTGCGCATCCAGGAAGACAAGATGGGCAAGGCGGGATTGCTTGTCGAATCGCACGCCGACATTCTCGATCGTATGTTCTGGGCCGAAGTGCCCGACGCCGGCAAGAAGAGCGTCCTGCTTTCGAATGAAGCTCCCTGCGTGCCTCCACGCAACGTTCGCCAGTTTGTGGAAGTCCTGCTGGACCGCGGCGACAAAGATTCCGCCAACGCCGTCCTGTTGAATTATTGCAATTGTCTTGATGTAAAAGATGTTGAGCCGCGCCGCAAGATCGCCACCGGATTAAGCCAATTGGCCGACCTGTACGCCGCCCTGGGAAATGATTTGATGGGCGCTGCCGTCAAGAAACTCGGCGAGACCCTCTGCAAGGAACCTGATCCGGAATTGCAAAGCATGATCAGCGCCGCTTTTGTGCGCATGAGCTCCGAGGCCAGCACGCGCAGACTCTACGGCGCCCTGAACAACGTTTGCGAGTCCATCGACAATATCGCGAAACTGCGCCCCGTACTCGCAGGAGACTTACGGCCCCGCATCGGCGTTGAAAATCGCATTCCTGAATTTATCGAAGAAGCCTTACGCGAACCGAAAATCCCGGCCGACTTGTTACTGGTCCTTCGCCGCACATCGCAAGCCGGCGTGGAACATCTCGCCGACCGTTTTTTCCGTTGCATGCGCCGCGACGAATGCGACCGCATGGTTGAGTTGGTGAAAGAACTCGGCCCCGATGGCATCGGCCAATTGCGAGAAATGCTGCGCACCGGTCAAGCGCGCCCCGCAGCTTCCGTGATCGGCCTATTGAGCCGTCTCGACGTTCCCACACTATTGGAATTGTTGCCGGTCCGCCTGCCGGAGTGGAACCGCTTCTATCACGATATCGTTGTGCGCCAGATCGCTTACGGCGCCGCGCCCGACCGCGGCCGGACTTTGCTCGAACTTCTGGAAGTCCTCGACCCGGTGGTGCTGCCGCAAGCTCTCGACGAAATCGGCATGAGTGGCGATCGCACCGCTGTTCCGCCGTTGATCGTCATGGCGGAAGCCGGCGAAGCTAAGGAACGTTCGCCATTACTCCAAGCCAAAGCGGTGGAATCTTTGGGACGTTTGCGCGAAGCGGAATCTGTACCTGTCCTGCGCAATCTTCTCGAAGCCAAAAAAATGTGGAAGTACATTCATCCGCGCGAACTGCGAATTACAGCCGCGCAAGCTCTGGCCAAGATTGATCCCCGCTACG
The DNA here is from genome assembly GCA_036271275.1 of Terriglobales bacterium. Classification (GTDB taxonomy): domain Bacteria; phylum Acidobacteriota; class Terriglobia; order Terriglobales; family Acidobacteriaceae; genus DATBAX01. The sequence goes on from DATBAX010000309.1 coordinate 1,968, forward strand.
GCAGCCAGGTGATGGCCGACAACGGCCTTGAGCCCGGAGAACTCGCCATCGCACCTTTGGATTCAGCACCGGCCTGCCCATGGGTCCGGCAGCGCCGCTATGAGCGCATCGCTCTTCGCAAAGCCATTTCCGCCACCATCAGCAGTTCGTGGGGCAAGTCCAGCATTTCGATTCGTGAACTCAGTCTCGGCGGAGGCATGGGCATCAAGGAAGACAATCTCCGCGTAGGCGCCGAAGCCAATCTGGATATGTCAGTTGGCATGAAACACATTCGCGCACAGGTCCTTCTACGTCGCGCCCGCGTCAACGAGGTAGGCTTTGAAATCGTAAACACCGATCTCGAAAGCCGCTATCGCCTGCGCCGCGTATTGATGGAAGCTGTAGAAAACGCCCCAGAAACCAGAGGCACCGACTGGAACGGCGCTCGCAAACTGTAGTCGCTCCCAACTCTATCCTGTCATTCGACAATCCCAACTCTATATAGAAGCGCGCAGCGCAGAGGAATCTGCTTTTAAGCATGCGGTGAGTAACTGCAGACTTCCCGCCACGATCCCAAGCACAAAAAAGCCCCCGCTTCGCAGCGGAGGCTTTTGAATTCCGAACCAACTCCTAGACCACCTTCACAAAAATAATCAGCAGCGTAAATAGCACCAACGATTCCACGAACGCCAATCCGATCAGCAACGCGACCTGAATGCTCGCGCGTGCCGCGGGATTCCGCGCCATGCCTTCGCAAGCCGCCGCTCCAATTTTTCCCTGACCCAACGCGGCCAGTCCAGCAGCGATCGCCATGCCAAATCCTGAAGCAATCGCGACCCAGTTCACGCCCGCGTGCGCGGGAGCTTCCCCGCCCTGCGCAAACGCAGGAACGGCGATCAACATACAAACCATCACAAGTCCCAAAACCATTACAAACTTACGCATAGTGCTCTCCTTGGTGAATGAATTTGCTGCCAGTGGGTGGTTGACGTCACCGTGCAGACGCCCTCACGCTATGCAGCGTTTTTATGATGCCGGATAAAAGTCTAGTGTTCGTGCGCCGTCGCTTCTCCCAGGTAAACCGCCGCCAGGAGAACAAAAATATAAGTTTGAATGGTCCCGAAGAAAACGTGCAGCCCCATGAACAGTACCGGGAAAAGAATAGGAATGAGCGAGAAAAATACCAACGTCACCATTTCCCCGGCAAAAATATTCGCATACAGACGAACCGTGAGCGACATCAACCGCGCCAGGTGACTGAAAACTTCAATGGGAAACATCAGAATCGCCAGCCACCACACCGGACCCATGAAATGTTTCAAGTATCCAATCGGCCCGTTCACCCGCAGCCCGTGATACTGGTAGTACACCCAGGTCACCACCGCGCATCCCAGCGGAACCACCGGACTCGCAGTCGGAGATCCAAACCCCGGAATCAGCCCAATCATGTTCGAGAAAAGTATGAACAGTCCCAGAGTAATCAGATAAGGCAAATATCTTTCGTAATCGTGTCCGATAATTTCTTTGCCCAGTTGCCCCACAAATCCTTGAGTAGCTTCCATGGAATGCTGCAACGCGCCCGGACTCTCCACCGAAAGGCTCGCCCTTATAATCACAAACAAGGTCGTTAGGATCAGCACCACCAATATCTGCATGGACACATGATCCGGAATCGGCGCCGCAGGATTGTTGGGATGAATATGAAGCAGCGCGAGCAAAGCCGTCACCGGACCGGCGAACAATCGATTAAGAACCTCGGTGAACAGTAATGTGTGCATTCAAATTCCTGGTAGTAGTAAATGATGTATAGGGAAGATCAAACGTCATGTCGCGAGGCCGAAACGCCCTCATAAACCGCCTCGCCCATCATGGCCGCAACCGGCAGGCACAGGCCGTAAAGCAGGCCCCTAAACGCTCCCGGCCAACTCATAAATATAACAGACGCCACCATGGCGATCAAAAAGTAGCGAATCAAGAAGCGAAACACGATTCGGCCACCTCGTTCCTG
>DATBAX010000310.1:0-8633 GCA_036271275.1 Terriglobales bacterium
GCTGCGCGTTAGCCTGCTTCGGATTAGCCTGATGAATGCTCAATACGCTCCCAAGTTATCAATCTCTAGAATGACTCTCCCACCAGTTCCTCGCTCTTCTTCCACAGTGCTTCAGCATTGTTGGGATCAAGCGCGTAGCCGCGAACTCCTTCGCTGATAGCGCTGATGGTTGCATCGGCGGGCACGATGCGGCCTACGTGGCAGTTTTCGCAGTATTGGCCGCCAATCTCATTAGCAGGAGCCACGAAGCCAGCCCATACTGAAGTCGCGGCCCCCTGCGGAATCGTCTTCCACTGGAACGGTCCTTTTCCTTCTGCTGCCAGCTGCTGGTTTAACTGGTCAACCATTTTTTGGATTTGGCTCGAATCAATATGCCGCCCCAATTCAGTCTGTATGCCGCCGGGATGCACAGCTGCAGCGCGCACTCCACGTCCACGATGGCGCTTGTCGAAAGCAACGGCAAAAAGAATGTTCGCGGTTTTGGACCGGCCATAGGCGACGAAGGGTTCATAGGTCGTATGTTCAAAGTTGGGATCTGCAAGATCAACATTGGAGAAGCGATGCCCCGAAGAAGACAGGTTGATCAGCCGCCCGCCATCGCGAATGAGAGATGCAATACGGTTGACGAAGACGAAGTGGCCCAGATGATTGGTGCCGAACTGCGTTTCAAATCCATCCGCCGTGTGGCCAAAGGGCGTGGCCATGACTCCGGCATTGGCTATGACGACATCAAGCGATTCGCCTTTGGCCAGTAGTCGATCGGCGCTGGCGCGTACGCTTTTTAGGCTGGCAAGATCAAGCTCAATAAGCTCTAAGCCGCCGCTGTTGGCTGCGGCATCTTTGCGTACCTGGGCCGTCGCAGTTTCGGTCTTCGCCAAATCTCGTGCTGCGCCCACAACATGCGCTCCGTGTGCCGCGAGCGCGCGGGCAGTTTCAACTCCAATTCCGGCTGAAACGCCGGTAACAAGAATCCGCTTGCCGCGCAGATTGATGCCGGAAAGAACTTCTTCTGTAGTTGAGGTTGCGCCAAATTCTCTGATTGCTGTTGCTCCTGAATTATTTGCCATAATTTTTACTCCTTGCTGGTTTTCACAGTGCTCGTGAATGATTCGTATCAAACGGAGAATGTCTCTTCAATTAGGAGATCATCTATTAGGAGATCATCGGAGAACTTCTCCGGGTGCATTTATTTTTAGCGTAAGCGCTAAAAGCGCCCGCGTTGCGGAAGTCGCATTAAGCCGCTGAACCTTCTTTAACCACTTCAAAATAGCTCCCGCCATCAAGGTCAGCGATGAGCGAAGCATGCGTGGGCTTCCATCCCAGTTGTTTCTGCGTTTGCACGCTTGAAGCAGGACTATCAATGGCGAGGAAATGCGCCATCCAGCCAAAATGTCCGGCTGCTTCCTCTGGAGATTTGGCAACCACCGGCAAGCTCAGCTGCCTGCCGATTACCTCAGCGATGTCGCGAATCGGCACGCCTTCATCGGCGATGGCGTGATAGCAGGCTCCCGCGGAACCTTTTTCCAGCGCGAGCCGGTAGAGATGCGCCGCATCCAACCTGTGCACAGCGGGCCAATGATTCAGACCGTCACCAATATATGCCGAGGCGCCTTTCTGGCGTGCGATGTTGATCAGTGCCGGAACAAAGCCGTGGTCGCCGTCTCCATGTACCGAGGGAGGCAGGCGCAGCACGATGCTGTGAACACCTTTAGCCACCATCGCAAGCGCGTCTTCTGACTTGCGCGGAAAATCAGATTTGGCCTGGTCTTCTTCTATTACGAGCGGACCGCGACGCTGCAGAAGCAGCGTGCCGGAAGTGACAACCAACGGACGCTTAGAGCCTGCGAGTTCGGCACCAAGCGTCTCAATGGCGCGCCGGTCTGCTTCGGCGGCAGGGCCGTAGTTATTGAAGTCGTGAATAAAAGCCGTATGAATCACGCCGTCGGCAGCGGCTGCTCCGCTGCGCAGGCTTTCCAAATCCTCCAGCGATCCGCGATGCACCTGGGCGCCGGCAGCGGTAAGAGATCTAGCTCCCGCATCTGAGCGAGCAAGGCCGAGCACCTGATGACCCGCGTCTATGAGCTCGCGAACAATAGCAGAACCAATAAAACCTGTAGCGCCTGTAAGGAAAACGCGCATTTCTTACCTCCTATGATTGTGAATAATTATGATTGCGAGTACTTATGAACAGATGGATGCCAGCGAATGGCATGGGGAATTAGTTGTGAATAAAGCGCTCACCCGCGCGGCGAGCCGAGCAGAAGCCTTGAGCGTGATGCCGCGCCATTCACGTATTGAAGAGGGCAAAGCTTCAGTGGCCGTCAATTCATTGAGCCAGTCGTCGGCCGATAGCTCCGCCTGTTCTGGCCCAAACAAATTCAACACTGCCTTGAAGAACGCAGTCAGTTCCTGCTCCGCCGTAGTCGCTTCTTCGGTGCAGCCGAATGTATGATTTTTTGGTGGTTGATTGCTTGCAAGTTGATTCATATGTCCTCCCACATTAAGGCCCGGGAAAATCAGAGCTGTTGACAGTCAGCCCCGTTCAAGATAAAACGGAGAGTGTCTCCGTATAGATATGATAAGCGGAGATAGTCTCCGGTTGCAAATATTTTTTAAATGGCCGTAAAAACTCCAACTCGAAAGCCGCGCGCTGATGCCCAGCAGAATCGTGAGCGCATTTTGGAAGTAGCGAAGAAGGAGTTCACCCGGTCTGGCCCAAACGCCAGCCTGGATGACATTGCCCGGGAGGCAGCTGTAGGCGCGGGAACTCTCTATCGCCATTTTCCTACTCGCGATGCACTGATTGAAGCCGTCTATCGGACTGAAGTAGAAAAGCTGGCCGCAGCACAGAAGAAATTCTCTGAAACTATGTGTCCCATCGACTCGTTGCGCGCGTGGATGCTGTTGTTTGTGGATTACATTGCCGCAAAGCAGATCATCGCTCCGGCGCTGAATTCGCTGGTTGGCGGTCCCACAAAACTCTATGAAGGTTCCCGCGGCCAGATCCAGGGAGCCATTGATGCCCTGGTGCATCGCGCCATCAAGAGCGGCGACCTGCGCAAAGATCTTGAGCCATTCGATTTGCTGCGGGCGCTTATCGGCGTCTCTTACGTGGCGTCCAGCCCGGACTGGCGGCAAAGCGCCAAAAGACTGGTGGATATTCTCATCACAGGTTCGCGGACAGCGAAATAAAAGCGTTGGCTCCCCGAAAATTTGTTCGCAAGCCGAAAGACACTTATTTACGCTGACTGGTCAAGCGCTGCAAAGACGAAAGCAGGATAGGACCGATCTCTTGTAACTCTGCCCGGGATGCACTCGCTTGTTCTTCCATCATTCGTTTCCCCTTCAGCGTGGGTAACAATGTCACCACGCGGCGGTCGCGGCCCGTTCGCGCACGGTCGAGCAAGCCTCCTTTTTCACAACGGTCCACTAACTCGACGGCACTGTTGTGGTTCAATTGCATCCGCTCGGCGATGGTTTTGATAGTTGGCATTTGCCCTTCGGGCAAGCCTTCAATGGCAAGAAGTAGCTGATACTGCTGCGGGTTGTAACCTCTGGCTCTGGCTTTTTCCTCCATGTAGCGCAGATAACGGCGTACTTGATAACGAAACTCTGCCAGCGCTTTATACTCTGACCGGGTTAGACCTTGGCTTTTAACTTTTCTGGGAATCTGGCTTCGTTTATGCATGAAACTTTAAATCTCTCCTTGGTATTTCCATCGCTTTCTGTTGTCAGCAATGTTTCTTTACAAACGATTTTATCTTGATCGGAAGAAAAGAGAGCTGTCGGCGGCAGTGCAATTATTAAATTTTCTAATAAACGTTGACTTCCGATAAGTTGCGCGGTAACGTGATTTCAAATATATCGCTTCACGATATACAACTATCGCAAGACGATATATAGGGCCAAGCATTATAGGTTGTTCAATTTATTAATTTCATTGCAAGACTTATTAGGAGCCACAGAAATGAGCCACATCTATCTACCGAAGGACGCCTCCAGAGCGCGCCGGAAAGAAGCTGAAAATGCGCGCAAAAACCGTGCCGAGATTCTAAAGGCACACTCTCAGGGCAAGGTCTCACGCCGCGACCTTGTCAAATGGGGAATTATCGGCACGGGCGGACTTCTCGCCCCGATTCAGGGTTTGAATCCCTTTGTACAAAGCGCCTACGCCGATGGCGGAAGCAGTATTCCAACAGGTGCGCCTCGGAGCCCGCTATTCGGTGTCCAGGCCTTCACCCAACCCATGTTACGTTTTGATGTGCTGCCACGGCTGCCAATTCCAGCCGTTGTCGATGCCACACATCCGCATCCGCTCAGTCCTGTCCCAACCGCGGACTGCAATGAAACCTTGCAAGCAGTTGATCCGGCTTTGGGCGGAGGCTTCGGGCCGATTGAAGGCCGTCCTCCCGGGGCAGTCTGGTCGCACCAGCAATTCAATATCTTGCCGCCAAATGTTGCGGTTGAAGGGTCAGTGGAGGGTGCGAAGGCCAATGGTGGTTACAACCCGGGAATTCCATCGTCTCTCAATTCTGGCGTCAATCCAGCAACTTCCGTGAGCCCACGCTTCCACCCGAACCTTCCGGATCAAGGGCCTCTGGTGCTCTGGACCTACAACGGAACATTCCCCCCTAAGTTGATGCAGGTGCGCTACGGCGATCCAGTGCTCTTCCGTCTCCACAATAAGCTTCCCGCAAACATCGCACAAAACGGCGGATTCGGCCGGCATACTATTTCCACCCACGAGCACAACGGGCACCACGGCGCTGAAAACGACGGCTTCACTGGCGCCTATTTTTTCCCCAACCAGTTCTACGACTATCACTATCCGATCGTGTTGGCAGGACGTAACAGCATCAACACTGATGCGACTGATCCAAGAGCTGGCGGCCCCGCAGACAATGGCGGCATCAATAAGGTCCCAGGTGACTGGCATGAAACCATGAGTACGCACTGGTTCCATGACCACATGTTCAGCTTCACGTCGCAGAATGTGTACAAGGGCATTGCAGCGATGTTTAACATCTACAGCGCACTTGATCGAGGCAATGAAACGCTCAATGACGGGGTGAATTTACGTCTGCCGTCTGGCAGTACCAACTCGTGGGGCAATCTGGATTATGACGTCAACCTCATGCTTGCGGATAAAGCATGGGATGAAGATGGACAGCTGTATTTCGACATCTTCGATTTTGACGGATTTCTGGGCGATGCCATGACCGTCAACCTCCTCTATAAACCATTTTTCGAGGTTGAACGGAGAAAATATCGCTTCCGCATCCTTAACGCCGCCGTTTCGCGCTTCTTCAAGGTGGCATTGAGTGATGGATCGTCGATGATTCAGATTGCGAATGACGGCAACCTCTTTCCAACCCCCGTGGTTCTTTCACAGCTTGATGAGCAAGGTATTGCGGAACGTTATGACATTGTCATTGACTTCTCGCGCTACAGCCTCGGAGACAAAGTCTGGATGGTGAACTTGTGCGAGCATCAGGACGGAAAAAAGCCGAGCAAAGACCTTAGCCTGGCCGACGCTCTCTCAGGAAAGTCTGCCGATCCTTGTGTCGGGAAATTCCTGGAGTTTCGCATCGTGCGGAACCCGGCTACCCCGGACCAGAGTCAGGTTCCCGCGACTATGATTCCGAATCCGGACTTGTCTAACATTCCGGTTACACGTGAACGAGTGTTTGAGTTTGGCAGTGGTGGAAACCAGGACACCAATGATCCGGTCAGCACCTTCTTTGGCCCGTGGGGCATCAAGACAGACAACCAGGGCCGCACACTCAATGCCGATTTTAGCCGCATTTCTGCGGCGCCAAAATTCGGCACCAGGGAAATCTGGACTTTGCAGAACGGTGGAGGCGGATGGGACCACCCAATCCACATCCATTTTGAAGAAGGCCAGATTTTGGCACGCAACGGCAGTGCCGCGAACGTGCCGGCGTGGGAGAAGGGTAGAAAAGACGTTTACCGGCTGCGCCCCGGCGGAAGCGTAACCCTCACCATGCAGTTCCGCGATTTTGGCGGCATGTTTATGGAACATTGCCATAACACGGTTCACGAGGACAACGCCATGCTTTTGCGGTGGGAAATTGACAATGCTGGTGGAGCGTTCCTGGGAGCGCTTCCAACACCGATACCCACTCCGCAAGGTGTGACGTTCGAGAACCCGGACGACGTTCTTCCGACTGCTTTTTAAAGTTGGCTGCGCCGAAGACGGTCAGATCGGCAGAGCCAGATCCATGGCTCTGCCGGTTCTGACTGAATATTCGAACGTAAGTGAAGAAAGGAGCTATTTTATGCGTCGCAGTTGTGTATTCGCCGTCGGGACATTTACGTCATTGATAATCGTGATTTGGGGTCTTTTTCTCGTCCAGGCTGCATCGGCCAGCAGTCGCTGGGGAGCCAACTATTTTCCCAACGTATCGCTCACCACCCAGGACGGCAAAACGGTTCATCTATATGACGACCTGCTCAAAGGCAAGACGGTGGTAGTCAATCTTATCTATACCCATTGCCAGGACTCATGCCCTCTTGAGACTGCGCGTCTGGCCCAGGTACAGCATATGTTGGGCGATCGTGTGGGAAAAGATATTTTCTTTTATTCCATCAGCATTGATCCGGAAAATGACACTCCAGAGGTGCTCAAAAGTTACGCGGAGAAGTTTCATGCAGGACCGGGATGGCTTTTTCTTACCGGAAAAAAGGCAGACATCGATCTGGTTGGAAAAAAACTTGGCCTGTACTCTGATCCTGCGTTGAACCGTGACGGCCATACTACTGATCTTATGATCGGAAACGAGCCAAGCGGCCAGTGGACGCGAAACAATGCCACGGACAATCCGCGCTTTCTCTTTGTAACAATCAGTACTCTCCTGGATGGTTTTAACGGCGGAAAACAGCAGCAAGCCCCCAAAAGTTATGCGGAAGCTCCCCGGCTGAATGTTGCCGATAAAGGGCAGTATCTGTTCGCCACCCGTTGTGCCGCCTGTCACACGATCGGCCATGGCGACTTCATTGGGCCGGACTTGCTCGGTGTGACTAATTCTCTTGATCGCTCATGGCTTATGCGCTTCATTCAAAAGCCAGACCAAATGTTCGCAGACCAGGACCCTTTGGCAATGAAACTCTTCAAGCAATACAAAGAGATACGAATGCCGAATGTACGCCTTGGTCCTGACGATACGGAATTTCTGGTCAAATATTTGGAAGCTCAGACAGCCGCGGCTTCGAATCAGGTCGGATTAACGAAATCGCGTGCGAAGAGCGAGGACGGAACATTATCGACAAAGACAAACTAGAATTTCTTGAGATTCCAAATTTCAAATAAATCTGGTTCGGGAAGGTTGGGATCGAAGGTTCAAATCCTCTCTCTATTTTACTTATCGTTCGTTTTGCTCACGATTTCGCCTGACAGCTCAGGTCATACTCAGCATGGGCGCCTTGTCTGAAATAGTTGAAGTGCATGGCAACCATTCTTTTGTGTACGGTGCTTCTTCCGGCTTCAACCGCGAAGGAGCACCGCTTTCGCCAGCAATTTTGACGATCTTGCCGCGAAGGCCTCGGCCATGGTGGAAGTTGTCGATCGGATGGACGCCAATTTGCGGCAGCAAAGGGCTTGACGCTGCATCCGGACATCGCAGCCGCGGGGAACAGTTTCGTGGCTGCCATGGAAAGTGCGTCGAACGCACTGGAGCGGTCGCGGTGCTGCCAGCACCTGATCCGGCGGAGTTAGCGCTTGTGAGCAAGCGGCTTGATTCAGCAGATAGCAGAGCAAAGATTGCAGACGCGTATTTCGATGATTTGAAGAGGCGGATGGAAGCAACCGGGCGGGTTCTTCATCCCAATACGGTCTCAAACCATTTTGAGAATGCAAAGCAAGCTTGGATTCGGCGCACAACGCCTTTGAAAAAGGCAACCTGGCTGCTGCGAACGAGAATATTGATATTGCGAACGAGTTCGCGAAGCGAGTTATGAAGTAGCTACAGAACTTCTGATTATGGCACTACTACCATGCTTTGCGGATTCTCACTGATGGGCTGCGCGGTTTGTGAAACCCTGGTCAGGTTCCCGGTAACAGGATCGATGCTGAAGGTTGAGAGCTGAAAGTTTTCAGTGATGTAAGCAAACTTTCCTGATCCGTCCACCGTCACTGTAGTCGCATCATCGCTGACCACGGCGCCAGGAATTGCAGTGAAGGTACTCGCTACAGGATCAAAAGTGAATCCCTCGACTGCTTCTGGCGTGTTATCCGGCTCGAAGGCAATATAAATGTGTTTTCCATCAGGAGTAATCGACATGCCCGTTCCGCCCGGATCGGTTGCAAAAGGAGAGCCGATCACTGGAGTAAGCATCCCCGTGGTCCCAATGCCGAAAATGGCGACATTACCTTGATTTAAGACATACAAAAACTGTCCATCCGGACTGACGGTGAGCTGCCCTTCTATTCCAATCGCCGATCCCCCAGTGATTACCGGAGGCTGGACCAAAGCCAGGTTTCCACTTGCGTCAACGGAGAGCGTTTCCACCGTCTCATTGGAGGCGTTAAAAAGAAAGCGGCCGTCAGGACTCATGGTGCTGAAATTTCCAATGGAAGGAGCCGAGGTAATGCTGGTGGTTTTTGTGAGCAGGCC
>DATBAX010000311.1:0-3300 GCA_036271275.1 Terriglobales bacterium
TCCATTCCGACCGCGTCGATACAGTGGTCGGGACCGCGTCCCGAAGTCATTGCCCGCAGCTTTTCCTGGACGTCCTTATCTTCATCATCGAGGGTTTCCGCGCCGGCCTTCCGCGCGAGGTCAAGCCGTTGTGGAACGTTATCGAGAGCGATAACGCGTCCCGCCCCCAGCAGAAAGGCGCTGCGAATCGCGAATTGCCCAACCGGGCCGCAGCCCCAGACTGCAACCGTCTGCCCTGGCTCAATGCCGCAGTTTTCAGCAGCCATGAAGCCGGTCGGAAAAATGTCCGTCAGAAAAAGAACCTGCTCGTCGGAAAGGGTCGCCGGGACCTTGAAAGCCCCGAAGTCAGCGCATGGCACGCGAGCATACTGAGCTTGGCCGCCCGGGTAGCCGCCGTAAAGATGCGAGTATCCAAAAAGGCCCGCGGCGGCCTGACCGTAAATCTTCTGCATCTTTTCCGCGCCTTCCGGATTTGTGGTGTCACACAGGGCTGTTTCCATCCGCTTGCAAAAATGGCAGGTACCACAGGAAATCTGGAACGGAATCAAAACCCGATCGCCTTTCTTCAGCGGATGGTTGGGGCCTGCTTCCTCGACCACACCCATGAATTCATGGCCGAGAATGTCGCCTTCTTTCATGGTCGGGATGTAGCCGTCATAGATGTGAAGGTCCGAGCCGCAAATTGCAGTGGTCGTCACTCGCAGTATGATGTCGTGCGGATCCTGAATCTTTGGATCGGGAACATTCTTCACTTGAATGTCATGCTTTCCTTGCCATGTCACTGCTTTCATTCGCTACTCCTTATTCCCAAACTGCCGAAGGGCGAGAGCACGGAAGGGGCCATATCTAAACCGGCTGATTCAGGCGCTGACCGGCGTTCTTGCCAAGAGCTGTCAGTTGGCGATAGAGCGATCCGTGACGATCGTCTACTTCGCGGCCGGTCCGGGTAGAATGGCCGGCGCTGCCTTTCGGTAACAGAGCATTGGTGAGACGCAGCACCTCGGCTGTTACGCCGGGCAAAAGTGTTTGTGCTCGCGAAAGGATCTGCGCCGGGACGCCCAGAACAGCTTCCGTTTTGCCAGCGCACACAGCCTTTACGGCAAGGCGGGCCGCATATTCCGCGCTTAAACTTATCAGGGGCAGGCTGGCGGCCGCGCCGAACCAACCGGCTTCTGCTACGTGATTGCCCTTGAACGCGGCATTTACATGTGAGCCGGTTCTCATCAATCCCGGAACGACTGTTGTGACTTCGATTCCGAACTGACGGATTTCATTTCGAAGGCCGTTACTGAAAGCCACAGCCGCGGCTTTGGCGCAACTGTAGCTCAGTAGATGCGGCACGCTCACTTTGCCGCCGATGGACGTGACGTTTACGATCCGCCCCTCGCCTTGTTCCTTCATTGATGGCAACACGGCGGTTGTTGTGTAGAGTGTGCCCCAGAACATCACAGCCATCGCACGTTCGAAATCCGCCACCTCCAGATTTTCCAAAGGAGAAACCAGGATTTCACCGGCATTATTGACCAGAACGTCAACGCGGCCGTAATGACGGATCACGGCGTCGACCATGGTCTGCATAGCGTCCTGGCGCGAAACATCGCACGCAAGGGTAAACACCTCATGGCCTGCGAGGGTCAAGGTGTGCTGCGCCCGCTCCAGTTCATTCGGGTCGCGCGCACAGAGCGCGATGCGGCACTGAAGTTCGCCGAATTCGCGCGCCAAAGCCAGTCCAAAACCCCGGGAACCGCCGGTGATCAGAACCACCCGGCCTGCCAATCTCTTGCGGCGAGCCCGCGCTCGTGCCGCGCGGAGAAAGCCCAGCGCGCCTATCGCGCCGGTTGCACATGCCGTTTGTTTGGCTGTTGGGATAAACATGACCGAATCGGTTCAGCACGTGATCGCCCAGATCCTCGTTACTACGCCTTGAAAGGATCAGACACAGCGAACGGCGTCTCATCCCGATCAGAAATGCCGACGCGCCAATCTTTTCTTACTGCGCCGTCAGATATAGCTGCCGGGAGAGACATGAGAAAGTAATTGCTCAACGCTCCGGCCTGAGATTCGTAGCCTCCCACTCTTTCGCTCAGCGATGTGCCGGAAACGTTACGCAGGTTAAATACTCCAGGCCGTTGGGCGAGGATGCTGCGCAATTGCTCTGCTCGCCCGGACAGGCGTGAAGACGGCTGGTTTTCGCAGGATTGTTCCAATCCAAAAATCACGACTACGTCGGAGAGAACGTGGCGGCCCATCGCCGCTGTCAAATCAGCCTGGAGTTTCAAGCTACCTTCCGAGGCTATGGCAATTACGGTTGCGTAATCCACGATGGCGACAAGCGCCGTAAGCCAGGCCTGATTGGAATGCTGAGACCGGAAGTAACCGAGCATCGGAAATGAAATCTGGTTTTCGAGCAGTTGCGCCATCCAGGACTCCCATCGTTCCAGTTGCTGAATGATGCCATCGGCCTCAAACGGCGTTGAGGCCAGAAGACCTCCCGCCGACGGCGGAGATCCGGCGCGCGCGTCGAGCAGAGAGATAACCAGTTCGCGTTTTGCGAATGATTGGTAGAGTACCGGCAGGTAACCTACGACGAGACCGAGAAAAGCAAGACCCAGCCCACCCTCGCAGACCGAAAGAAACTGCGAAGCGGCGTTCTCAGGATCGCCGTCGTTGAGCGTCACGAGGGCGCGTGAACTTGAGTAGAGATCGTGTTGGAGCGTGGACGTGATTCCAGACGATCTCATTCCGACGGACCATTCGAGTAAACCGAACGCGAGTGCCAGCCCGACTCCCCACAAGACAATCAGAAGCAGAAGCGACATCGGCCCGTAGATTCCGAGCACACTTTCACGGCGCAACGGAGACTTGATTCTGCGCGCCAACCCTGCAAATGGTCTCCAGGTCAGCTCATAGTAAAGCCGCGCGATCCGGAACACATGGCGGGTGCGGCGCGCCAGCACCAGTGTGTTGAAAGCATCCACCAGTACCAGCGCAATTATAAAACACCCGACAATTGCGACCGCGATATGCAGACTTAAAAGGCCTCCGCCCCGGCTTCCGCGACTGCCTGGTCTTGTTTTCCCATGCCACCGCTGACGCCAATAGCGCCTATGACGTCCTCACCCCGCTTGAGCGGAATGCCGCCGGCGAAAATCATAACGCGTCCTCGGTTGGAAGCATGAATTCCGAAGAACTGGTCCCCCGATTGAGAAAGCTCGGCGAGTTCCTTTGTGGAAATATCGAAAGCGCGGGCTGTCCAGGCCTTGTTGATGGCGATATCGACGCTTCCGATCCAGGCCTTGT
>DATBAX010000312.1:0-6916 GCA_036271275.1 Terriglobales bacterium
GGGAATGCAAAACGTGAAGAGACGTTTCGTACCAAAGGATCGACGCTGGTCGGAGACGTTCATCCCGAAGTCGCGGAGATTGCCGGCGCCATCACGCCGGTTCCGGGCGGTGTCGGACCGCTGACCATCGCAATGTTGATGTCGAATACGGTGCGGGCCGCGAAACTGCGGCGCGGCGGCAAAAAATAATTCTTCACTCCAGAGACACAGAATCACAGAGAAAATCTAACGAGGTCTCAAGAGTTTGTTGAAAGTCGGACTCACGGGTGGGATCGCGGCTGGCAAATCCAGTGTGGGCGAAATGTTTGTCGCCCTGGGTGCCCACCTCATTCAGGCTGACGCCATTGCCCATCAGCTTATGCAGCCGGGCGAAGCGGTTTATCAGGAAGTGGTAAAGCATTTTGGCGAGGGCATTCTTGATCCTGATGGCCGGATCAATCGAGCCAGCCTTGCTCAAGCGGCTTTCGGAACGCCGTCTCGCATTCAGGAATTGAATCAGATTGTGCATCCACCCGTCATTCGCAAACACGATGAATGGATGGAGGAAATGGGACGACGCGATCCGCACGCGATTGCCATTGTTGAAGCCGCTCTCGTTCTCGAAGCAGGGCTGGTGGATCACTTTGATCGGATTGTTGTGGTCACATGTCGACCCGAACAGCGCATCGAACGCTGGGCGCAGCGGACGAAAGTGGACACAGAAACGGCCCGCAAGGAAGTCGTCCGGCGCATGGCTGCCCAATTGCCGGATGAAGAAAAAATCAAAGTCGCCGATTATGTGATCGACAATTCCGGATCGCTCGATGCCACTGATGAGCTAGTGAAATCGATTTACGAAAAATTGAAAAAACAAGCTCTGAGTTCCGGCTAAAATCGTGCCCCGTTCAAGCTTTGCTTGGGCGGGGATTTTCGTGCTTCAAGGACCTTGCCCGAAGTGGTCGAGAAGAATGCAGGGATCCTTCGCGACGCAAAGAGCGCTTTCTCAGGATGACAAGGGTTTGGTTTTTTATTTGGAAACTGAAAATCCAGATTCGACGCACTAACATTGCGCCTCGATTCACTCCCGCGTAGCATCTAATTCAGCGATGACCCCAACCACGACGGCACTCGACAGGCGTCCTCCCAAGCTCGTTCTGGGTGAGATGCTGAGGTTCGCCTTCGACACTTTTTGCAGCAACAAAGTCCGCTTTGCCCTGACCGCTCTGGGGATGGTCATCGGCACTGCTTCCCTGATTCTGGTCACGACCATCAGCCTCACTGGCAAGCAATATCTGCTCAATCAAATTCAGGCGATCGGTTCCAACTGGATTTACGCCGAATATCGCAGTGGTTCGCAACGGATCGACAACACTGCCCCCGATCCTCTCACGATGGACGATCTGGTTGCCGTTCGGGCCGAGGTCCCTGGCATCGCCGCCGCTTCGCCAGTGATTGATCTTTCCGACCGCATTCCAGTTGGTAACGGCAAGGAACGCGACATTCACATTCTCGGCGTCTCGCCGGAATACAGCAACGTGCGTAATCTGGTCATTGTTTCCGGCAGGTTTTTCGATCTTCAGGATCTACAGGCGCACAACAAAGTCACTGTGTTGGTCGACAAACTTGGGACCGAACTTTACGGATCTCCCGGCGAGGCCGTAGGAAAAGTTCTCAAAGTCAGCGGACTGCCGTTCACCATCGTTGGAACATTTCGCGAACGGGTGGATACATTTGGTCAGTCTGAAGTCACCGACAACACCATGGCAATGCCTTATACCGTGGCCCGGTATTTCTCCGATACGCCCACGGTCAAGCAACTTTTTTTCTCCATGGCTGATTCCAGCATGGTGATGCCGGCCACCGAGCAAATCAAGCAGGTTCTTCAGTCGCGCCACCGCAGTGAATCGGTCTACAGCGTCGACAACCTCACCCAGTTGGTTTCTCTGGCCGACAAAGTTGCCAACATGCTGACCCTCATGCTGTTGCTGATTTCGTTGGTGGTGCTTCTTGTCAGTGGCATCGGCATCATGAACATCATGCTGGCGACGGTGAGCGCGCGGATTCGGGAAATCGGTATCCGCAAAGCTTTAGGCGCGACGAATCGCGAAATCCGCTTTCAGTTTTTGTCGGAAGCGATTGTGATTTCGGTTGGTGGAGGCTTGATCGGCGTCATCATTGGCTTGGCGATCCCGTGGTCGGTGCGCTTCCTGACCGAGTACCGTTTGCCGGTCTCGGGATTATCGGCGATCGTAGCGATTGTCGTGTCGTCGCTGGTAGGGATCTTGTTTGGGACGGTGCCCGCGACACGGGCCTCCAGGATGGATCCAGTGGAGAGCCTGCGGCACGAGTAGACCCCGAAATGCAGAAGTTAGATTTCAGAATGTAGAAGTAAAAGCTCTCGGAACCATTTACTTCTGCATTCTTCTGCATTCGCCACGCCTATCCCCAAAAAACAAGAAAGCCGGGCTGTTTGGCCCGGCCACTCAAGTTTCTAACCACCTTCGGGGAGCGACTCGGTTCTGAGGTCCCCGTAGATCTTCTCTGTTAAAAATCACCGCTACATAACCAGCGCAAGGTTCTCCAATTCGTGCTGAAGTACGGGCAGCGCACAGCCTGCCATTTCAACACGTCCGACGGCATCCATGGCCGCTTCAGGAGACACCCCATACCCACGCCCCATGAGAAACACCTGGACCAGTTCGGCCGCCTCGCGGAAATCGATCAAACCGCCCTGCATCAGATCGTTCCGTAAAGACGTAAGCTCCGTATTTGAGAACCGTTCTTTCATATTCATTTCCATGGCCGTCATCACCTCCGACTTCGACCCTCTACCACACCTGTCAATTAGACTCCGTCACTACCTATAACGTTGCATGCAATTTTGATGCCGCAACCAGGCCCACATTCCATGTACGTGGAAAAGCTGCCTTTAGTTTCTTAAACCCTTTGGAATCGGTTAAGTTGCGGTCCGGAGGTGGGGCAGGTAACTGTGGCGAAGTAACTCTGGGACATGGGGAACAGTCTCGTTCTTGACACGATGTGTCGTTGTGGGACACAAAACGGCGACTGCGGGAAAGGTGGCAGGGGAACCGGCCCGCAACTTAAGCCGATTCTAAGACGGCCTCGTCGATCAGCAAAATAGGAATATTGTCGCGAACGGGATAGGCGCGAGTACAAGCCTCGCATTTCAAGCTTAGGCCGTCTGCTCTCAGCGTGAGCGGTTTTTTACAAGCGGGGCAGACCAGGATATCGAGCAAATCTTGAGGAATCATTCCGGGATTCTACGCCTCCGATACACACGATGAAACCCTTCCCCATACCTAGGTGCGAAAAACTTAACCAGCCATCATTTCTATCATTACCGAAAGACCGGCGCATTTGAGGTGAGGAATGTCGCGCGTGTGTTTCAAATCCTCGAGCCTGCCCTAGCTATGTACATGAGGGCTTTGAGCGGGATTCTTCACATGCGGCGGCGGGTTTTTCACTACCTTGATTTCAAACTGCACAGGCAATTCTTTCGGTGGGAAGCAAGCAGCCTTGTCGCAAGCCTGATATTTCAACTTCCCTCGAAATTCATATTTGCCGGGCAGCACGCTGACCAGCGGGCGCACGATCACTCCGATGGTAAATGCGCCACTATAAACACTGAGCTTTTCATCGGGAGCAAAGGAAAATGCCATCTGCTCGCCCGCGGGATAAGTAATCCTTCCGACAACGATGTCCGTGGGAGCGTTGAGTTTGAGCGCGGTTGGAATTAAGTATTCCTGAGTGGGCGTGTTGGAGTTGACGTGAAAGCCGGCCCCGATGCGGAATTGCAAATCCACCGAACCACCTTTGCCGCGGGTGACCACTGTGAGCGGGACTTCGCCCATGGTGATGGATGGCGACTTCTTGCCGGGAATGTCGTCCTGCGAAAACAGTTGAGCGCAGAACAATGAAATCAGAAGAAAAATTCCCAGGAATGTCTTGCCCGCAACTTGCCTCCGCATGGTCAGTTCGCTGCCTTTCCCGGGGCCAAAACTATCTGCGCGGTGGGAGTCGCGGTGGCGGGAGCGCTGTTCTGGGCGAGCGCTTTCTTAATGTAGTCCTGGATTTCGTGTTTGCCTTTGAGCCCGAAAACTTTGTCGGTCACCTTGCCGTCGCGGCCAATATAAAAGGTCGCGGGCAAAAACTGCACTCCGCCGTAAGCATCTTCAACCGATTCCTTGCCCACTACGATGGGATAATTCACACCCATATTTTTGGCGAAGGTTGCGACGTCTTCGGGGCTGGAGTCGTCCATGGAAACGCCGACGACTTGAAGGCCCTGTGCGCCATATTCCTTTTGCAACTCGACGAACCAGGGCATCTCGATTTTGCAGGGAACGCACCAGGTGGCCCAGAAATTCAGCAGCACGGCCTTTCCGCGATAGTCGGAAAGGTGGACTGTGGTCTTGCCATCCAGGGATGGCAGCGAGAAATCGGGCGCCATCTGGTTCTTGAAGCTGGTGGTCATATCGGGAACGTCCGGACGATGGCGGGCTCTCGAAACACCGAAAACCAGCAGCAGCGAAATCACCATCGCGACTACAACAATGACAATCGGATCACGTTTCACGGATAACTCCTGCTACATCTCAAATCGACTGAGTATGGAAAAGTAATTTGCCAGCAATGTGAATTTTCCTGACACAAGCAAAATGCCCAATGCAATCAGCAGACCACCGCTGATGATTTCGAGTGCGTGCATGTGGGCCCGGAAGCGACTGTAGAACTTAAGGAAGCGTTCAATCCCTAGAGCAGTCAGCAGAAAGGGTACGGCCAGGCCGAGAGAATAGATAGATAGAAGGATGATTCCCTTCATGACCGAATCCTGGGCGGCGGCGAAGCCGAGAATCACGCCAAGGATGGGGCCGACGCAGGGCGTCCAGCCAAACGCGAATGCAAAGCCGATCACGAATGCGCCCCACGGAGTGCTTCCACCCTTCACGTTGTGCAGGCGCTTGTCTGCATACAACGCTTTGATTCGGAGAATGCCTGTCAGATGAAGCCCAAACAAAATGATGATGACGCCGGCCACCCGCGCCAGGATCGACTTATAGCGCGCTAACAGTTGGCCGAATTCCGTCGACAACGCGCCCAGCGAGATGAACACAATGCTGAAGCCCAGAATGAAGCCGATGGAATTCAGCATGACTTTGCGGAACAGGCGGCCATCTTCCGATTTCAGTTCCTCGACCCCGGCGCCCGAAATCAGAGAGACGTATCCCGGAACCAGGGGCAGGACGCACGGCGACAGGAAAGATATGAGGCCCGCCAGAAAGGCCGCAATCGGAAGAGGGAGATTCGACATACGCTTTTATTGTACCTGTCGAAGCCAGAAGTTATGTCAATAACTATGGACTATGAAAAAGGCACTATTGACGTCATCGCCGTGGAGCAGGGGCCTTGTTGTCCGGTAGCGGCACGGGCGGACTGACTTGATTGGGCGCATCTGCGACTGCCTTTCGCACGAAGTCTGGTGGCACGGTAGCGGTCAGTACGGCGCGATCATTGTGCTGTTCAACTTTCAGACTGTTGAAAAACTGTTTTATGTCGGGATCGGGGCCTTTTCCGGACACCGAGACTTCGGCGGTGCTGAACAGTGCGAGAAAAGTTTTGAGTTTATCGACAGCCTGTTTGGCGTCGTCGTCGCTTCCGGTGAACGCTTCGGTCCTAAGATGTATGGCTCCGAGATAGCGGACGGAAGCTACAACGACTGTCGGCTTCGAAAACAAAAATGACAGATTGATTGGGGGAGCCGGAACATGGCTCGTGCCATTTAACGATGGCGCCGCCCGGAAGATTAGCCATCCCAGGCTCGCCAGCGGAACATGTTTGTAATACTGACGCAGAAGCGCAGGCCCACCGAATGGCGATGCCAGTTTGCGTGAACGGTCAATGATCCCGCGAATGATTAATGGATCGGCATGGTTCGAGGCAGCGACGGTGTTTACTCCAAGAATCGCCACACGCACCGTGCGGCCTTCCAATGGGATGGTATAGATGTCCGTCGATCCGTAAGTTTCCACCGAACTAGAAAGCTTGCGTAGATATTCTCGCAGCCGGTCGCCGTCAAATTTCCCGACCAGCACTTCGGAATAGCGGGGCTCGTCCGAACCGGGGATCCGGGGATCTGGATTGCTGGGGTAGTGGATTGCGAATGCAGCCTGATCGAGATCGCGCTCGAACTGAAAACCGGTAGCCTGGATGAATTGCTCGTATTCGGGATCATGCGTGACTTCGGGAAGCTTGCCGGCAATATCCGCGCGGCGGATCCATTGCAGGTTCACATAAAAAAATCCGTCAGCGCTGGGTAGCAACCGGGCAGGTTCAGGCGGAGCGTGTTTGCGCAGAAAGACAACGAGCGCGACAGCCGCTATAACCAGCAAAACGCCGAAGATCAGGGGAAGGCGTCGTCGAGTGCGCATGGATAGCTGGCCAGGGTTGGAAAGTCAGAAGTTAAGAAGTCAGAATGCAGAAAGTAAAAACAACCGTTTTCGGGTTTTACTTCTGCATTCTGACTTCTTAACTTCTGACTTCCAACCGGTGACCAGGAAGCCGTCATCATAACATTTAGGCCGGTTCTAGTTCTTTAGGGGCGGATTGGCGTAAAATCTTTAGAGGATTTGGAGGAGTGAATAAAGGCGTCAGTTGTAGGATTTTAGCCAACGACCAACGGCGAACGGCCGACGACGCTTTTAGACTTCTTGCACGTTAGGTACCGTTATGGTACCTTTTAAAATTGTCCCGGACATCAGGAAGGGATCAGAGGGATAGTCTGTGCCCTTGAAGGCTAGATTGTCTCAACTGCTGGCGTAGCTCAGCTGGTAGAGCATCTGATTTGTAATCAGAGGGTCGGGGGTTCAAATCCCTCCGTCAGCTCCAGCATTTGATTGCAGAGATCGGTTCCGGACGC
>DATBAX010000313.1:0-4506 GCA_036271275.1 Terriglobales bacterium
GGACCGCGGCAAAAATCCGTAAATTTGCCGGTGCGATAAATGGAAATCTTTTCATCGGGCTTGGTGAATTGCTCGATGAAATGGCACTTCATGAAATCGCCGTCTTTTTTAAATTCCTCAAGGCCTTGTTCACGAGGCAGAAATTCGCGCGCATACGGAAGATTCTGCTGCGCCAACTCCTGCATCTTTTTTTCGAGCTTTCCCAAATCCTCGGGAGTGAATTGAGTCGGACGAAAAAAATCGTAGAAAAACCCATTCTCGGTTGCGGGGCCGTGCCCCAGCTTGGTTTCAGGAAACAACTCAAGCACCGCAGCCGCCAGTAAGTGCGCCGACGAATGGCGAAACACTTCTAACGCCTCAGGATCTTTTTCCGTCAAGATGCGAAGGTCGGTATCTTTTTCCAGCGGCCGGGTCAGGTCGATCAAACTGCCGTCGGCTTTGGCAGCTAATGCCGCATCCGCCAACCGCGGGCTAATGGACTTCGCTACATCCAGCGCAGTGGTGCCGCTGGGGACTTCTTTCACACTCCCATCAGGGAGCTTCACATGAATGCTGTCTGCCATAAGTTTGAGAGGTACTCAGCTGAATCTTTAAGTTTATGGGAGGGAGTGGGGAGGGTCAAACGTGCAAGGTTGTTTGATCTCACCACGCAGACACAGAGGCACGGAGAAAACCCTTAAGCGTTTACCTTTCTCGGTGTCTCTGTCCCCCGTGGTAAAGGAGCCCATCGAACCGTTTGGCTTGCTCGACGAGTTCAGTGGTTAACGCGGTGTTTCGATCCAGCGCGTCGGAGGCCAGCGCCTCCGTATCAAAAGTAATGAAGTTGGACTGCACCCAAATGGCATGATTCACAACCAGGCTAAGTTCAGCAAGACGGGATTCTGCCTGCTTCATGAATGCTTCCGCATCCGCAAGAGTGGGATTGTTCACAGTTTGAGCTTTAAGAATCATGGCAAATGCGAAAAACATCATCGCGGTCAGAAGCATCTTCATGTGAACTCCTGCGGATGTTGGTAGTTAGCATTTAGCATTTAGCATTTAGCATTCAGCCCCGAATCGGTTTGCCAATTTCAGATACCCCCCCGAGGCCAAGGGGCTGAGTGCTAAATGCTGAGTGCTAAATGCTAAGTGCCAATGGCTAAATGCCGAATTTCCGGCCTCGGCCGGTCAGCATAATACAAATCTTCCAGCGCTTTTTGCACTTTCGCGGACAAAACATCCATGTCCCGCAACGTCATGCCGACAGTCGAAATGGGATCGCCCACTCTCATCTCCACGGGCCGCGGTTTGATGTGATAGGTGTCCATCGGCAACAGCTCGTAAGTTCCCACCAACGCCACTGGCACCACATCTACCTGAGCTTTGATGGCCATGAAAAAAGCGCCCGGCAGAAATGGCATGATTTCGCCGTCCCGGGAACGCCCGCCCTCGGGAAAGATCACCAGCGGCATGCCAGCCTTTAAACTTTTCACTGCCGAGCGAATGCTGCCAATCGATCCCGCCGGATTTTGCTGATTGATGCAAATCTGTCCCGAGCGCCTGAGGTGCCATCCCACAATCGGATAGATCAGCAATTCTTTCTTGAAGACGATGCGGAACTGAAAAGGAAGGTTCACATACAAAACCGGAATGTCGAGCGCCGAAGCGTGGTTCGCGGCGTAGACCATCGGCTGGGAAGTGTCGATTTTGTCCAATCCTGTGACCGTCGTTGGCGACAGGATCGTCTTCATGATCAGCTTCGACCAGAAGCGCGCAAAATTGTGCAGGATGCGGGTCTTTTCACCAAACAACGAAACCGGAATGGAAATAATTCCGAGGATGACCGTGAACAACCAGATGATGGGATCAAAAACAAAATAGGAACGCAGCCGGCTTGCCAGGCCGTATGTCTTTAACGGTCTCCGGTCTCGGATCTTCGCAGGTGTCGGCGAGAGCATGGCTTGCTCTTCCACATTGCCCTCGATGGATGCTTTCACTTCCTGCATAAAATTTATAACCGCCGAGATCGCAGAGACATCAAAGAAAAATAGTGGATTTGGTTCTCTCTGCGGTCTCGGCGTGCTCGGCGGTAAATTAAATCTCTACTCCCAGCGCGCGCATTGCCTCTCCTACAATGTATATGGAACCCGTGACCACCACTACGCCATCCGGTGCCGCCAAAATTCGCGCCTTCTGAAGAGCTGCGGGCACGTCCGGTGCATCTTCCATGTCGATTGAGATGCGCGCCGCGGCCTCGCGGATTTCTTTTGATGAAGCGGACCGGGGGTTGTCAGCCTGTGTGACGATCACGCGCTCTGCCAGCGGAAACAAAATTTCAGCAATTTCAGCGATCGCTTTATCTCGCATGGCACCGAAAACAAATATCAGTTTCCGGTCTTCATAGGCCGTCGAAAGCGTGGAGCGCAATGCCCACGCACCAGCCGGATTGTGAGCGACATCGAGAACGAACTCAGGCGAATCCGCGCGAGCCGAAATAACTTGAAATCGTCCGGGCCATCGAGTTTCGCGAATGCCGCACTCCGCAGACTCGGCCGTTACGGAGAATCCCTGCTTGCTCAATTCTTCCGCGGCAGCCAGTGCGAGGGCGATATTTCGAAGTTGATGTCGCCCGACCAGCGGAGTTTCGACAACAATTTCTTTTCCCAGGAACTGCATGGGGTAGCGAGAAACCGGGCGGTTCGTTCCGCTTTCAAAATACTCGGCACTCGCTGGAGAAACTGGCGGAACGTATTGAACGGCGCTAACGCCGATGGCCCCGAGATCCAGAATCGTGTTGCCGATTACATCATTGGCCTGCGGCTGTTGCGGCAAAGTCACCACGATTCCGCCCGGACGAATGATCCCGGCTTTTTCTCTCGCGATTTCCGTTACCGTATCGCCCAGAAATTTCTGATGATCGAGGGAAATGTCGGTGATGACACTCACTCGGGGTTCAATCACATTCGTCGCATCGAGCCGGCCGCCCATTCCGACTTCGAGCACTGCAATGTCAATTTTCTTTTGCGCGAAATATTCGAACGCCATTGCCGTCAGCATCTCGAAAAAGCTGGGATGCCACGGCAATTCGCCTTCACTCACCAGCCGGTCCGCGGTCCGGTCCACCACATCGTGAAGCAAAGCAAAGTCGTCGTCACTGATTGTTTCGCCATTGATGCGAATCCGCTCATTGATCTTCACCAAATGCGGCGATGTATAAAGTCCCACGCGCAAACCGGAAGCTTGCAGGATGGAAGCCAGTGTGGCCGCAGTCGATCCCTTGCCATTTGTTCCGGCGATGAGCACTCCAGGAAATCGCCGCTCAGGATTATTCAAAGCACTGAGCACCACACGCATATGCGCCAAGTCGAACTTCTGCGACGGCGTCTGGGTCAGTTCGTGACCCAGTGCGTACATACGATCTATGGCGGTTTGGTAGGACAAGGTCAGCTCTCAGCTTTCAGCCGTCAGCTCTCAGTTAAGATTATCAAGTTTGCGCCTGGGGTGAGGAACCCACCAGCAATCCGCATTGAAATGGTGAAAATGTGGCTTGAGTGGCACGGGGAAGAGCGGACCTTTACGCGGCCTTAGCTGACAGCTGACAGCTGAGAGCTGACAACCGGCCCCACCATAAAGTCCAACGCCCGCGAAATATACGCCTTCATTTCCTTGCGATGCACCACTGCATCCAGCATGCCGTGCTCCAGCAGAAATTCACTGCGCTGAAAGCCTTGCGGCAACTTCTGCCGGATGGTTTGCTCGATCACTCGCGGCCCGGCGAATCCGATCAAGGCTCCCGGCTCGGCAATATTCAGGTCCCCCAGCATCGCGAAAGAAGCCGTAACACCGCCAGTGGTCGGATCGGTCAGTATGGAAATATAAGGAACTTTGGCTTCGTCCAGCCGCGCCAGGGCCGCCGAAATTTTTGCCAACTGCATCAGGCTGACAACGCCTTCCATCATGCGCGCTCCGCCCGATGCGGAAACAATCACCATGGGAGTCTTGCTGGACGTCGCTTGTTCGACCGCACGGGTAATTGCCTCGCCGACAACCGCGCCCATGCTTCCGCCGATGAACGCATATTCCATCGCGCTAACAATGACCGGACGGCCATTCATTTTTCCACGGGCATTGATGATGGCGTCATTCAGCCCGGTGTCTTCCTGTGCCTGCTTCAGCCGCGACGAGTACGCTTTCAAGTCTACGAATTTCAGGGGATCGGTGGAACACAACTCGGCGTCGAAAATGTCGTATTGATTATCGTCGAGAAGCTGCGCCAGCCGCGTCCGCGCATCGATCCGGAAATGCTTGTCGCATTTGGGGCAGACGTTCAAGTTGTCTTCAATATCTTTTTTCCAGATAATCTGACGGCAACCTTCACACTTGATCCACAAACCTTCCGTGCGAACCTTTTTCTCGCCCGAGGTATCCAATTCGCCGGATTGTCGTTTAAACCAGGTCATAAGAGCAGTCGTTGGTCGTTCGTCTTTGGTCGTTGCCTAAAAACCTGCGTCGCAAGCAACCGTATCA
>DATBAX010000314.1:0-9948 GCA_036271275.1 Terriglobales bacterium
TTTGACGTCTCCGTAGTTGGCGATCGAGATGCCGCACTCCATGCCGTTGGTGACTTCCCGGGCGTCGTCTTTGAAACGGCGTAGCGATTGGATCTTGCCTTTGAAGACTTCGACATCGTCACGCAGCAACCGGACTTCGGAGTCGCGCTTGATGAATCCGTCCGAGACCTGGCATCCGGCGATGGTTCCGACTTTCGGAATGCGGAAAGTTTCGCGGACCAGGGCGCGACCCTGATAAGTCTCCTTGATGGTTGGTTCGAGGAGGCCGGTCATGGCGCGTTTGATTTCGTCCTGGACTTCGTAAATGATCGAGTGCAGGCGGATGTCGACTTTTTCCTGATCGGCAATTTCCTGCGCTTTGCGTTCCGGACGCACGTTGAAGCCGATGATGATCGCGTTCGAAGCCGATGCGAGGAGCACATCGGTTTCGGTGATGGCGCCGACACCCGAATGCAACAGCTTGAGCCGGACTTTGTCGTTCGAAAGTCTGGTCAGCAAATCGCTCAACACTTCGATGGAACCGCCGACGTCGCCCTTGAGGATGATGTTCAATTCCTTCATCCCGGCGCTCTTCAGCACTTCCGCGAGGCCTTCGAGCGAGACGCGGGAACTCTTGGCCAGCGTGGCTTCGCGGGCTTTCTGCTCGCGATATTCGGAGATGCCGCGGGCTTTGTCGCGGTCGGCGACAACGACGAATTGATCGCCGGCTTGCGGCAGGCCTTCCATGCCAAGAATTTCTACGGGCGTGGACGGCGGAGCAGTTTGAATCTGGGCGCCGCGATCGTCGAGCATGGCGCGAACTTTTCCGTAAACGTTGCCGACCACGAAATTGTCGCTGGCCCGCAAAGTTCCGTTCTGCACGAGGACGGTGGCGACGGGGCCGCGGCCGCGATCAAGCTTGGCTTCGAGCACGACGCCAGTTGCGGCGCGTTCGGGCGTGGCTTTGAGTTCCTGAAGATCGGCCACGAGGCAGATCATTTCCATCAGGAGATTCAGATTGGTTTTCTGTTTCGCGGAGACGTCGACGAATACTGTCGTCCCGCCCCAGTCTTCCGGCATCAGGCCGCGATCGGCGAGTTGCTTTTTGACACGGTCGGGCATGGCGCCGGGCTTGTCGATCTTGTTCACGGCCACAATGATCGGAACTTCGGCGGCGTGAGCGTGATCGATGGCTTCGACGGTTTGCGGCATGACGCCATCGTCGGCGGCGACAACGAGAACAACGATGTCGGTCGCTTTCGCTCCGCGCGAACGCATACGAGTAAAGGCTTCGTGACCAGGCGTATCGAGGAACACGATCTGGCGTCCGAAGGCCGGTGAATTTTTATCGGTGATAGCGACTTTGTAAGCGCCAATGTGCTGCGTAATTCCGCCGGCTTCGCCTCCCGCCACGTTGGTCAGGCGGATGGAATCGAGCAAAGTAGTCTTACCGTGATCGACGTGCCCCATGATCGTGACCACGGGAGGCCGAGCAATGCCTTCGCCAACTACGCCTTCTTCACTGGCGGCAGCGTCGGTAATTTCCTTTTGCGCCTGATCTTCGAAGCTGATGACGTTCGTATCCGCTCCGAAGAAGCGGGCCATTTCGCTGGCGAGTTCGGTGTCGAGTGTCTGGTTGACGGTGGCGAATACGCCGCGTGCCAACAAACGCGCGATCAGATCCTTGGCACGAAGTCCCAACTTCTCGGCGAGATCCTTCACACTTACGCCTTCGGTGATGGTGATGCTACGCGTGATCGGCTGCGGCTCGTTCGAAAGCGAAAGCCGCGGCGGAGGCGTATAGCCCTTCATCGGGCCTTCCTTCACGCCACGCGGAACGTAACGCTGTCCGGGACGCCGCGCTGGGCCGCCGGGACGCGCTCCTGGACGCGATGGGCCTGGAGGTGGAGCACCGGGACCAACACCAAGCGGACGCGTTCCCGTCGGCGATTGTCGGGTAGGATGCATCGGCCGACGCTCACCGGGTCGCAACATGGGGCGGCTGCCTGGCGCTCCTGGAGCTGCACCGGGGCGTCGCTGAAAAATGGGCTGGCCGGGCACTGGACGTCCGGGAATCGGACGCGCGGCAATCGGTTGACCTGGTGTCGGCGCTGGACGAATTGGCGCCTTGTACACCGGACGCGGGCCGGTCTGCGGCACGATCATGCGCGGCGGAGCTACCGTCGGTCGCGGCGGTGCTGCGGGGGCGACTGGAGCTACCGGTGTGGCTGACTGGGTTGCGACTGGCGGCTTTGCAGCCACCGGCGCGGAAACTTGAGCGGCAGGCGGCGCGATTGGCGCGGCGACGACATCCGGAGGCTTAGGCGCGGGTACGGTGAAAGTTGGACGCACTCCGGTTTGCGGTACTACGAATTTCGGTGCAGGCGCTGGCGGTACGACGGCAGCAGGCGCAGCAGTTGGAGCTTTTGCGGCAGGCGCTGCAGGAGCGGCTGGCTTTGCTTCCACTGGAGGCGCTGGTGCTACGGGACGCGCGGGCGGAGGAGCAGCGGCCGGCTGCTGCTTGCTGATGATGGCTTTTAAAACGTCGCCGGGCTTGGAAATCTGAGAGAGATCGATTTTGGTCTTGATGCAGTCATCCTGCGGTCGGCTGGGACGGGCAGACTTGGAGGAACTTTGGGCATCGCTGGCGCCACGGAGACGGGCACGGACTTTCTCGGCCTCATGCTCCTCGACGGAACTGGAATGGGTCTTCTTCTCGGTGACGCCAACTTCGGTCAAGGTATCGAGAATGACCTTGCTTTTGACTTCCAGCTCTCTGGCCAGATCGTTGATTCGAATCTTACTCATCCGCCCTTTCTTTCCTCCGACTGTTCCGCTAAGTCTTCATATCAACCCCACGGTGTCAGTTTTCAAGTCCGCGCTTTCGCGATTGGCGAAAGTACGAGAGGTTCGCACTTACTCTTCCTTGGCTTCGGCGGGAGCAGGCTCCTCGCCAGGTTCTTCGGCTACGGGAACTTCCGCAGTCTCTTCGTTATTTTCTTCGCCGCCAGCTTCCTGCGCTTCTGGAGCTCCTTCGGAGGCGGTCGCTTCTTCCGCGGGAACTTCTTCGCCTTCGGTAGCGACAGCTTCGCCGCCTTCCAGACTGGCGAAGTAATTATTCACCGCCAGGCTGATTTTTTCCACCGTTTTGGGGCCAATGCCTTCGATTGCTTCGAGTTGCTCAGGAGTCATGTCGGCCAGAGCCTCAACCGTGGTGACACCGGCAGCTGTCAATTTCTCGACTACGCCTTCACCCATGCCCGGAACACTCTCGAGCGGCGTCGACGTAGCGCCCACCAGACGCGACATTTCGAGTTCGACTTCCTGACGCTTCTCTTCTTCGCTCTTGATATCGATCTTCCAACCGAGCAATTTCGCGGCGAGACGAACGTTCTGTCCCTTTTTGCCGATAGCGAGAGAGAGCTGTGTGTCATCGACGACGACTTCGAGATGCTTGTCGGTGGAATCGATCACAGTCACCCGGCTGACTTTCGCGGGCTGCAAAGCCTTTTCCGCGAAGGTGACAGCATCTTCGTGATACTCGATGATGTCGATCTTTTCGCCGCGCAGTTCGCGGATGATAGATTGCACGCGCATGCCTTTCATTCCAACGCAGGCGCCGACGGCGTCCACGTCTTTGTCTTTCGACATGACGGCGATCTTGGTGCGCTCGCCGGCTTCGCGAGCGATGGCGCGGATGACAACCGTGCCGTCGTAAATTTCCGGCACTTCGGTCTGGAACAAATTCTGTACGAGCTCCGGCGCGGCGCGGGAGACGACTACGCCTGGGCCTTTCGAAGCACGCTCCACACGAACGATGACCACCCGCACGCGCTCGCCAATCGAGAAAGACTCGAGGCGGGATTGCTCTTTGCGCGGCATGCGCGATTCGGCTTTGCCGAGATCGAAAATAATGTCTGGCCCTTCGATCCGCTTGACCGAGGCGTTGACGATTTCGTTTACGCGTCCGATGTATTCGTTGTAAACCGTGTCCCGCTCGGCTTCGCGCACCTTCTGGAAAATTACCTGCTTGGCGAGTTGGGCGGCGATGCGTCCGAGAATTCCTTCGGTGACTTTCGGATACTGCACTTCCCCGCCGACTTCCAGCGCGGGATCGACTTTGCGAGCGTCTTCAAGACTGATCTGCAAAGTCGCGTCTTCGACCTGCTCGGGAGTCTCGACGATGGTCTTCACCGCGTAGGCGCGGATCTTGCCGGTGTCTTTGTCGAGCTCGGCGCGCAGGTTTTCCTGCGTCTTGTAATACTTGCGGGTGGCGACAACGATGGCGTCTTCCACCGCGCTCACGACGATTTGCGGATCGATGCCCTTTTCCCTGCTCAGTGCGTCGATCGTGTTGTAAAGCTCGCTTGCCATAATTAGTCCGGTAGTGGGTACTGACTTCTGTTTTTGGTCTCCGGTCTCGGGTGTCTGGTCTCTGGTTTTGAGACCTGACAGCTGGGACCTGACACCTACTGCTTTTCGGTCTCAGGTCTTTGGTTTCGAGACCTGACACCTGTGACCTGACACCTAAAGTTCAGGAACTAAATTCGCCTTCTCAATATTCGCCAGGTCCAGTTCCAGTTTCTCTGGCGCGCTTGTCACTTTTTGCTGCAAAGACTTCTTGTTCGACTTCGATGGCTTTCGCAAGTCCAAAGTCAGCTTGCCATCTTTAAAATTTTCCAGCCGTCCTTCAAAGTGACGGTTGCCGTTCACCGGATTTCGCGTCATCAACTTCACGCGGCTGCCGGTGAAGCGTTCGTAATCCGCTGCGCGAAACAACTTTCGATCCAAGCCTGGAGATGAAACTTCCAGGAGATACGAGTTGCCTGGGATCGCGTCCTCAACATCGAGGATGGTGCCGACATCCCGGCTCAAAATCGCGCAATCCTCGTGAGTGACGCCCGCGGGCTTATCAATCACAATTCGGAGCATGCGGGCCTTGCCTCCGCCGCGCAACTCCACTTCAACGATTTCCAGTCCGCTGGAGGCTGCTACCCGTTCCGCGACTTCCCGTACTTGGTCGACGTCAAATGCCATGAAACCAATAACTTACCGGGGCCCAAAAGTGCCGGAAACTAAAAAGTGGGCTTGCGCCCACTGGTGTGTCTCGCCAAATGCTGGTACCTACACAACAGTTTCCAACCTTGAATATACGCTGGTGGGGGGCAAAAGACAAACGCGGGAGGGGCGGAAATGGCTGATCTGAGCGGTGAAATTCGTGGAGTGGGGAAGTTAAAAGCACTCGATCCGTTGCTGCGGTAGAGATCGTAGGGGTCCTTCGACTTCGTGGGTTCGCTCGTACCGAGCGAACTCGCTGCGCTCAGGATGACAGAAAACTTAGGAAGTGTTGCGCT
Organism: Terriglobales bacterium; assembly: GCA_036271275.1. Taxonomy (GTDB): domain Bacteria; phylum Acidobacteriota; class Terriglobia; order Terriglobales; family Acidobacteriaceae; genus DATBAX01. The sequence continues at coordinate 5,334 of DATBAX010000314.1, forward strand.
TCAATTTGCCAGTAACCGTCACCACTCCCTAGAATAGAAAGTGGCCTCCCACTCCTGAGAAAATTATGATTCATTTTCCTGTTCCTGAAGCGCTTACTTTTGATGACGTGTTGTTGCTGCCCGCTCATTCGGATATCGTTCCCGCGCTTGCCAATACCCAAACTCAGCTGACGCGTAATATCCGGCTGAATGTTCCGATTATCAGCGCGGCCATGGATACCGTGACTGAATCGCACATGGCGATTGCGATGGCGCAGCAGGGCGGCATTGGGATCATTCATCGCAATCTGACGATCGAACAGCAATCCAATGAAGTGGACAAGGTGAAACGGTCGGAGAGCGGGATGATTGTCGATCCGGTAACGATGTCGCCGGATGACAAGGTTTCCGATGCGCTGGAAATCATGCGCAAGTACAAAATTTCCGGAGTACCGATCACCAAGAATAAGAAGCTGGTTGGGATTCTTACCAACCGCGATCTGCGTTTTGAAAGCCGCTTCGATATTCCCATCAGTTCGGTGATGACCAAGGACAATCTGATTACGGTCGCCGTCGGAACTACGCTGGAAGACGCTGAACAAATTCTGCACAAGCATCGCGTGGAAAAACTGCTAGTCGTGGATGACCAGTACAACCTGAAGGGGTTGATTACCGTAAAAGATATTCAAAAGAAATTGAAGTATCCGAATGCAGCGAAAGATGAGCAGGGACGTTTGCGGGCCAGCGCTGCGATTGGCGCCTCCGGCGACTTCCTCGAACGCGCAGCAGAAATGGTAAGAAATAAAGTCGATCTGCTGGCGATTGACAGCGCGCATGGACATTCCACTCGCGTGATCGATGCGGTCAAAGCCATCAAAGCGAAATTCCCGGAAGTCGATTTGATTGTCGGCAACGTCGCCACGTTTGAAGGCGCATGCGAATTGGTGAAAGTGGGCGCTGATTCCATCAAAGTTGGAATTGGTCCGGGATCGATCTGCACCACGCGGGTTGTAACCGGCGCCGGTGTTCCGCAGATTACAGCGATCGCGGAAGCTTACAGGGCGACGAAAGGCTCCGGCGTTCCGGTGATTGCTGACGGCGGAATCAAGTATTCGGGCGACGTCACAAAGGCCCTTGCCGCGGGCGCGAGCGCAGTGATGATCGGATCCATGTTTGCCGGCACCGATGAAAGTCCGGGCGAACTGATTCTTTATCAAGGACGCACGTTTAAATCGTATCGAGGAATGGGTTCTCTTGGAGCGATGGCGGCGGGATCGAGTGAAAGATATTTTCAGAATATCGAAGGCGAGGCTTCAACCGCTGCCGGCATTGGAGAAGACGGCAACCGTTCGGCCAAGCTGGTGCCGGAAGGCATTGAGGGCCGCGTGCCATATCGAGGATCGGTTTCGATGATCGTCCATCAGATGGTCGGCGGATTGAAATCGGGCATGGGCTATTGCGGATGCGGGACGATTCCAGAGCTGTTGCAGAAAACGCGCTTCGTGAGAATCAGCAATGCAGGATTGCGCGAGAGCCATGTGCACGACGTCATGATCACGCGTGAGGCGCCGAATTATGCGAAGGAATAGGGCCTCTTCACCCGTCGTGTCTGGTCGCGGTAAAGATCCTTCGACTGCGTGGAACTTCGCTCAGGATGACAGGGCTTCCGGAATATTTCTTCTCAGCTACTTACATTCTTGTCATTCCGATCCGAGCGGATGCGATGGTGGGAATCTGCTTTTCGAAAGCTCCCATGGTAGTGGCGATTGACGCCCCGTAAGAAAGAACTGCTTAAAACATGGATCGCGTCTCTACTCTGGTTGGGAATTATTGTTACGGAATCCACCGACCAGTTTTCCGCCGACCACACCAGCCGCTATCTTTATCCGGTTTTCCATTTTCTTTTGCGGATCGACCTGCGCCACTTTGAAGTTCTGCACCACTATCTTCGCAAGACGGGACACTTTGTTGGTTACTTCACCGGCAGCCTGATTTTGTTCGGGAACTGGCGGGCGACGTTTCCGTTAGCAGGTTCTCCGCGCTGGGCCTTGCGATGGGCCAGCAGCGCATTTTTCATGACGGCTTTTGTCGCCAGCATGGACGAGTGGCACCAGACTTATCTTCCTTCACGCACAGGGACGTGGCACGATGTCGTGCTGGATAGTTCCGCAGCATTGATTGCGCAGATTGTGATTTATTTTTTTATTCGATGGCGGACGCGGGCCAGGAATTAGATCAATACATGGCGTCGTATTTGGTGACGACCCATTCGCCGCTTTGATTGTCCAGAGTTACGGAAAGCAGTTCTTTGTAGGTACCCTTTACGCCGGGCGTGGTGCGGCGCTTGCCGCGATAGTGAAGGATCCGCAACGGCGGATTGTCCTCCCAATCCACGACTTCCCACGAGAGCAACGGATGCTGGGCCTCGGAATTGCAGATGAAGGTCGCGTATTTTTTGTGGTAGTCCTTTTCCCATTTGGCTAATTGTTCGTTGCAGTTTCCATCGCGCATGGCCCGCAGATATATGGCCGCCGCGCGTTCCGACGAACGGTCACGCAAGGGATTTAAATCGATGGAATTAGGGACGCCGGAAAGCGGATCGACGTCGAGAGAACGTGATAACACCGGCGGCTGTCCGTTGAGCCACATCAAGTAGCCCAGGAAAATCACCAGCAGCAGGCCGCCTGCGCCTGCCGCGATGCCGATTTGTGTCCGGGAAAATTCCATGGTCTCCCATGAAAGTGTAGCGCGGTGGGAAAGTAACGCTAGATTACGAGCGTGACCCTCGGTAGGACATGTACTGGTGGGGCGGGAAAGGCAGATTCCTCCCTTCGCATTCCCTCGGATCCGAATGACAAGGTTGTTAGGAGTGGAGGCGAACCATTCCGCACCTCTGTCATGCTGAGCGAAGAGGACACTTGCGCGCAGCGAGAGTTTCCTCGCAGTCGAAGGCCCCTACTCCCGGCATATGTGATGGGTGTAGGGGTCCTTCGACTCCGTGAGTTCGCTCGTAACGAGCGAACTCACTGGGCTCAGGATGACAGGTACCAAAAAATTAGGGACGGCTTTTGGCCGTCCCTATTGAACTGCGTTGGCGCGAAATTACTTTGCGTCTTCGGTCTTATCTTCGCCTTCGGCGTGAGTCCCTGTGGGGTGCTCAACGCCGCCCTGGGCTTCGGCTTCGTCCATGGCGCGTTTGGCTTCTTCGGCGCGCTTGGAGCGGATTTCGGCGCGTTTCTCGCGCTTTTCTTCCACCACTTTTTCGCTGCCTAAGAGTTCGATGAAGGCGGTGTCGGCGCCATCGCCTTTGCGCCATCCCAGTTGCACGATGCGCAGATAGCCACCCTGGCGATCGCCGAAGCGCGGGCCAATGGTGTCAAACAATTTGTCGACGGCGGCGCCGGTCATCAGATAGGCGAGGGCCTGGCGGCGGGCGGCGAGATCTCCACGCTTACCGAGCGTGATCATCTTTTCGACCAGCGGACGCATGGCTTTCGCTTTGGGCAAAGTGGTCTCGACCCGCTCTTCCAAAATGAGCGACGTGACCAGGTTGCGAAGCAACGAGCGGCGGTGGGCAGTGTTGCGGCCCAGTGTAAATCCTGCAACTTTGTGACGCATGATCTTAACCCCAGATTGAGGTTTCAGGTTTCGGGTCTCAGGTCTCCGGTCCTAAGACCTGAAACCTGCGACCCGAGACCGAAACTTATTTTTATTACAGATCACTATCCCCGTAAGCCGAGGCCGGCAGCACCTGGTTCGATGTTGGACCCGGTACGGCATTGCCCTGCTCGTCGATCTTCATGCCAAGGCTGAGCCCCATGGTTCCGAGGATTTCCTTGATCTCGTTGAGCGACTTGCGGCCGAAGTTTTTCGTCTTCAGCATTTCGGCTTCGGTCTTTTGGACCAGTTCGCCAATGCTCTGAATGTTTGCGTTCTTCAGGCAGTTGTAGCTGCGCACGGAAAGCTCGAGCTCTTCGACGGAGCGGTTCAGGTTTTCGTTCTTGATCTCCGGCTTGCGCTCTTCGCTTGAAGTGGAGGTCTCGATGTCCTCTTCAAAGTTGATGAAGATGTTCATGTGGTCCTTCAGCAACTTCGCCGCCAAGCCAATCGAATCAGCCGGGGTGATGGAGCCGTTGGTCCAGACTTCGAGAGTCAGCTTGTCGTAGTCGGTGATTTGACCGAGACGGGCCGCTTCCACGGTGTAATTGCACTTGCGCACCGGCGAGTGGACGGAATCGATTGGAATGAAGCCGATGCCCAGGTCTTCGTCGAAATTCTTGTCGGCGGAGACGTAACCACGGCCGCGCTTGAGGCGCATTTCCATATCGAGCTTGCCGCCTTCGCTGACGGTGGCAATGTAAACGTCTTTGTCCAGAACTTCGACATCGCCATCGGCTTCGATCATGCCTGAGGTGATGACGCCAGGCTGGTCGGCGCGCAGATAAATTGCTTTCGGCGCGTCGCTGCTCAACTTGAACGGGACTTGCTTCAAGTTAAGAATGATGTCGGTCGCGTCTTCAACCACTCCGGTGATGGACTGGAATTCGTGCAGCACGCCTTCGATCTTTACGGCGGTCACGGCTGCTCCCTCGATGGAGGAAAGCATTACGCGGCGAAGCGCGTTGCCGATGGTGGT
>DATBAX010000315.1:0-23961 GCA_036271275.1 Terriglobales bacterium
CCATTAGAGTCAAAGGTGCGCTGGTATTCCGGATTCGTGGCCTCGGTCTTCAACAATTGACTGCCGTTGAAATTGCCACCACCGGTCAAGTAGTTGAGTTTCAATTCCGAAGCGACCGAACCTAAAAGGCGGGAGTGCAGAAAGTCCACGTGGCTGAGGTGGACAGGCTTATTGGAAACGTTTTCCAGCGTCAACCATTCCCGAACAACGGAGCTTCCCGGATAGATTACGTAGCTCTTCGTAACCCGAAGGCCTGAAGATTCAAGCTCTATATCGAGTTGCAATTCTGCTTGAGAAAGTTTCGTGACGTGCTCGGAATGCAGTTTCCAGCGCCAGCTTGAGGAGCTGGCGTCAAGACCGCCGGCGAGAAATCGGATTTCGTCGGGAGGAGTTTTTCCGTCTTGATATTCGTGTCCGGAAACTTTGTTGCGTAACGAGGACAGAAAAAAGCGGCCGTCTGCCAGACGAACTTGTTTCTCGACCTGGGACGTGCCAAAAATCCAAGTGTCGCCTTGGCGTCGGATATAGCCGTCTCTGCTTTGAAGATCGGTTTGCGCAGGTGAAAAGGGAGCCGCCGCGCATAGAACCGCGAGAATCATCAGGTTTCGCCAAGAGGACAAGTCTGACTCCATTTCAATCGCGATGTGGCCATGCGGTAAGCGGCCATCCAGTGATTTCCGCAATTTCTAATAGCCGGTTGTATTTTGCCAGACGTTCCGACTGACGAATCGAACCATTCTTGAATTGGTCGGCGCGCCATCCGGTTGCGAGATCCGCCGCCCAGTTATCTTCCGTTTCACCGCTTCGAACGCTCAATGTGACGGACCAGCCGGCGGCCCGAGCCTGCTTATTCGCCAGAAGGGCTTCGGTAAGCGTGCCGATCTGATTAACCTTCAACAGCAGAGCATCACATGCTTTCGTTTTTACGGCGCGCTCTATACGCGCAGAGTTCGTGCACAAGAGATCGTCCCCGAGAGTTAGTGATCGTCCAGCGATTAGCGCGCGAAGCTTCGGCCAATTTTCCCAGTCGTCTTCGGCAAGTCCGTCTTCCACACTCAGAATTGGATATTTATCGAGCCAGCTTCCAATGATTTGGATCATGCCGCCACTGTCGACTGACTGCGAATCGATCCGGTATCGGTGATTCTCGTAGAAATGGGTTGAAGCAACATCGATTCCGAGAGCGATGTCTTTCCCGGGCGTATAGCCGGCCTTCGCAATGGCCTCGACTGCCAGCCCAATCATTTCTTCGGCAGACTTGCAGGGCGGCGCCAGCCCGCCCTCATCGGCGGTGAGAAGACGCATTCCATAACGTTCGAGTATGAGATCGGCTGCTGCCTGATAAACGTCGGAAGCCGCGACCAGCGCTTGGTCGATCGTTTGCGCGGACATTGGGATGATCAAGACATCCTGAATGGAGACTTGCTGCCCGGCATGTTTTCCGCCGCTGAAAAGATTGATAGTCAAGCGAGGCAGAGCATTTGGAGAAGATCCCAGCATGTCTGCGAAATGCTGGTACAGAGGCACGCCGCGTTGCAGAGCATGGGCGCGCGCAAAGGCTACGGACACCGCAAGAATTGCATTTGCGCCGATCCGGGATTTTGTCGGCGTTCCATCGAGTTCGATCATCGCGCGATCCACTTCGGTCTGGCCGAGTTCGCGGCCGGCAAGCTCACTTTGGATTTCTCCTCCAATATTTGCAGCGGCTTTGCGGCAACCGAGTCCCTGATAGCGTTTCTTGTCGCCGTCTCGTAACTCAAAAGCTTCTGCAGTCCCTGTAGACGCTCCCGAGGGAACGGATGCGGAAGCGATGAACCCACCTTCGAGAACGCAGGTTGCGAGTACGGTTGGCCGGCCGCGGCTATCGAGAATTTCGCGGCCTACGAGGTGCTTAATTTTTGGCATAAGTTTCGATTTCTTGAACAAAGTCGCGAATCAGCTCAGGCACGCTGGAAGGCGGATTTGCGAGAAGCGCCAGAACGATGTCCCGCTGTCGCGCTCGCTCTTTAATCGTTAGGTATTCAAGCGGCGATTTTCCTGCCACCCGCGCCAGCAGACATGCCAGTGTATGGCGAACTGCCCGCGGTCCAAGTTTCCCGGCCCAGGGCTGTGCCGCGACTTCTTCTTGATAGGTCCGCCAAAACAACGAGGTAGCGTCGGCGATTCGGCTCCGCTCTTTGGGAAGATGGTGTGCTTTGCTAAGAAAATGGGTGAGAGCAAATCCTGCATCGAAAGCCGGATCGCCGTAGTGGACTACCTCGTAATCGAGAAGAATCAGTTTGTCGCGATAGATCAATGTGTTTTTAGGACTGAAATCGCCGTGTACGAGGCTGTCTTTGTGTTGCAGAGTTTCCTTCGCCAATGCGGTAAGAAATTGGGCGGCCTCGGGAATCTGGTCTGCTGTGTACAGATAGTAAGGATCCAGGCGGAGATTTTCGAAATAAGTAGTGTCCGCAAATTCCTGGGAAGTCTCTGAAGCCGATTCGGACGACCGCCGATGAATGGTTCCCAGCAGCGCGCCGAATTGTTGGAAGTGCGCGGAAACAACCTGTCCGGAAAGCAAAATATCTTTCCAGTTCTCATGTTTTTCCGGAATGGCTTCCATGCCCATGAGGTGATTTGCCTTGTCTTCAAACATAAACGTCGGGGTGGTCCCGCCAGGAGCCATCTTATTCAGCCACCGTAACGCTTTGGCCTCTATCTCAATCCTCGCTGGACTGCTGAACCAGTCGGCATCCACTCGCAGCTTCGCCAATGCTTGTTTCAAGACCCAGGCATGTCCATCGCTCCAGGTTACTTTGACAGTTCGATTCGAAACCCCTCCCATGAGCTTCTCGAAGACGATTTGCTCGCCTGTCTCGATGTGATCGCGCTGGGTGAGATACTCACGCAACCCGTCGAAATCCTCGATATCAAGCTCCATTATTGTTATTGACCTTGGACGAAATAATGATTGCTTACTGCTTGTTTTTAATCAGGATGACTTGGGCGAATAAACCGGTGGTGTCACCGAAGTTGGTTTTGTTTTTTCCGTATCCGACTGCGAAGGTAAGAGTGTCACCGGCTTTCATGTTGATATCGCCGCTATAGGCCGCAGTTGGATTCGCTCCCTCAACTTTGTGAAAAGCAGGATCGCCGCCATAACCCTCGATGTCGGCGTCAAACAGGGAAGAGTCATTGTGCATCACGTGAACATCTGTGGTGGATAAACCAAAATGGATTCCTGCAAATCGAGCTGAGACCTTGTAGGGCCCTGCCACTGGCGCGGTGAAACGAACCATACTGTATTGGCCGGCACTGCTGGCTTCCATCGCGACTTCTCCTGCGCGTGCCGCCCAACCGTTGCTCGATCCATATTGCGTTTGCTGGGTAGAGTTGAAAGCCACATACGGGTAATATCCCGGGCCGGGCCCGTTATTGACGGCCGGATGCCAGAATCCAATCGGATGGAGGTCATCGACATGCTGGTCGATCCGAAATTGGTTGGAGGCGAGAGAATTTGTTTCGGAGTATCCAAACTGCCAGGCTTTGTCGGGATTATCGTGAAGCGAAAAATCGGTGGACAGATCGAATGTAGTCGGCGACTGCCCCAGCAGAGCGAAGAATGTAACGATAATCGCGAGTCGTCCCATGTCGAGTTCCGGAATTTTAAATTCTATCGCCCGTCACTAGGTTAATGTCAACAATGCTGTTGACATGGCGAAACGCCTCGAATAGCCTACCACAGCCGATGCGTATATCACCACGCGAGGGATGAAGCATTTTTCCTGGGGGTTTTCGAATGAAGTCCTGGCTGCTTGTGATGGCTTGTACTCTGACTTGCTGGCATTCTGCGCTGGGTGCAAATAATCCTAGTTCCTGGCGGTTGAGTACGGATGACACGACCATCGTCGTGGAAGTGCAACAGGGCATTCCTGTTCTGACCTGGCTGGGAGCAAAAAGCGGCGGAACGAACTGGCTTCTCGGAACCTCGCCGGAGACACTGCTTCCGGAAATCTCACAACACGGAAGCTCGACGAAAACATCCTGGACCTTTGACGGCGGCGCATTTGATTCACAAAGTGGCCAGTTGATATTACGGTTCTCCAATTCAACCCCAGCGCTGGAGTTGCAATCCGTCTGGAGAGCCCGACCTGGACGAGGACCGATCGAGCATTGGCTTACGATTGCCAACAATTCGGGAGCGCCGATCACGATTGGCCATCAAGACAGTCTGGTGTTGAGCCATTTGACGCTGCCCGCCGACGAATCGCTGGACGCCTGGTCCATCAAGCGAGGCGCCGGCAATGCCACTCTGCAGGGCGGAACGATAACTCGAAGTGTCGGCAAAAACTCGAACGAGACTCTTACCAGCAATCCTAACGACGGCGCCAGCCCGGTGCCGTGGCTGGCTTTGCAGGCCGGTACATCTCATGGACTATACGTCGGATGGGAATTTTCCGGCATCGGCCGGATTCATTTTCAGACATTCTCAGGAGGAGCGGCAGCGCCTGCGTCCGATCCGGCTCCGCTAAAGATTGAAGTTGGAAACGTGCCCGAATTCCAGACCGATGTTCCGGCCGGCGAAACCTTTCTGGTTCCTCCGGCGTTTGTCGGTTGCTACACCGGCGATATCGATGATGGGAGTTACAGTTTGCATCGCTTCATCATGGAGAAACTGGTTCCGCGCTATCCCAAGGGATATGAATATCCGACCCTGGCGTACAACCTGTATCTGGACAGTGGCGGGGCCGACGCCGAAGAGAAGGGCGTTCTCGCCAGCGCCGCTCTCGCGCACGAACTCGGATTTGAGACGTTCGTCGTTGACGCCATGTGGTTTCCGGAATCAGGCGCGTGGTTCTGGGACCCAAAGCGGTTTCCTCACGGCCATCACGCCATCGAAGAATATCTTCACAGCCACAATATGAAATTCGGGCTTTGGATGGCTTATACGCAGGGAGCCACGGTGGATGATCCCAGATCGCTCAATATCGACAAACATCGCGACTGGTTCTTCGCTCCGCCGAAACCCGATCCCGATCACCACATTAACTGGGACGCGCAGGTCGACCTGGGCTCGGATCAGGCGCTCGATTGGGTGAAGCAGTCCACGCAGCGGGTGGTTTCGGAATATAAGATCGACTACTTCAAAACCGATTACACGCCCATCGCGACAAAGTGCGAGCAGACCACGCATCGTCATCACTACGGCGTGGACGTAAGTTATTGGTCAACGCTGGGTTACTACGCGGTACAGGAAGCGTTGTTGGAGAAATTTCCCGATCTGATCAATGAAGGCTGTTCGGGTTCCGGAAGCATCAAGGATTTCGGAGACATTCAACGTGTGCACATGATCGCCATGAACGACACCTTGTCATCCTTGCCGAATCGCCAGGGTACATACGATGCGACTTTTGCCTTTCCTCCCGCGGCCCTGATGAATTACACCTACGAGAACTTCTACGACACGGTTTCGGACGCGCCGGAGCCGTATTTCTGGCGATCTTCAATGATGAATGCATGGCAGATCGATCCCACGCACAGCGCCGGTTGGACGCAAAAGCAGCGCGACGGCGTGAAGCGAGCCACTGAAGTTTACAAATCATGGGTGCGGCCGATGTTGAAGGACGCGCAGGTCCATCACATTCTGCCGCGTCCCGACGGTTATCATTGGGATGGCATGTTTTACTGGAGTCCGAGCCTGAAACACGGAACGCTATACATTTTTCGTCCCAACAGCGACGAGACGGCACGGCAGGTTTCTCTCAGAGGCTTGAGCTCAGGCAAGAGGTACAAAGTCCGCACAGAAGATCATTCGACCGCGGAAAGGATTTATTCTGGAGCAGAACTGATGGATGCCGGCTTGAGCATTCACTTGGCCGGCAAATACACGAGTGATCTTATTTATATAGAGGAAGCGGAATAAATGAACGGAAGACTGGCAGGAAAAATCGCAGTTATCACTGCGGCCGGACAGGGTATAGGACGCGCCACGGCCGTTGCTTTCGCCGATGAAGGCGCAATGGTTTGGGCCACTGACCTTAATGAGTCGTTGGTTGCGGAGCTAAGCCGTGAGCGGCCAACAATCCGAAGCCGGAAACTGGATGTGCGCGACTCTGAGGACGTCGAGAAGTTTGCCACTGAGCTCGGAGCTATCGACATACTGTTCAACTGCGCTGGCTATGTTCATCACGGAACCATTCTCGATTGCGGGGAAAAGGATTGGGATTTTTCCTTCGATCTGAACGTTAAGTCGATGTATCGAACTTGCCGCGCGTTTTTGCCGGCCATGCTCAAAGCCGGGAAGGGAAGCATCATTAATATGGCATCGGCGGCGTCGAGCATCAAAGCCGCGCCCAACCGGTTCGTTTACGGAAGCACGAAAGCCGCGGTCATCGGGCTGACAAAAGCGATTGCCGCCGATTTCATTCGCAGCGGTATTCGTTGCAATGCTATCTGTCCAGGAACAGTGCAATCGCCTTCCTTGGATCAGCGCATCGCCGCACAAGGCGACGTTGAAAAAGTCCGCTCTGAGTTTGTGGCTCGCCAACCCATGGGGCGTATCGGCCGTCCCGATGAGATTGCGTCGCTGGCTGTTTATCTGGCCTCCGAGGAGTCCAGTTACACCACAGGCCAAATTCATATCATCGACGGCGGCTTTAGTCTTTAATAAACCTTGTCACGTCCGGCTAGCGGACCTTCTTGTAAATAATAATCGCCGCTCCGCGTTTTTCCGGAACTTCGATGTGCAGCCCTTGTTGCATCAATTGTTTTCCGGAAACGCTGTGCGGCGTTTTCGTATCGAAATTGCTGATCTCGTAGGTTGCCGCGGGATCAAGGCCGCGTAAGCGGAAATCCCTGACCGGCTCGTCATTTTCGTCTCGACGGAAAGCCTGGACCATTCCATCGCCCTGTTCCGGACGATTGAATTGCCAAGCCGCCCATTCGAATGCGGCGCTATTCTCTTTGCTTGGGTCCGTGGTGCAATCGGAATTGGCGCTGCACGGTAAGAGAGGGTAATAGTCGCCGTAATAGTAAGGCCGCACAATTTTAAGTTGTGCCACCATGTCGCGCATCCATTGGTATGGAAAATCGTCGGGGATGAACTTACCAATCTGATTTGGATAGCCGGCGACATTGAACAGTGCGAAAGCCAATCCAGGCGCCATGCCGCTGCGGAAATGATAAGTATCGTTCGGCCTGACCTGGAGTAAAGTCCCAAAATGTGGACGCCAGTAAGCGAGTCCCTCGGTGCTTACCTGGGCGCCGATCGGGTCCGCATCGGGCGAAACCGGATAGTCCGCACGGCTTAGATCCACGGCACGAGAAATAGTTTCCAAATCGCCGCGCTGAACGATATCGAGAATCAGTTTCGGATGCCGGCGCCGCAGTTCGTCCCAGAACTTCAGCAATCCTTCCGCGTAGCGTATCTGGGTCATGCCTTGGCGGTCGGTCGAATCGTTTTTCTCCCAGAAAGGACCGAGGGCAAAGTTGCAGTCTTCGCGATAAACATCGATGCCTTGTTTATCGATCAAATCCGAGATCGAATCGATCATGTATTGCCGGGCTTCCGGGTTGCCGAAATCGAACATCCGGAATTTCACCAGAGGCCTCTCGGTGTTTCCTTCGAAGTGAGTTGTAACTTCACCGATAAACCAGTCGGGATGCTCAATCGTCAACGGCGTGCCGACGACCGCCCGCTCTGGTTCAAACCACAACAAAAACTTCATGCCCTTCGCGTGGGCAGCATCGCTAATCGATTTCAACCCCGTGCCATCAGGATGGGGAACTTGATTGACCCGCCAGTTTCCCGCGTGTAAGAACCAATCTTCTTTTCCAAAAACCTGGAACTCGTCGACCGGACGGTCCGTGCCATACCAGCCCGCATCCATCCAGAAGTTTTCGAAGCCGATATTTTCCTTAGTAATTTGATCGATAAGTTTCAAACTCGTCGACGTCTTCATACCGCCCCATCCCAGATGGGATACAGGAAGTTCCACCGGCTTTCCGTCATATTGCGGGGTGTGGTATTTCAGAATATGGCGGCGCAAAAGATTGTGGGCATCGGCATCGTCGCCTTCCCAGGGCAGGAGAAGGACTTCTGGCGTACGAATCTCTTCGCCGGGATGCAGCGCAATATGCGTATTGTCCATGCCCGCGCTAACAGCGATCGCTGATTCTGTTGCCCGCGAGAAGTTAATGATCCATTTGCCCGGCCACCCCAAAGCGCCGATCAGGTCCTTTCCGGCGGTCGTAATATCGAAAAATGGGATGAACTCGACATTCTTGCCACCGTTTTCACTCGATATCTGAAAGGAATCGAGTTGATTGAGTGGCCTTTTCTGCAATGCATACGTATCCATCACGCCGCATCCCTTGGAATAGAGAAGGGTCGGAATGCCTTTGCCAGTGACCGGGAATGAAATATCCAACGCCTGAACATATTCGAGCATTGGCGCATCGGTCTTGCCGTCGTTCTTGAAATATGCCGTCCACTCCACCACGGGAGAATTCGCAAACTCTAATGCCTTCACCCGCACCTGCAAACCGGTTTTTGGATCCGACCAACTGACCAGGTATTCCGTGCGAACGTTGTCGAGTTGTTTTGTTTCTATTTTTTTCGGCCACGCTTTCAGAAGAACGCTGCCCCCCTGCCTGTCATAGGCGAACGAGAACGGCAGTTGCGCATTGTCGTCCAGTAGATGTTCTTTCAGCCACTGCTTGTCCGAATGTGAGTCGGCCCCAGCCTTCGGAACGGCGCTCGCGCTTTCGGCTGCGAGGCAGAAACCTAAAACCGCCAAAACAAAATAGCGAAAGATGAAAGTCATTTTGGTCCTAAGCATGATCATTCGGCTCCAATTCTGTACGTGCCGGTTTGTCTTGGGAATTCCCGATATTCCCCAAGCATTTCATTTGTCTGGACGATATGGATTGGCCAGTCCCTCAGGAGTGTCGGTACGGATTATTCGCTACTGTTTTATCTCTTGTCAACATTATTGTTGACAGCATATATCTTGAGAAATCGGTATCGTAGCAAAAAGTTTTTTCCGTTTTTATAGAAACTTTTCTGGACGGCAGGTGGCCCCGAGAGGCAGCGCCAGAGTATGATCTTCTCGGCAGTCGTTCCGGGCGGGAGTAGCTCAATGGTAGAGCATCGGCTTCCCAAGCCGGGGGTTGCGGGTTCGATCCCCGTCTCCCGCTCCAGATTTTCGCAAGAATTTTCGGCGTGAAAGCTTACTGTCTCTACTAGCCATAAACGATGTAAGACAGCTAAGTCAGGGAACGACTGCGCTTCGCGTATTTGGGATGCAAGACCGGCAAACTGGATCACCCGAAATCCCCATTCGTATAGGAAAATAGCCAATGACTTCGGTTCGAATGGACAAGTGGCTCTGGGCTGCCAGATTTTTTAAGACTCGAAGCCTGGCCGCGCGAGCCTGCGAACTTGGCAGGATTCAATCCAACGGGCAACCTGCCAAAGCTGCCCGCGACGTTCGGCTTGGAGACATGCTGCGAGTGACCAACGAAGGCGGTGACTTTCAAGTTGAAGTCCTGCTGCTCAGCGAAGTGCGCGGTCCCGCCACGGTTGCAAAGACCCTCTATCGCGAAAGCGAAGCCAGCCAGGAATTGCGCTTGAAGGTAGCAGCCGAGCGCAAGGCGATGCAGCAATTCGAGGAATTGCCCGCCGGCAGACCATCCAAACGTGACCGTCGCAGGATCATACAGTTCCGGGGAAGATCCTGAGGACGGCGATCGAATCCTATTCGAAGCAACAACTTGCCGTCAAAAACGAAAGCGTCTCATGACCGTTTAGTCATGAGACGCCCGTCGAACAGCCCTCCCCCGAAGTCTGCTCATAAACAGCTTACGTCCTGGCTCAATGGCTGTGAATGGCACGAACGTGCCAACCGATGATTGAAGAAAAATGCTTCTCGTCAATGACAGTTGGAACTGGCTCGTATAGCTTTGACGTGAGCATCTTCGATAACGTGAATCGATTGTGGAGACCTATGCGAAAGACCGCGAGCTTGATCATTTCATTTTTTCTCATCTGCAGCGTCGCCACCTCGGCCCAGCAGTGGCCAGCGGCGAAAGCCAATGAGTGGTATGCCCAACAACCTTTTCTGGTGGGCAGCAATTTCATTCCCAGCACCGCCATTAACCAGTTGGAGATGTGGCAAGCCGACACTTTTGATTTGCCCACCATTGATCGCGAATTAGGTTTCGCTGAAGGCCTGGGTATGAACACCATGCGAGTCTTCCTTCACAATCTCCTGTGGCAACAAGATCCGCTAGGATTTCTTCAGAGGATGGACCAGTTCTTGCAAGTCGCCGACAAACATCACATCAAAATTGCTTTCGTGATCTTCGACTCGGTGTGGGACCCCTATCCTAAGTTAGGAAAGCAGCGAGACCCTAAGCCACACGTTCATAACTCCGGATGGGTGCAATCGCCGGGCGCGGACATGTTGAAGGATCCATCGCGCTGGAACAAAGAATTAAAGCCCTATGTCGAAGGCGTCATCGGCCATTTTCGCGAGGACAAACGAGTCTTGATGTGGGACCTGATGAATGAGCCGGACAATACCAATCCGCCCTATAAAGGCAAAGAACTTTCCAGAAAAATACAGCCATCTTTGGATCTATTGCAAAAGGAATGGTCGTGGGCCCGGCATGAGAATCCTTCTCAACCATTGACCAGTGGAGTCTGGAAAGACGACGATTGGTCCAACGATGCGAAGTTAAGCCAGATGGCGCACTTTCAACTCCATAATTCCGATGTCATCACATTTCATAGTTATGGCCCGCCAGACGAAATGCGAAGTCGCATCCAATCCCTCCAACATTTGGGACGTCCGATCATCTGTACGGAATACATGGCTCGTCCCATGGGAAGCACCTTCCAGGCGATCCTTCCAATTTTGAATCACGAGCATGTCGGCGCCTATAACTGGGGATTTGTCAGCGGGAAATCCCAGACCATTTATCCCTGGGATTCCTGGGAGAAGGCCTACACCGCGGAGCCAACAATTTGGTTCCATGATATTTTCCGCAAAGACGGTACTCCCTATGACGCGCAAGAGGTAGCTTTGATCAGGCAGATCACCGGGAAGGATCGGGCGTCAAAAAAATGAGCATGATGTCGCATGTCGGGAGGGCTTGGGTGAAGCTTGTCTATTCGCTGATACTTTGTATCGCCGTTACAACGATAGCCTCGGCACAACGATCCTATCCGGGGCAAGTGCCCCACGCCATACCTGCAGCCGATCAACTTATCTTCGATGACGAATTTGATGGCACAACTTTGGACCTCACCAAATGGCACCGGTGTTATCCGTATGCTGACGATAAAGTTGGCTGCACAAACGGACCTCCGCTGGAACTCGAATGGTACTGGAAAGACAATGATCCGGTGTCGAAAGGCATGCTGCGGATCACCGCGCGAAAGCAACATCTACACGGCTACAACTACACCTCAGGGATGATCGTGACTGGAGGAAGTCCGACTCAACCTCCCGGCTTCAGTTTCCTGTACGGGTATATGGAAATGAGCGCGAAATTTCCTCCCGGCGAGGGTTTGTGGCCGGCGTTTTGGCTGCTCCCGATCGACGGAAGCTGGCCTCCGGAAATCGATGCCATGGAGTGGCAGGGAGGAACTTCTACCATCGATTACGCGACGATCCATTGGGGAAAGCAGGTCAATGGACATCATCCCCAAAGCGGAACAGCCTACGACAGCAAGCTCGACCTGTCCGCCGGATTCCATACTTACGGACTCGATTGGCAGGCTGATTCCGTGACCTGGTATTTCGACGGTAAAGCTGTGAAGAAGTTCAACAGACCAGCCGTGATTCCTCACAAACCCATGTACATCCTGATTGATCTTGCAGTCGGAGGATGGATATCTTTTCCCAACGCAAAAACTCATTTCCCGGCGGTCATGCAAGTCGACTATGTGCGTGTATGGCCCCACAAACCGTGAAACTGCCTGTTCTTCTTGGCCGTAAACGTTTCCGATCCATTCATTGTCTGAACATCGATTGTGCCGGTGATGACGGGCGTCGCCATCCCAGTCGCCGCTGTATGCAGCGCTTTCGCCGAGTCGAATCCCCGCCAGGAAATGATCAATCCAGGCTAGAAAACCAAAATGGAAGATTGGATCATCTCAGACGGGACCACCAGTGGAATTCGTCATTCGCTAAAAATCAAGTTGTCTCAGTGGTTGAGTTTCATTACCGGCCCCAGCGACTTGAATCTCAGCCATGTCGCAAGAATAGATTCCAAGAATATAATGAAGTGCAGTCACAGGAGGCTAAGTTGAAAAAGCTCATCGGATTGGTTTCAGCGTTGCTGTTGATATCTCTTCCCGCACTTGCGCAACATCCCGGCGGCGCTCACGGCGTCGGCGGCGCGGGACACATTCCGTCCCACGGTCCGGCTCCGGCTCGCGCCGGGCACGCAGCCCCAGCGCGTGGATTTGCCGATAAAGGTGGTCATCCTAACGCCCCCCACGTTCATAACAATGGCAAATGGATTGGCCACGACAGCGGTCGCGCGGATGTCCACTACCATCTCGATCACCCGTGGGAGCACGGACACTTCACCGGCGGCTTTGGCCGCGGTCACGTATGGCACCTGGGCGGTGGTGGTCCCGGCCGTTTTTGGTTTAACGGCTTCTATTTCAATGTCGCCCCGTTCGACGTGGGCTTCAGCGATGGTTGGCTATGGGACAGTGACGATATCGTCATTTACGACGACCCCGATCACGAAGGCTGGTACCTGGCCTACAACGTGCGACTTGGCACTTACGTTCACGTTGAGTATTTGGGAAACAACTAGTAGCTGATAGAACCGTGGAAGAATCGGCGCTAGAAGCGCCGCTCTTCCACGGTATTGATTCGATTTACAGCGCCGAGCAAACCGCCTTCACTTCCGTATACATCTCCAGCGCCTCTCGTCCCATTTCACGGCCCCATCCGGATTGTTTATATCCACCGAAGGGTAGAGCTGCGTCGAAAATGTTGTAGCAGTTGATCCACACCGTACCGGCGCGAAGTTGGGACGCCAAACGATGGGCTTTTTGAATGTCTTTCGTCCAGATTCCAGCTGCCAGGCCGTAGATGTTGTCATTGGCTTGCGTGACCAGGTCGTCGACATCGTCAAACGGCATGGCAGTCACGACTGGTCCAAAGATTTCTTCCTGTACAACTTTCATCTTTGGATTCGTATTCACCAGCACCGTCGGCTTGACGAAATATCCCTTGTCGCCATGCCGCTCGCCGCCTGTCATCGCCTTGGCCCCCTCGGAACGTCCAGACTCGAGAAAGCTGCACACACGATTCAGTTGGTCCTCGGAGACCAGCGGCCCCATGTCGGTGGTCGCGTCCATTCCAGGTCCCACTCTGATCTTGGCAGCGCGTTTGGAAACGCCATCGACAACTTCCTCAAAAATCTTCTTGTCAACGTAGAGCCGCGAGCCCGCCGCGCAACATTGGCCATGGTTAAAGAAGATCGCCATCGCCGCGCCCGCCGCAGCAGTTTTAGGATCGGCATCTCCCAAAACCACATTCGGAGATTTGCCACCCAACTCGAGAGAAACTTTCTTCAAGTTTCCGGCAGCAGCATGAAGAATCAGTTTGCCGACTTCCGTCGATCCCGTGAATGCGATTTTGTCAACATCCGGATGCGCCGCCAGCGCCGCACCTGCGGTCTCGCCGTATCCCGGAATGATGTTCACGACTCCTTCAGGGAATCCAGCCTCCGCGAACAATTCTCCCAGACGCAACACTGAAAGCGGCGTCTGCTCGGCCGGTTTCAGAATGATGGTGCAGCCCGTTGCTAATGCGGGTCCCAGCTTCCATGCCGCCATCAGCAGCGGAAAATTCCACGGAATAATTTGTCCAACGACGCCTACTGGTTCACGCACCGTGTAAGCCAGATATTTCGCGCCCGGTGTGTATGGCACGGAAATAGGAATCGTGTGCCCTTCAATCTTCGTCGCCCAGCCTGCCATATAGCGGAACAGATCAACCGCCAAGGGGACATCCGCGGCGCGGGCGACGGTGAGTGGCTTACCGTTGTCCATGGTTTCGAGCGCGGCAAACTCTTCCAGATTTTCTTCCAGCAAGTCCGCCAACTTCCAGATCAGTCGCCCACGTTCCGACGGAGTCAACTTCGACCACGGTCCGGTTTCAAACGCCGCGCGAGCCGCTTTGACGGCTCGATCAACGTCCTCGCGATCGCCTTCAGCCACATGCGCGAGCACCTCGCCGGTCGCCGGATTGTAGGTAGGGAACGTCTTGCCGGAAGCCGCATCCACCCACTTTCCATTAATCAACATTTTGCGTGTCTTCGAAACAAATTCCGAAACCTTGTTTTCGGCAGGAGCCATGTTCAGGACCGTCGCCATAATTTTCCTCCTCGATTCGTTAGTTAAAAGATTAAAGAGCGGAAGTATGCCTGGGGCTCGGGCGCAAAAGTCTCAGGAAGGACTCGCTTACGGTAGCCATCTTTCCCTGGTGCCATACAAGACAGCGGCTAGAATTTTAGCGCATTTCAAGAAGAAAAGAACACCACTAAGCAACGCTGGCTGGAGGATTTCCTTCGTGTACCTTAGTGCCCTCTGTGGTTAATCCCGGTTTCCCTTGCACCATGCACACTTCCGCGATGCATAATGGTTGCGCCACATGTCCGCCCCAATCCGCTACCGGCGTCCACTCCCAGGCACGCAGCCCGAATATCTTTACCCCAACTACGCCTCATCGATCAAGCGCGCTCCCACGCAGCCTCTAGTATCGATGCCACACACCCTTTCAGAAATCACCGGACCCCAGTTCACGGAAGAAGATTTTAAGGGAAGCGGCTGCGACCTGACCCAGCAGTCGTCTGCCGAACCCTTGGGCGAGCGCATCATCGTGAGCGGAAATGTGCTCGATGAAAATGGTCGCCCGGTGCCGCATACTTTAATAGAAGTGTGGCAAGCCAACGCCGCCGGACGCTATCTGCATGACGTTGACCAGCACAGTGCACCCCTGGATCCCAATTTCACCGGATGCGGCCACACCCTCACCGACGCCCAAGGCCGTTATCGCTTCGTTACGATCAAGCCTGGAAGTTATCCCTGGCACAACCATCACAACGCCTGGCGTCCGGCTCATATTCATTTTTCTGTCTTCGGCCCCGCGTTTGCGGCTCGGTTGATCACGCAGATGTATTTTCCTGGCGATCCTTTGTTGTCCTACGATCCGCTTTTCAATTCGATCGCCGACAAGAAATCGCGCGACCGCCTGATTTCCGTTTTCGATTGGGACACCACAATCCCCCAGACCGCTTTGGGCTATCGTTTCGACATCGTTTTACGTGGAAGGGAAGAGACGCCGATGGAAGAGCCTTCAGGCAAGCGGAGAAAAAAATGACGACAACCCCTTCGCAAACCGTCGGACCATTCTTCCATATCGGCTGCAATAAAATGATGGTTTCGAATTTGGCGGGCCCAAATGTTTCAGGCACTCACATCACGATCGAAGGGCTGGTTCTGGATGGCGACAAAAATCCAGTTCCGGATGCCATGATCGAAATCTGGCAGGCGAATTCCTCCGGCAAATACGCGCATTTAGAAGATGAACAAGACAAGCTGTCCGCTCCGGAATTTAGAGGTTTCGGGCGAACAGCAACCGACCAGAACGGACGATTCCGCTTCACCACAATCAAGCCGGGCTCAGTACCCGGCCTTGAAGTCTCGATCCAAGCTCCGCATCTCATGATCTCGATTTTCATGCGCGGTCTGATGAAGCGGCTGGTTTCCCGCATGTATTTCCCTGGCGAGTCGACAAACACGAGTGATCCAGTTCTCAATCTGGTCGATCCAATCCGCAGAGAAACACTCATTGCTCGAGCGAAAGAAAACTCTCCAGAGTCCCTTCACTGGGATGTAATTTTGCAGGGAAAGGACGAGACTGTATTCTTCGATATCTAGGTCGTTGGAGCAAGTCTCCAGGCTTTTGCGTGGAGCAGCGGTTCAGCGCCTGAGGGAACTGCTACAGTCGACATGACACTTCTTGATCCATTATTCGGCGGGGACACAGTCCAGCAAATCTTCTCCGACCGCGCGCGCCTGCAAGCCATGCTCGACTTCGAAGCCGCGCTCGCGAAAGCCGAAGCCAAAGTCGGGGTCATCCCACAGTCGGCAGCCGCCGCGATCCATGCCCAATGCAGAGCAGATCTCTTTGATCTAAACGCACTCGCCGAGTCCGCTGCGAGCGCGGGAAATCTAGCTATCCCGATGGTCAAGCAACTGACGGCGCTGGTCGACGAAAAATCCGCAGGCTACATTCATTGGGGAGCCACTAGCCAGGACGCAATCGATACCGGACTAATCCTGCAACTAAGAGACGCTCTAAATTTCATCGAAACCGACCTGGCCGAACTTTGTGAAATTCTGGCCAGCCTCGCGAACCAGCACCGCGACACACCAATAGTCGCCCGCACCTGGATGCAGCACGCCGTCCCAACGCTATTCGGACTGCAAGTCGCGGGTTGGCTTGATGCTCTCAATCGTCACCGCGTTCGCTTGCAAGGAACAAAGCAGCGTGCTTTGACCCTGCAGTTCGGCGGAGCCGCCGGCACTTTGGCATCTCTCGGAGATCGCGGGTTGGAAGTCGCCAAGACTCTTGCCGAAGAACTGCATCTTGCTTTACCGGAAATGCCGTGGCATTCTCACCGCGACCGGCTCGCCGAAGTCGCCACTACGCTCGCATTGTGTGTCGGGACCGTAGGCAAAATCGCCCGCGACCTCGCTCTACAAATGCAAACCGAAATTTCAGAAGTATCCCAAGCAGAACACGGCGCGTCTTCCACCATGCCGCACAAACGCAATCCCGTTTCTGCGGCGGTCGCTCTGGCCGCCGCCATACGGGTTCCCGGATTGACCAGCACCATGCTGGCTGCCATGGTTCAAGAACACGAACGCGGCCTGGGCGGTTGGCAAGCCGAATGGGACACTCTGCCCGAAATCGTCCAACTCACGGCGGGCTCGATTCATCATATGATCAAGGCCGTGAAAGGAATCGAAATCAATACCGATCGGATGCTCGATAATCTTGAGCAAACACAAGGCCTGATCTTCGCGGAAGCGGCGATGATGGCCCTGGCCAAACACATTGGGCGTGATGTTTCCCACAAAATTATGGACGACGCATCCCATCGCGCGATCACGGAGCATCGGCATCTTCGCAGCGTTCTCGTCGAAGATGTTGCGGTGACCAAATATCTTTCTGCCGCGGAGATCGATGCGCTTTTCAATCCTTTAAGCTATACGGGTATGGCGCGTCAGTTTATCGATCGAGTGCTGGCAGCGCATCAAAACTTTTCGCCAGCCGGGAAACGAGGATAATCTTCATGCCCTTTGCAAAATTGAAGACCGCTCGTATTCACTACAACCTCACGGCTGCCTCCGATTTACCGGTGCTGGTTTTCTCCAATTCGCTGGGAACGGATTTCACCATGTGGGACCCGCAATTCGAAGCGCTGTCGAGAACTTTCCGCATCCTGCGCTACGACACTCGCGGCCACGGTCAATCTTCCTCCACATCAGGGGCGTACACCATCGAAAGGTTGGCAAAAGATTTCATCGGACTGCTCGACCACCTGAAGCTCTCCAAGGTTTATTTTTGCGGATTGTCGATTGGCGGACTCACCGGAATGTGCCTGGGAATCCACGCGCCAGAACGGCTCCATAAAATTGTCCTTTGCAACACCGCGTTAAAAATCGGCACAGCCGAAAACTGGAATGCGCGTATCGAAACCGTCAAGAAAAATGGCGTTCAATCAATTGCTTCCACGGCCATGGAACGTTGGTTCACTCCATCCTTCCGAAGCCGCTTTCCGGAAATCGTGCGCGGCGCCGAGGAGATGCTCGCGAGTACGTCCACAGAAGGTTACGTAGGCTGTTGCGCCGCCCTTCGCGACGCTGATTTCAGCATTATGGGTTCAAGCAATTCCGTTTCGTCGATTCGTCTGCCCACGCTTGTCGTAGCGGGCGCGCACGATCCGGTGGCCACTCCAGCCGATGCGCACACGATCGTGAATCGAATTCCCGGCGCGCAATATTTCGAACTCGACGCCGCCCACTTATCGAATATTGAAGACGCCTCCGCATTTACCATGGGAGTCGAGCGCTTTCTGACAGCGTAAGAATTTGGTAGGAGTCACGAAATCCAGGTCCGGAGGAGCGCCCTAGCAGGACGAAAGTCCTGGGTAGAGACGAAACCGACCCCGCGCCCAAAGGCGCAACCACACCTCTATGACTGATCAAAAATACGAAAACGGAATGTCAATCCGCCGTGCTGTCCTGGGCGATGCCTACGTCGATCGCACCAACATCACCGACTTCAACAAAGACTTCCAGGACCTCATCACCCGCTACGCCTGGGGAGAGATTTGGTCCCGCCCCGGCCTGCCGCGCCCCACTCGCAGCCTGATCACGCTGGCCATGATGGTCGCCCTCAACCGCACCGACGAATTCCGCCTGCACGTCCGCGCCGCCATAAACAACGGAGTCACGCGTGACGAAATAAAAGAAGTCCTGCTCCAAAGCGCAATTTATTGCGGCGTCCCTGCAGCTAACACAGCGTTTCACGCCGCGGAAGATGTATTCAACGAAATGAAATAATCATGCTAACCAACCGGAAAACCGTCCACATTGGGTGGGGAGATTGCGATCCCGCAGGCATCGTCTTCTATCCCCGCTATCTGGAATATTTCGACAAGTGCACCTCGGCTCTATTCGAACGGGCAGGTCTGCCGCAGCATGAAATGTTCAAGCTCCATGGCATTGCCGGAATCCCCATGGTTGATATGCGTGTTCGCTTTCTCGTGCCATCACGCTTCGGCGAGGACGTAATCATCGAGTCCTCCATACCGGAATGGAGAAATAGCAGTTTCGACGTCCATCACAAACTATTCAAAAACGATGTTCTCGCAGTCGAGTGTTTTGAAACGAGAGTTTGGACAGTGCGCTCTCCCGAAGATCCGGAAAAACTAAAATCACAGCCAGTCCCTCGCGAAGTAATCGACCGTTTTTCGTAGAAGCTTGTAGTGGACAGAGAGAGAGAGAATGATGCGTGCATCAATCCAGCTCCGGAGGAGCGACCCAGCTTAGCCCAGGACGAACGTCTTGGGTGACATCGAAACCCAGACCACGCGCCCCAAGGCGCAACCACCAATGCCGTCCCGCACCCAAGTCGGAATCGTAGGCGCCGGCCCCGCCGGACTCATGCTCTCCCACTTGCTTCACCTGAACGGCATCGACTCGGTCGTCCTGGAGTCTCGTAGCCGCCAACACTGCGAAGAACGCATCCGCGCCGGCGTGCTCGAGCAAGGCACCGTCGACCTCCTGACCGAAACCGGCGTCAGCGAACGTCTCAAACGCGAAGGCCTGGTCCATCACGGAATCGAGCTACGCTTCGCCGGCCGCGGACACCGCATCGACTTCGGCGAATCCGGGATCACCATCTACGCTCAACACGAACTCATCAAAGACCTGATCAAAGCCCGCCTCGACGCCGCGGGCCAAATATTGTTTGACGTCGAAAAAGTTGGCATCCACAAACTCAACACCACCAAACCACTCATCCGCTTTGAAGAAGATCAAGAACTAGAATGCGATTTCATCGCCGGATGCGACGGCTACCACGGCATCTGCCGTCCCGCAATCCCAGAAGGCGTTCTGACCACCTACGACAGAACTTACCCATTCGCCTGGCTAGGCATACTTGCCGAAGCCCCACCTTCATCGAAAGAATTGATTTACGCCTATCACGATCGTGGGTTCGCCTTGCTAAGCATGCGCTCTCCGACCATCAGCCGCTTGTACCTGCAATGCACGCCCGATGAAGACATCGCGAACTGGCCCGACGAAAAAATCTGGCACGAACTTCACACTCGTCTCCACTCGGACGAAGGCTGGAAACTCACCGAAGGCCCAATCCTCCAAAAAGGCATCACCGGAATGCGCAGCGTAGTAGTGGAACCTATGCAGCACGGGAGACTTTTCTTAGCCGGCGACGCCGCCCACATCGTTCCTCCAACAGGTGCCAAAGGATTGAACCTGGCCGTCGCGGATGTGCGCATCCTGGCGCGCGCCCTGACTGAATTTTATTCTTCAGGCAAAACCGTTCTTCTGGATGCCTACTCAAAAACCTGTTTGCGCCGGGTCTGGAAAGTCCAACGCTTTTCCTGGTGGATGACCTCCATGCTCCACCGCTTCGCCAACGACAACCCTTTCGACCAACGCCGCCAACTAGCCGAACTGGACTATGTAACCAGTTCTCGCGCAGCTTCGAAATCACTGGCCGAAAACTATGTAGGCCTACCCTTCGAAGATTGATCCAACGCGGGTGCCCCGAACTTCTCGCGGGTTTTGCGAGAGGGCGGGGCTTTTCCTGTGAGGTACACGAAAGGACAGTAGTGCAGTTTGAAAAAGATTCGTGTCAGGGCATCGCCTTCAGGCGTGCCGCCAAACTCGGAGATTCGACCACGCGCGTAGCGCAGCTTCCCGATACGCCGCTCTCAAGGGCTAAAAGCCGTGCCCTGCCACGAGTCTCATTTCAAACTGCATCACTACCGCGATGCGCCTCGACGAATCCCCCACCAATCTCTATCATGGACTCAACATCATTCTTAATTCATCGAGGTCATTCATGTCCGAACCTACTTATGAAGAATTAAAAGCCCGCTTAGCGGAGTTAGAAAAGCAACCCCGCCGCACCGGTAGCCTGGAATTCCGCGTCAGTGAAAAAGGCGGAGTCAGCATTTACGGCCTGGGCCGTTTTCCCGTCACGCTGTACTACGAACAATGGAAGCGCCTGTTGGATGTAGCCGACAAGCTATCGGAGTTCCTGGAAGAAAATAAAACCAAGCTCAAACTTAAAGAACAATAACCAGGATGTCAGAAGAAAGTCTCAATCTTCCGCCGCCCCCCGCCGATGCCCATCTCGCCTACGGCGCCGATCCAAATCAGTTTGGAGAGTTGCGTCTTCCCAAAGACACCACGAAAGGCGCGTTTCCGGTAGTCATGAATATTCACGGCGGCTACTGGCGCGCCAAGTACACTCTCACGCACACAGGACACCTGTGTGCGGCGCTGGCCGCCGCGGGGATCGCAACCTGGAATCTGGAATACCGGCGCGTCGGCAATCACGGCGGCGGATGGCCCGGCACCTTCGAAGACATTCGCGCCGGCTATCGTTTTCTTTCCACAGTCGCGAAAAAATATAATCTGGATATGACGAAGGTTCTAGTGATGGGTCACTCGGCCGGCGCACAACTGGCGCTGTGTCTTGCCGGTCACGAACCGTCGATCAAACGCGCAGTCTCTTTAGCAGGCCTGGTCGATTTACAGCAGGCCTTCGATCTTCATCTAAGCGACAACGCGGTAGTGGAATTCTTAGGCGGCACACCAAAAGAAGTTCCCGAGCACTATCACGAAGCCGATCCCATGCAGTTAAAAGTCACTGCCACTCAGTGGCTGATCCACGGCGCATCCGACGACATCGTCCCGCCAATTTTAAGCCGCGCCTACACCCAGCAAAAAAAGGGCCGCAGCGAAGACGTCCACTACCTCGAAATCTCCACCGCGAACCATTTCGACGTCATCGACCCCCACTCAACCGCCTGGCCAAAAGTAGAAGGCACCGTCCTGCATTTGCTGCAATAAATTTATAAGCTCTTGTCGTCCTGAGCGAAGGAGGGAGTGCGTGAAACGCACTCTCTCCGCAGCCGAAGGACCCCTACAATCTCCCCCAACTCCTTACGGGGTGCATGTCCAGGGTGCCCCGTCCTTCTCGCGGTTTGTGCGAGAGGGCGGGGCTTTTGACTTTGATCTTTGGAAGATAGGGATTTACGCGCAGTTCCTCAACACCAGCGCAGAATTCTTCGATCCAAACGCAATGCAATTACAAACCGCATGTTCAATCGTCTTCATGCGCCCCACATCCGGCACATAATCCAGATCGCACTGCGCATCGACAGTTTCCAAATTAATCGTAGGAGGAATTTGCCCATGCTGCATAGCAACAATCGTAGCCGCCACCCCCGCAGCCCCACTGGCCCCTTGTGGATGCCCAATCTGCGACTTGATCGCCGACATCGGCACCTGCGCCGCATGTTCTCCCAACGCCAGTTTCAGCGCCTGCGTTTCAATACGATCGTTCAACTGTGTTGACGTCCCATGCAGACTCACAAACTGGACGTTCTCCGCATTAATCCCGGCCTGCTTCATCGCCAACCCAATCGCCCGCGCCGGTTCTTCGCCACATTCCTGCAGTCGCACCCGATGAAATGCTTCGCAGGTCGATCCATATCCCGCCACTTCGGCAAGAATCTTCGCTCCTCGCGCCCGAGCATGTTCGTATTCCTCGAGCACATACATCCAGGCGCCCTCCCCCACGACGAATCCATCGCGATCCGCCGAAAATGGCCTGGATCCCCGCTCCGGCTGCTCATTCCACGAGTCGGTCAAAATCTTCATCAGAATAAATCCCTTAATAATCCCCAATGCGATCGGCGCATCCGCTCCACCGCTGAGTATCATGTCCAGCCGTCCAGATTGGATTTGCCGCATGCAATATCCAAACGCGTCGGTGGACGAAGTGCATCCGGTAGTGATCACATGGCTCGCCCCACGCAACCCAAATCGCACATTCAGTTCGCTCGACAATGTCCCCATCACTCCAGTCGGGACACAAAACAAACTCATCTTTTTGTATTCCTGATGAAAAAATAAGCGGTACTGCTCTTCGGTGAATTCCTGCGATCCGCCACCCGAACCCATGATGATCCCAAAACGCTGCCGTTCTTTGAGCGAAAGTTTTTCAGGTTCGACCCCCGCGGTCTGCAACGCCTCAGTCGCGGCCGCAATCGCCAACGGCAACACTCGCGACACATGTTTACGCTCACGTTTATCAATCCAAGCCAGTTCATCGAAATTGCGGATCTCGCCGGCTATCTGCACCGGCACTTCCGATGGATCAAAACGCGAAATCCTTTTCACCCCGCTGCGCCCCGCCAGAATCGCTTCGGAGAACGCAGCATTGCCCACGCCATTAGGACTAACGACGCCCATCCCGGTAATCACCACGCGCTTCTTCAAGCTATCCACCATGCAGGTCCGCCTCGCTTCGCAAAACTCCTAAGGCCACGAATATAACAGCAAGTCGCACCGGATTTGATTTACCCCGTGAAACTCCGTGCCCTCTGTAGTAAATCCTAAACTTCAATAGCCGCTACAAAACTGAAAATGCATGCCGTCTCTCCTAGCCCCAGTCCAATCCCCGCCCCACTCAAAGCCAGCCACGCGAAAGACTTCAATCACCCCAGCATCCATGTCACCGGGGGAACCCTGCTGGTTGCTCTGAGGATTCAAGTCAACCGCAATCCCCCAACAGTGGGTCGAAAGCCTGGTGCCGGTTCTTTGCGGACGAAATGCAAAGCATCCCCCAAAGCTGGTTAACTTATTCTGCAACCCAGCACTCACAATCTTTGCGAATACGTCCACAAAAATTCCACTCAACAGTTTATGACAACTGAAATGCGTAATTGTCTTCGACTCGTCAAAAGAAAGAACCAGAGGAAAGGGAAGCGCGACCGACGCCAAAACTCCACTCTGCCATCGCGGATCCAACGTTCCGTCGTGAAGAATATATTTTCGAACATCCCCGAACGTCGCAGCAATCTGTTCCAACCCTTTAGGTGCCGCAACCATAATGCCTCCCAACCTTGTGTGGCATCTGCCCACATCTGTCCAGCCGATGCGAAGCCACTGGCTATCTGCATTTCCGCCCACTGCCTTATAATCGTGATTCTCGCGAAAGAGGAACTTTTGGCTTACGACGACCTACGCGACTGGATCGCAGCTCTCGACCGTGCCGGTGAACTAAAAAAAATCCGCACCGAAGTCGATCCGATTCTCGAAATCACCGAAAT
>DATBAX010000316.1:0-7055 GCA_036271275.1 Terriglobales bacterium
GCGAGCCAAGTTTCAATGCGCATAACGAAGTGAATTCTGATGGCTTCAACACGACTGCATTTCCAGTTACAAGCGCTGCAAGACTTTCAGTCGCGGGAATGGAAAACGGATAATTCCATGGTGAAATGATCCCAATCACGCGATGCGGTTCACGCAAAAGCCGGCCAGACTTGGTCTTCAGAGCCAGACTGCCGTGGGGCACTGGCTCTTCACGCAAAAAGTTGTAGGCGTTCTCAATGCAAAAACGGGCGGAGTCCAGTACGACAAGCACCTCGGTGAGCAGAGCTTCCACAGGTGGTTTTCCAGCTTCGCTGGTGATCACGCCGGCAACTTCCGATTTATGTTCATACAAGAGCTTCTGAAAGTTACGCAGGATGGCGATTCGTTTCCGTACTCCAAGATCGTTCCAGGCGGATTGAGCAACGTGGGCTCGCGCTACAGCGGCTTGCACTTCTATTTCGGTAACGCAGTCGAATTCCCGCAAGGCCTTGCCCGTCGCGGGATTAACCGAAGCCACTCTTCGAACAACAATCGGGACATCGGTCGCCTTAGTCACAGTGTTATCGATTCCGATCTCGCAAAGGCTCGCTCGATTTGGGGTCTTCTGAGATACCAAACTGTCCAACCCGCATAGATCAATAACGCGCTTGCAATCGTGACCAGAATTGGTCTATGCCTATTTACCCCAAGGAATAGGGGTAAGACACCAAGCGGCGCAAGAAACCCGGTGATCTCTGTGAGAAGACGAGCCCACTCTTTGACCTTCCAAAGTCCCAGCGAGAGTGCGGCACAAAGCAACATATTGAAAAGTGTGCTGGCCAGTTGCCAGCTTGCCGCGTGATCTCGAATCTCCCTTGGGATCGTCAAAACGCTTAGCGCGACAGCAACGAAATCCACGATTGCCATGGCCGTCACCCCGGCTGGTCGAGAACCCTGGAGGGACGGCAAATCGTTCGACATACTGGCTGCGTAGATCAGGAGAAAGTCGACCACAACACTGCTGACCAAAACCGTCATCGTACCCACGAGCCGCGCGTCGCGCTTACTCATAGCGATTTTAGTCAGACTGTAAACGAAGCACAGCCCGACGAGGATGATGGTGGCGACCAATGCCCATTTGCGAGATTTGAACAATCCGACGGTGATCCAAAGTAGGAACAGAGCGACGATCGCTAAGAACACCGCGGCATCCAGGTTTCCGGCTTGCCGAGTCTCTGAATATTTCGTGACGCCGTATAGAGCGAGGACACTAGCCAAAGCAGAGAACGCCCCCGCCAGCCCAACCACAACGGCGATCAGCCTGACGATGGTTCGTTTCATAGAAGAAACGCCGGCAACGAGGAGGGACAAGCAAGTCTATGAGAAATTAGCATCGAGCACATTCAATACTCCACTTCCACCAGAAACAGCCCATTCGCCGGCACCGTCGCTCCCGCCGTCGACCGATTCCGTGCATCCAGAATTTTCGTAATGTCCTCGACTTTCAGCGTTCCCTTCCCCACCAGCAAAAAAGTCCCCACCAAATTCCTCACCATATGGTGCAAAAATCCGCCGCCCCGAACTGTGTACACGAACTCCTCCCCCTGTCGTTCCCAACTGGAGGCAAAGATTTCTCTTATATTCGAAACTGTCGCATCCTCGCGTCCGCGTTCGGGATCCACTGCGGCAAACGAAGTGAAATCATGCTCTCCAACCGCCAACCTGGCGGCAGCCGCCATCGCATTCTCATCCAGAGGATACGGATAATGCCACACATAGCGCGCTAAGAACGGCGGACAGATCTGCCCACGATACATGCGATAGCGATAAGTTTTCGCCCGGGCCGACTTTCGCGCATGAAATTCGCCGGCAACTTCCTGAACTTCAAGCACTCGGATCGAAGCCGGCAGATTCGCATTCAGAGCTTTTCCCAGGTTTTCCGCGGGGATGGACGATTCCGTTGCAAACGTCGCCACCTGGGCCAAAGCGTGCACTCCGGCATCGGTGCGCCCGGAGCCCTGAGGCAAGACCTTTTCTCCGGTAATCCGTCCAATAGCCGAGGCCAGCGAGCCTTGGATTGTGGGGGCATCCGGCTGCACCTGCCAGCCCGAGAATTCCGACCCGTCATAGGCCAGCACGACCTTGAAATTTCGCATGACGATTATGGAGTCTTCTTAGCGGAGCGGTTCATCTAACCCGGTTTGACCTGTATTTACAAAGTTTTACCAGATTGGCGTAACTCGGTTAAAAACCAGGCGTCCTGCGTCAGCTATACTATTGCATTCCCTTGACCCGTCGAACAAAGAGTGTGAATCAAGACGGTTTTGACCCCGGTAATGCATTAAAAATGAAACCTGGGGGTCATGTTTTGCGTAACAACTGTTGAGTGAGAGCCCGGTGTTGCTATCTTTAAAACTCTCAGCCTTTTGGATGGAGATAATCGAATGTTTTTGCCTCGCTTAAATGTAGTCGTTCGGCAGGTTGCGGCCACCGCCCTGGCCGGTGTGCTATCCGTTGGCAGTTGGGCACAGGATACCCAAGCGACGCCCGCTCCAGCTCAGCCGGCGCCAACCGTGCCCCAAGCACCGCAACCGCAGCAGTTTGTGCTGAAGAACTACGCCAAACCGCAATCGCATTTTCCCAATCCCATCGCTCCCTACACTTCGCACCACGTTGCGCCGCCGATCCTGACCAATACCACGCGCATCGAACAGCTGCTGCGGGATGGAAAAATCTATTTGTCGATGGACGACGCAGTTGCGCTCGCGTTGGAAAATAATCTCGATATCGCCATTGCACGCTACAACCTCAACATTGCCGATACCGACATTCTCCGCGCCAAAGCGGGCGGTTCGACTCTGGGTATCAACTCCGGCATCGTGGCGAATACCCCGGGCGGAGCGCAAAGCAGCATCGGTTCACAAGTCGGTTCGGGCACGGGCGGCACCAATCCAGGATCGGGAGGCGCGGGCGCCGGCTTCGGCGGCCTGGTTGGTTCGACCTTGGGTAACGGCCCTGCGATCACCAGCTTCGATCCAATCCTCACTGGAACCATTCAGTCGGACCACTCCGATAGCTTGTCCAGCAACGCCTTCACCGGAGTTCCCGTTCTAGCCCAGACCACGGGCACCTACAATTTTGCCTACAACCAGGGCTTTCAAACGGGCACCAACCTGTTGGTGGGGTTCGACAACACTCGCTCGACCAGCAACAGTCCGTTTACCAGCCTGAGCCCTTTGTTGAATTCCGGTTTCCAGTTCAGACTTACGCAGCATTTACTGCAAGGTTTCGGATTTGCTCCCAACACGCGTTTCATCAGGATCGCCAAGAATGACCGGGAGATTTCTGACGTTGCATTTCGTCTCCAGATCATCACGACCGTCGATCAGATCGAAACCATGTATTGGGACCTGGTCTACGCGTATGAAAATGTGAGGGTGGCCCAGGAGTCGGTTGCCTTCGCGCAAAAGACGATGTCGGACAATCAAAAGCAGGTACAGATCGGTACGTTAGCTCCCATCGAGGTAGTACGGGCGCAAAGCACGGTGGCGAGTGATCAGCAGGCATTGACGGTGGCTCGGACCAATCTCGAGTTACAGCAGTTGCTGATGAAAAACGCCCTCAGCCGCACCTTGGTGGATCCGAGACTGGCCGATGCCGAGGTGGTTCCCACCTCCACCATGAAATTGCCAGACCAGGAAGCGGTCGTACCGACACAGGACCTGATCAACGACGCGCTCTCCCATCGAACTGAATTGGCTGAGGCGCGGATCAACCTCACCAACCAGGAAATCAGCAACAAAGCCATTCGCAGCTTACTGCTTCCCACGGTCGACCTGTTTGCTTATTACAATGGATCCGGTCTTGGAGGGGCACAAAATCCAGCCAATCTCTGCGTAAACCAGCCTCCAGAAACACAGGCGGCAGGCTTTTGCTCGGGGCCGAATCCATCGCTTCCTGGGTCTCCGGTCATTCCGCCTTCATCCTCCACAAGCTATGGAGGCACGCTGAATCAGCTCATCAACTCTTCTGCGCCAGACAAAGGTGTAGGCGTGACGTTGACTATCCCCATTCGCAACCGGGTTGCTCAAGCGACTCAGATTCGGTCCGAGTTGGAATACCGTCAAGCCCAGATGCGTTTGCAGCAGATCGAGAACCAGGTTCGCATCGATGTGCGGAATGCACAGTTTGCCGTACAGCAAAACCGGGCCAGCGTCGAGTCCGCGCAGGCTGCGGTAGCGTACGCTCGCCAATCGTTGGACGCCGAACAAAAGAAACTAAATCTCGGCGCATCAACTTCAACGTTGGTGTTGCAGAACCAATCTTTGCTGGCAACCGCCGAATCGACCCTGGTTTCCGCTATGGCCGCTTACGAGAAATCCCGCGTCGATCTGGATCGTGCAACCGGCCGCTTGCTGGATACGACCGGCATTCAGATATCCGATGCCGAGCGCGGCGAAGTCACCAATCCGCCTCACGTACCGGACGTCACATCGCGCCGGGACGCACCCTACGGAACAAGTACTCAGCCAGCGCCCCCGCAGCAATAGGACGCATGAACCTGGTGGGACCGTCTCAGGATTTTCGAGACTGTCCCACGCATCCTTTCCGGTTCAACTTCCATCCAAGCCTCGCCGTCTGATTAGGAAGGCGCCTCGCGCCGTGCCCAGATGAGCTCTTGATATGACGATTCTCGCCTGACAATTCTTTACAGTCCGAAGCTTTACAATGAGCGTGGGCAGCGGCCATTATCTATTGAGATAGACGAATGCATTTCTCTGGTTTGTATCCCAATGTTCGGTTGCTGGCCGCGATAGCTTTGGCCGGCGTTTTGATCTCCGGCTGCCGGGGGCAAAACTCAGAGCAATCTCAACCCAGCGCTCCATCTCCCAGTTCATCTGTTCCAAGGGATTACTCGCAGCCCTACACGCATCGTCCCAATCCCATTGCTCCCTATGAGTCGCATCACGTCGATCCGCCAAACTTGACGAATGCTCCACGGCTTGAGTCCCTGATAAAAGACGGCAAACTCCTGCTCTCCATGGACGATGCCATTGCGCTTACTCTGGAAAACAATCTTGACCTGGCCATCGCGCGCTACAACAACGCCATCGCCGACACCGACATCCTTCGCGCCGAAGGCGGCGCTTCTACTTTGGGAGTGAATTCAGGCATTGTGCAGAATACCCCTGGTGGAACCTCCACCGGACTCAGCGGTACGGTAGGCTCCGGCAGCGGCGGTACCAGTCCTGGGTCAGCGGGCGCTGCCACTGGCACCAATGGATTGGTGAGCTCAACCCTGGGAATCGGATCCACGATTGTTGGTTTCGATCCGGTCCTCTCCGGGACACTCCAGATGGACCGCCTCTATACTCCATCCAGCAGCTCGCTGAACGGAGCACCGAAGATAAACACCAATACCGGTACTGCCGATTTTAGTTACACGCAAGGCTTGCAATGGGGAACCGATATTTCGGTGACTTTTAACAACAGCCACATTACCACCAGAAGTCCACGCAGCTTTTTCAGCCCGGACATTACTGCCAATACTTTATTCAAAGTGACCCAACCGATTCTGCAGGGCTTCGGCAAATTGCCGAATACACGTTTCATCCAGATCGCTACGAACAATCGGCAAATTACTGACGTCGCCTTCCGTTTGCAAATCATCACCACGGTCGATCAGATTGAAAATCTTTATTGGAATCTGGTGTTCGCCTACGAAAATGTAAAAGTGCAGCAGGACGCATTGTCTTACGCTCAAACCATCGTGAAGGACACTCGCACCCAGGTGCAGTACGGCACCGTGCAGCCCATCCAGATCGTGAACGCGGAAAGTACGGCTGCAACGGCGCAACAAGCTTTGATTCTGGCACGCACCAACCTGCAACTCCAGCAGTTGCTGATGAAGAATGCACTCAGCCGGACGCTAGTGACTCCGGCCCTCGCCGAAGTGGAAATTGTTCCAACTTCGACTATGCAGTTGCCCGAAAAAGAGTCGTCTGCTTCGACCACGGACATGGTCAACGATGCACTTGCTCATCGTACCGAACTGGAGGAGTCGCGCATCGATTTGACTACCCGTGAACTTAACAACCGTACGGTGAGCAATGCCCTCCTGCCAATCGTCGATCCGTCTGCCTACTACGGAGGCTCAGGACTGGGCGGGGCGGTAAATCCGCAAGCCCCGGTTTGTTCCAGCACTTCAACATTTCGCTGTTATGACCCAACCCATACGCCTCCAGCGTTTCGTAATGGAGGGCCGGTAAGCTACGGCAACGCCTTGGGCCAGGCATTTAATGGTACCGCGCCCGACTACGGAGTCGCGGCGACCTTCAATGTGACGATCCGCAACCGCGAAGCGCAAGCCAACCAGATACGTTCTGAGCTGGAATATCGCCAGGCCCAAATGCGCTTTCAGCAACTTCAAAATCAAATTCGCATTGAAGTGCGCAATGCGCAGTTTGACTTACAACAGAATCGATCGAGCGTGAAAGCCGCGCAGGACGCTATCGAGCTTGCCCGTAAATCTTTGTATGCCGAACAGAGAAAGCTAGAGGTTGGGGTTTCCGATCCGGATAATGTGATGCAGCAACAATCCGCGTTCACCGCTGCCCAATCCAATCTTATTTCAGCATTGGCTGGATACGAAAAAGCGCAGGTGGAATTGGATCGCTCCACTGGGCTTTTGCTGGATCATGCGGGAATTCTGCTTTCAGACGCGCAGAGCGGGCAAGTCACGCATATGCCCACGGCGCCTTTTATCGCGCCGCAGCCGGGACTTCCGGCCGCGAGCCAATCCCCCGCTCCGGTGC
Source organism: Terriglobales bacterium (assembly GCA_036271275.1). Classification (GTDB taxonomy): domain Bacteria; phylum Acidobacteriota; class Terriglobia; order Terriglobales; family Acidobacteriaceae; genus DATBAX01. The sequence goes on from DATBAX010000316.1 coordinate 6,795, forward strand.
ACCCTTAACGTCATTTCGGAACCCCAGCTTCCGGTTTATCCTCTTCCTCGTGACACTTTCAGTTGTCCTGATTACGCTAAACGAAGAAACAAATCTTCCGCGCACTCTCGAAAGCGTACTGCGACTGGTGCGCGACGGACAGGGAGAAATCATTGTTGTCGATTCCGGCTCCGCGGACCGGACGATCGAAATCGCCAAATCCCACGGCGCGAAAGTGTTCATTGAACCGTGGAAAGGATTCGCTGCACAAAAGAATTCAGC